>MUNG01000460.1 GCA_002154585.1 Streptomyces pseudogriseolus
GGCGGTCCCGGTGGGCACGGCGGCCCCGGTGGCCCGAGCGGCCCCGGCGCCCCGCGGGGGTTCCACTCCGGTCCCCCGGCCCCGCCCGGCTTCCCGCAGGAGACCGGCCGTCCGCCGCAGGGCGGCGGCCCGTCGTACGGCGGCGGTGACGACGACTGGGTGATCTCCCCGCCGACCGGTGGCCCGGGCGGTCCCGGCGGGCACGGCGGCCCCGGTGGCCCGGGCGGTCCCGGCGGTCCGAACGGACCCGGCGGACACGGCGGTTACGGCTACCCGCAGCAGGGCGGCACCCAGGCGCCGCCCGGACCCGGCGGCTTCCCGCAGCAGCCGCGGCAGCAGCAGGGCCCGGTCACCTGGACCGCGACCATCGGCCCGGACCGCGAGTACTTCATGGCGATGATGCAGCGCTCCGGCCCCGAGGCCGCGGGCCTGAACCTGCCCGCGTACTCGCCCGAGCAGCAGCGCACGCTCACCGGCAACCAGATCACCATCGGCCGCCGCCGGCACTCCACCGGCGACACCCCCGACATCGATCTGTCGACCCCGCCGGAGGACCCGGGCGTCTCGCACCAGCACGCGGTGCTGGTGCAGCAGCCGGACGGCAGCTGGGCGGTCGTCGACCAGAACTCGACGAACGGCACGACGGTCAACGGCTCCGAGGAGCCGATCCAGCCGTTCGTCCCGGTCCCGCTGCAGGACGGCGACCGGGTCCACGTGGGCGCCTGGACGACGATCACCATCCGCCGGGGCTGATCCGACCGGCAGAGGCGGGCCGCGGCGCGTACGCCGCGGCCCGCACCGCCATCCTGTGGCCGGTCCTAGGCCTTGAGTCGTACGCCGTCCCGTCTGAGACCATGGACGGCGTGACAGAGATTCGGCGCGGCACGCTTCAGGAGCAGACCTTCTACGAGCAGGTCGGCGGGGAGGACACCTTCCGCCGGCTCGTCCACCGTTTCTACCAAGGCGTGGCCGAGGACCCGCTGCTGCGGCCCATGTACCCGGAGGAGGACCTGGGCCCGGCCGAGGAGCGGCTGGCGCTGTTCCTCATGCAGTACTGGGGCGGTCCCACCACCTACAGCCAGAACCGGGGTCATCCGCGGCTGCGGATGCGGCACGTCCCGTTCAAGGTGGACCGGGCGGCACACGACGCGTGGCTGAGGCACATGCGGGACGCCGTGGACGAGCTGGGCCTGTCCGAGGAGCACGAGCAGACCCTGTGGAAGTACCTGACCTACGCGGCGGCCTCCATGGTCAACTCCCCGGACTGACGGGCCCCCAGGGGCTTCGACCCGCCCGACCGGCCCCGCGCGGCTCCGACCGTCCGGGATCACGCGAGCGTCACATTCCGAGCACGCGACTCCGCATTGCGATCACGATCAGGTCAAAAGCGGACTCCGACCGGTGCCTCCCGCGTTGTCCCTCTGACACCATCCCCGAGAGGTCTGGACAACACGGGGGGTCGGGGTGGACGCCGCTGGGGGATCGGCGAGATTCGTGCTCGCCCGCGCGCGGGCCCGCCGTCCGCTGCTCGCCGCCGCGCTGCTCACCGTCCTGCTGACCACGGCCGTCCTGGCCACCCTCACCGCCTACTCCACGACGATCGGCGACGGCGCCCTGCGGCACGCGCTCGCCAACCCCCGTGACGCCGCGTCCACCACGCTCCTCGTCAAGGCCGAGTCGCTGCCCGAGGGCGGCAGGGCCGCCGCCGACGCCGCCGTGCGCCGGGCGGCCGGGCGGGCCTACGACGGTCTGCCGGTCACGCTGCGCACCCTGGCCCGGTCCGGCCCGTACGGCCTGCCGCCCTCGCTGCGCCCGGCGGACCGGCGCGCCGGGGGCGACGATCCCGACCTCACGCACTTCGCGGCGCTCGACCGCACCCAGATCCGCCTCACCGAGGGCCGGATGCCCGCCGCGCGCCCCTCGGGACCGGAGATCGAGGTCGCCCTCCCCGTCGTCGCCGCCCGCGAGCTGGGCCTGCGCCCCGGCGCCCGGTTCACCCTGGACAACCGGACGGAGGGGCCTTCCGCGCGGGTGGTCGTCACCGGCCTGTACCGGCCGGCCGACACCTCCGCGCCCTACTGGCAGCTCGACGAGCTCGACGGCCGCGGGATCGTCACCGTCCACTTCACCACCTACGGCCCGCTGCTCGCCGACCCCGCCGTGCTCACCGGGGGCCGGGTCAGCGCGGGGCCCGTGGGCTGGCTGGCCTCGGCGGACTTCTCCGGGATGACCACCGACCGGATCGACGCGCTGCGCACCGCCATGAAGGAGGGCGTGGCCGCGCTGCCCTCCGCGCCGGCCCTGCACGGCTCGGCGACCGCCGCCGGTGAGCTGCCGGCCACGCTGGACCGCGTCGAGCGCTCCCTGTTCGTCTCCCGCACCACGCTGCTCGTGGTGGTCCTCCAGCTCGCCCTGCTCGCCGGGTGCGCGCTGCTGCTGGTGGCCCGGCTGCTGACTTCCGACCGCGCGGCGGAGACCCGGCTGCTGCGTGCCCGCGGCGCCTCCCGCGCCCAGGTGGCGCGGTTCGCCGCCCTGGAGGCGCTCCTGCTGGCCACGCCCGCCGCGCTGTGCGCGCCGCTGCTGGCGGGGCCGCTGACCCGGCTGCTCGCCGGGCGGGGCGCGCTGGCCCGGATCGGGCTGCACCTGGACGCCTCCGTCACCTCGGTCGCCTCGCAGGGCACGGTGTGGCTGGTGTCGGTGGGCGTGGCGCTGGGCTGCGCGCTGGCCGTCACGCTCCCCGCGCTGGCCACCCCGTACGCGCCCGGCCGCGCCAAGCCGCTGCCCGGCCTGGTGCGGGCGGGCGGCGACCTGGGGCTGCTGGTGGTCGCGGGGGTGGCGTACTGGCAGCTGAGCAGCCGGCCGTCGGGGGCCGTCGGCGAGGACCTGGGCGTCGATCCGCTGCTGGTGGCCGCCCCGGCGCTGGCGCTGCTCGCCGGTACGGTGCTGACGCTGCGGCTGCTGCCGCTGCCGGCGCGGCTCGCCGAACGGCGGGCGGCCCGCAGCCGGGGGCTGTCGGGGGCGCTGGCCGGGTGGCAGCTCAGCCGCCGCCCGATGCGCGGGGCGGGTCCGGTGCTGCTGCTGGTGCTCGCCGTGGCGCTGGGCATGCTGGCGGTCGGGCAGGGCTCCTCGTGGGAACGCTCACAGGACGACCAGGCGGACTTCCGGGCCGGCACGCAGGTGCGCGTCCTGTCCAACGGCACCGAGGGACCGGGACGCGGCGCCGCCTACGCCGCCGTCCCCGGCGTCCGCACGGCCTCCCCCGCCTTCCGTACGAGCGTGTCGCTGTCCGGCGGACGGCAGGCGACGGTGCTGGCGCTGGACACCGAGGAGACGGCCGGCACCCTGCTGATGCGCCCCGACCTGGCGGACGTCCCGGTACGCACGGCGCTGTCCGGGCTGGCCCCGGAGGGCGCCACGGCGGGCGTCCGGATCCCGGCCGGCACCGCGCGGCTCGCGCTGACCGCGTCGCTGCGCGGCCCGGACGCCGCCGCCACCGCCGACGTGACCGCCACCGTGGAGGACGCCCACGGCACCCCGTACCCGCTGGTGCTCGGCGAGCTGCCCCAGGACGGGCGGCCGCACGCTCTGGCCGTCGACCTCGTGGCCGTCGCCGGGGGCCCCTCAGGACCGCTGACGCTGACCGGCGTCCACGTGGACCTGCCGCAGCCGGTGGGGCAGGGCGGGCGGAGCCGGTTCGCCGTCACCGCGCTGACCGCCGCCGACACCGCGGGCCGGGACCGCGCCCTGCCGCTGTCGGCCCGCTGGCGGCCGACGCTCGCGGGCTCCGGCCCGGACACCGGCGACGACGCCGCACGGCCGCGGATGGCCGCCGGGGCCCCGGCCACCGTCGACTTCACCGCCACGCCCGTCCCGCCCGACATGGCCTGGCTGCCCACGACGCTCACGCTGGACCTGCGCGTGCCGCAGCCGCCGGTGCCCGTGGTCGAGGGGGTGGCGACGGACCGCTACCTGGAGTCCACCGGCGCGCGGGTCGGGCAGCGGCTGAGCGTGCAGCTCGGCGGCGGCAGCGTCCCGGTGCGGATCGCCCGCGCGGTGCGGGCGCTGCCGACCGTCCCGTCGGACGGGGCGGACGACGACGGGGGCGCCCTGCTGCTCGACCTGGCCGCCGTCAACCGCGCGCTCCAGGCCGGCGCGGGCGAGGCCGTGCTGCCCAACGAGTGGTGGCTGGCCACCGGGCCTGGCGCGTCCGCGCGGGCCGCCGCGGCCCTGCGGACGTGGCCCGACATCGCCCCGTCCCGGGTGGTGGTGCGCGACGAGATCGCGGCCGGGCTGCGCGACGACCCGTTCGGCGCCGGCCCCGGCAACGCCTTCGCCGCGGCGGCGTTCGCCGCGGCCGCCCTGACGGCGGTCGGCTTCGGGGTGAGCGCGGCCGGGGCGCTGCGGGAGCGGTCCGCCGAGTTCGGGGTGCTCCGCGCGTTGGGCGCCTCCCGGCGCCGGCTGGCCCGGGTGGTGCTCGCCGAGCACGGGGTGCTGGTGGGGACGGCGCTCGCGGTGGGTGTGCTGCTCGGGGCGGTGCTGGCGCGGGCGGTGATCCCGCTGGTCATGCTGACCGCCGACGCGACCCGCCCGCTGCCCGGGGTGCTGGTGGTGCTGCCGCCGCTGCGGGTGGCGGCGCTGCTGGCCGCGGTGGCCGCCGTCCCGCTCGTGATCACGGCCGTCCTGGCCCTGCGCAGGGTCGACGCGGTGTCCTCGCTGCGCGACCGGGGAGGTGAGTGAGGTGAGTGTACGGCCCTCCGGCCGGCCGGGGACGGCCGCCTCGCGGGTGACCGTGCCCTGGGTGCGCACCCGGCTGCGGACCGCGCCGGGCGCCGCGGCGGCGCTCGCGCTGCTGGTCGCGGTGACCGCGTTCCTCGCCGCCGCGCTGCCGCCCGCGCTGGACCGGTACGACGAGCGGGGCATGCGCCGGGCTCTGGAGGCCGCCGGGCCCACCCGCACCACCGTCCAGTTCCAGACGTCGGACGCCGACGTGTACCTCAGCGACGGGCCGTGGGAGGAGCGGCTGACCCGGGAGGCCGTGGAGGGCCCGTACGCGAAGCTGCTCGCGCTGCCGGGCCGCGCGCTGCCGCTGGACCGGGAGCAGTCGTCGGCCGGGGTGCGCACCACCCGGTCTCTCAAGACCCCGGACGCGTACCTCTCCCAGCCGGACGGGCTTCCTCCGGTGTTCCACCTGGTCGCCCAGGGCGGGGTCGCCGGCCACTCCCGGCTCGCGGCGGGCCGGCTGCCGAAGGCCCCCGGCGATCCCGGTCGCGCCGTCTCCGCGCTGGAGGCCGCCGTCACCGCCGAGACGGCCGAGGCGCTGAACATCCGGGTGGGCTCGGTCGTCCACTTCCCCCGCGCGGAGGGCGACCCGCTCGCCGTGCGCGTCACCGGCGTGGTCGTCCCCCGCGAGCCGGACGGGGCGTACTGGTCCGCGCTGCCCGGCCTGGACAGGCCGAACCTCATGGTCACCCAGGGCCCGGTCCCCAGCCAGTACTGGTCCGGCACCCTGCTGCTGGCGCCGGACGCGGGCCCGGCGCTGCTGAGCGTCCCGGGGGCGCCCGCCCGGTACTGGACGCTGGCCCCCGACCTCCCCGCCCTCCAGGGCCGTGACCTGGAGCGGCTGACGTCGGCCGTCGCCTCCCTGGAGGGCGGGCCGCTGCTGGAGCGCGCGACCACGGCCGTCTCGCCGCACCTGGACGTGACCACCGACCTCGACGCCGTGCTCGGCGAGTACGACGGGCTGTGGTCGGCCGTCGGCCCCCTCGTCGCGGTCGCCGCCTTCGGCACCGGCACGGTCGCGGCGCTGGTGCTGTGCATGGCGGGCGGCCTCGCCGCCGAGCGGCGCCGCGCCGAACTCACCCTGCTGCGTGCCCGCGGCGCCTCGCTGCGCGGTCTGGCGGGCCGGCTGCTGGCGGAGACGGCGGTGGTCGCCGTGCCGGCCGCCGCCCTCGGTCTGCTGGCGGCCCGGCTCGCCGTCGGCACCGGACGGCCCGTCCAGTCCGCGGTCGCGGCGGGCGCCGTCGCCCTGATCGCCCTGGCCGCCCTGCCGCTGCGCGCGGTGGCCGTCCACCGTGCGGTGGGGGTGCACACGAGCCGCGAGGACGTCGTACGGGCCCGCCCGTCCAGACGCCGCCTGGTCACCGAGGTGACGCTGCTCGTCGTGGCGGCGGGCGCGGTCGTGACGCTGCGTACGCGCGGCACGTCCGCCGAGGGCGACCCCACGGGGGACGAACTGGTGTCCCTGGCGCCCGTGCTGGTCGCGGTGATCGCCGCGCTGCTGCTGGTGCGCCTCTACCCGCTGCCGTTGCGCGGGCTGGCCCGCCCGGCGCGGCGGATGCGGGGCGTGGTCGGCCCGCTGTCGCTGGCCCGGGCGGGACGCGCGGGCGGCTCCACGGTGCTGCCGCTGCTCGCGCTGCTGACCGCGCTGACCACCGCCGCGTTCGGCGGCTCGGTGCTCGCCGGGGTGGCCGACGCCCGGGAACGCGCGTCGGTGTTCGCCGTCGGCGCCGACGCCCGCGTGGACAACCTCGACCCGCGGCGGACCGGTGTCGAGGACCGGGTCCGGCGCGCCCCCGGCGTCGAGGACGTCACCCCCGTGAAGGTGTCCTACACCGCGCTCGCCGGGAACGTACGGGTGTCGCTGGCCGGGGTCGAACCGCACCCGTACGCCGAGCTGAGCGGCCGCATGGACGACGGCGCCTTCGACGCGGACACGCTGCGGGCCTCCGGGAAGGACGCGGTGCCCGCGCTGGGTTCCCCCGCCCTGGCCGAGCGGCTCGGCGACGACCCGTTCCCGGTGATCATGGAGGACGGCGACTCGTTCACCGCGCGGATCGTGGCGGTGCGCACCTGGACGCCGGCGCTCGGCGCGGACGACTTCCTGGTGGTGGACGGCTCCGCCCTGCGCGCCGGCCTGAAGCCGCCCACCGGGCTGCTGGTCACCGGCGACCACCCGGACGCGGCGGCGCTGAAGAAGGCCGCCGGCGGCGACGCGCAGGTCCGGCTCCGGTCGGCCGTGATCGACGCCACCGTCGAGTCCCCCCTGCAGACCGGCGCCGAGCGCGTCTACGTGGCCGCCGTCGCGGCGGGCGCCGCCTACGCCGCACTCGCCCTGCTGCTGACCCTGCTGCGCGCCGCACCGGAGCGGGCCGCGCTGCTGGCCCGCCTGCGCACCATGGGCCTCACCCGGGCCCAGGGGAGGCGGCTGCTGATCCTGGAGTCGCTGCCGCAGGCGCTGCTCGCCGCGGTCGGCGGCGTCCTCACCGCCTGGGCCGCCATCCGGCTGCTGGCACCCGGCATCGACCTGACGACCGTCGCCGTCGCCACCGGGGCGCCGGCCGCGGGACGCGCCCTGCTGCGCGCCGACCGGCTCTCCCTGCTGGTGCCGGCGCTGGCGGTGGTCGCCCTGACCGTCGGCGTCGCGGCGGCCCAGGCCTGGTGGACGGGGCGCAGGGGCGCGGTGCGCGAACTCCGGGCGGGGGACGCGCGATGACCGCGTCCGCGCCGCCCGTGCCCGTGCCCGTGCCCGTGACCGCTTCTGTGACGCGTCGACCTCTCCCCGCAGGAGGCTCCCGATGACCTCGGACCCGACCCTGGCCGACCTGACCGAGCGGGTCGCGGCCCGCAAGGACCGGCCCGCGTACGGCCATGACGCACTCGTCACCTGCGACCGGCTGGTCCGCGTGTTCACCGCGGACGGCGTGGAGGTGCAGGCGCTCCAGGGGCTCGACCTGCTGGTGCGGGAGGGCGAGCTGATGGCGCTGGTGGGCGCGTCCGGCAGCGGCAAGTCGACCCTGATGAACATCCTGGCCGGGCTGGACACGCCCACGGCCGGCGCGGCCCGGGTGGCGGGCCGCGACCTGCTGACGATGTCCGCGCGGGACCGGCTCGCCTACCGCCGTGAGGTCGTCGGCTTCGTCTGGCAGCAGACCTCCCGCAATCTGCTGCCGTATCTGACGTCGGCGCAGAACGTGGCGCTGCCGATGCAGTTGACCGGGCGCCGCGGCGGACGCTCCCGGTCCGCGCGCCGGGCCCGCGCCGAACGCGCGCTGGAGCTGCTGGAGCTGCTGGAGGTGGCGGACTGCCGGGACCGGCGCCCGCACGAGATGTCCGGCGGCCAGCAGCAGCGGGTCGCCATCGCGGTGGCCCTCGCGGGCGACCCGGCGCTGCTGCTCGCGGACGAACCGACCGGCGAGCTGGACTCGCACACCGGGGAGCAGATCTTCGCCGCGTTCCGCACGGCCAACGAGCGGCTCGGCACGACCGTCGTGATCGTCACCCACGACCAGGCGGTGGCGAGCGAGGTCAGGCGCACGGTCGCCATCCGCGACGGCCGCACCTCGACGGAGGTGCTGCGCCGCAGCGAGGTGGACGCGGCCACCGGCTACGAGAAGGTCGTCGCCCGCGAGTACGCGATGCTGGACCGCGCGGGCCGCCTCCAGCTTCCCGCGGAGTACACGGACGCCCTGGGCATGCGCGACCGCGTGGCCCTGGAACTGGAACCGGACCACATCGCGGTCCGCCCGGACGACAGCGGGCACGAGTAGGCGGGGTGGCCCGTCCTGCGCGGCTTGCGCTGCCTCAGCGGACGGTGAGTCCGAGGGCGCCCGTGCCCGCCCGCCGTACCGCGACCGACCCGTAGGGCGTCCGCAGCCGCAGCCACGAGCCGGACGAGAACAGGGCCTGGTCGTCGCCCCGCAGGAACCCGAGCGACTGGGCGGCGTGCACGGCGCGCACCGGCAGCCCGGTGTCCGCGACCGTGCGGGACCATATCTCCCGCCCTATCCGGTCGAGTTCGGTCCGGGTGCGCCGCTCGGGCGCCAGCTGTTCGCTACGGGAGCGGAACTCGGCGACCGAGGCGGAGACGAGCCGGCGCAGCCGCTCGGGCTCCGGCAGACCGGGCTCCGGGTGCCAGCCGCCGCGCGGCGGGAGCACCCCGGCCCACGGCGGCCCGGTGACCGCCGCCGGCACGGCCGCGGTGGCGGCGGACTCGTCCACCGACTCCAGCAGCTCACCGGCGGACACGGTCACGTCGAGCGTGACGTCCAGCCCGTTCTCGTAGGGCTTCGCGAGCCGCACGGCGCGGATCGCCAGCACCTCGAACGAGGGGGGACGGCCGAAGACCGCGAGCGCCGTGCCGGCCGCCTGGAGGCGGACGGCGGCGCCGCGGTCGTAGTGCAGCAGCCGGGACAGGAAGGCCACGAGATCCGCGGCCTCCCCCTCGTCGGCGAGATGGAGAACCGTCATGCGGCGACGGCCTCCTCCTTGTCACCGGCGGTGGCGTCGTCCGTGTACTCCTGGAGGAACTCGCGCTCCTCCGCGGTGAGCCGCCGGGGACGCTGCGCCTGGAAGTCGAACGGCACGATGACCGTCGACGCGCGGACGTAGACCAGGTCGTCGTCCTTCACCTCGTAGGTGAGGGTGAAGGACGCCGCCCTGATCTCCGTGACCCACAGCTCGATGTCGACCGGGTGGTGCCGGTGCACGAGCTGCCGCTTGTAGTCGATCTCGTGGCGCGCCACCACGGACCCCTGCTTGAAGTCCTTCTCCGGGCGGAACAGGAAGTCGATACGGGCCTCCTCCAGGTAGCGGAGGAACACCACGTTGTTGACGTGGCCGTACGCGTCCATGTCCGCCCAGCGCAGCGGGCAGCGGTAGATGTGCCGCAAGAGATCAGCCTCGGGTCAGCTTCTTGTAGGTGGCGCGGTGCGGACGCGCGGCGTCCGGGCCCAGCCGCTCGATCTTGTTCTTCTCGTACGACTCGAAGTTGCCCTCGAACCAGAACCACTTGGAGTCGCCCTCGTAGGCCAGGATGTGCGTGGCCACGCGGTCGAGGAACCACCGGTCGTGGGAGACGACCACGGCGCAGCCGGGGAACTCCAGCAGCGCGTTCTCCAGGGAGGACAGCGTCTCGACGTCGAGGTCGTTGGTCGGCTCGTCGAGGAGCAGCAGGTTGCCGCCCTGCTTGAGGGTGAGCGCCAGGTTGAGGCGGTTGCGCTCACCGCCGGAGAGCACACCGGCCGGCTTCTGCTGGTCCGGGCCCTTGAAACCGAACGCGGAGACGTACGCCCGCGACGGCATCTCGACCTGGCCGACGTTGATGTAGTCGAGCTCGTCGGAGACGACCGCCCACAGCGTCTTCTTCGGGTCGATGTTCTCGCGGCTCTGGTCGACGTAGGAGATCTTGACGGTGTCGCCGACCTTGATGGACCCGGAGTCGGGCTCCTCGATCCCCTGGATCATCTTGAACAGCGTGGTCTTGCCGGCGCCGTTCGGGCCGATGATGCCGACGATGCCGTTGCGCGGGAGGGTGAAGCTGAGGTCGTCGATGAGGAGCTTCTCGCCGAAGCCCTTGGTGAGGTTGTTGACCTCCACGACGACGTTGCCCAGGCGCGGGCCCGGCGGGATCTGGATCTCCTCGAAGTCCAGCTTCCGCATCTTGTCGGCCTCGGCGGCCATCTCCTCGTAGCGGGCCAGACGCGCCTTCGACTTGGCCTGGCGCCCCTTGGCGTTGGAGCGCACCCACTCCAGCTCTTCCTTGAGCCGCTTCTGCCGCTTGGCGTCCTTCTGGCCCTCGACCTTGAGGCGGGCGGCCTTGGTCTCCAGGTACTTGGAGTAGTTGCCCTCGTAGGGGTAGAGGCGACCGCGGTCGACCTCGCAGATCCACTGGGCGACGTTGTCCAGGAAGTACCGGTCGTGGGTGACCGCGACGACGGTGCCCGGGTACTGGGCCAGGTGCTGCTCCAGCCAGTTCACCGACTCGGCGTCGAGGTGGTTGGTGGGCTCGTCGAGCAGCAGCAGGTCGGGCTGCTCCAGCAGGAGCTTGCACAGCGCGACGCGGCGCTTCTCACCACCGGACAGGTTGGTGACGGGCCAGTCGCCGGGCGGGCAGCCCAGGGCGTCCATGGCCTGCTCCAGCTGCGCGTCGAGGTCCCACGCGTTGGCGTGGTCGAGCTGTTCCTGGAGCTTGCCCATCTCGTCCATGAGCTCGTCGGTGTACTCGGTCGCCATCTGCTCGGCGATCTCGTTGAACCGGTCGAGCTTGCCCTTGATCTCGGCGACACCCTCCTGGACGTTCTCCAGGACGGTCTTGTCCTCGGTCAGGGGGGGCTCCTGGAGCAGGATGCCGACCGTGTAACCCGGCGTGAGGAAGGCGTCACCGTTGGACGGCTGCTCGATCCCCGCCATGATCTTGAGGATCGTCGACTTTCCGGCGCCGTTCGGGCCGACGACGCCGATCTTCGCCCCCGGAAGGAAGCTCGTCGTCACGTCGTCGAGGATCACCTTGTCGCCGTGCGCTTTGCGCGCCTTGCGCATGGTGTAAATGAACTCAGCCAAGAGAAACCGTCCGGCAGCTTGAATCTGGCAGTGGGCAGATACACCCCATCTTGCCGTACCGCCACCCCTCGGCGGAAACGCGTCCCACGGGACCGCACTGACCTGCGGGTACGCGAAGCAGGGCGCCGCCGGTTCGTCACTGTCGGTCACGGCGCCCGAGTCGATCCCGTACTGTGCGGGCGCATGACCCACGCTGACATCGAGATCACCGCGGACCTGGTCCGCGACCTGCTGCGGGAGCAGCATCCCGACCTGGCGGGCCTTGCCATCCGCGAGGTGGCGGGCGGCTGGGGCAACCAGATGTGGCGCCTCGGCACGGACCTGGCGGTGCGCATGCAGCGCATGGATCCCACTCCGGAGTTCCAGTTCAACGAGCGGCGGTGGCTGCCCGTGCTGGCCCCGCGCCTGCCGCTTCCGGTGCCCACCCCGGTGCGGTCCGGCGAACCGTCCGGGCGCTTCCCCAAGCACTGGACCGTGATGACGTGGGTGCCCGGCGACCCCCTGGACCACTCCTCGATCAGCCGCGGCGACCACGCGGCCGACACGCTGGCGGGGTTCCTCAGGGCACTCCACGTGCCGGCCCCCGCCGACGCGCCGGTCAGAGGGGACCGCGGCGGCCATCCCAAGACCTGCGCGGACGGCTTCGACCGGCTCTTCGAGGCTGTCGTCCCGGACAGCCTCGCCGGCGACGTCCGCGCCGTCTGGGACGACGCCGTCGCCGCGCCCGAGTGGGAGGGACCGCCGCTCTGGATGCACGCCGACCTGCATCCGGCCAACGTGGTCGTCTCGGACGGGACACTCTCCGGCGTGGTCGACTTCGGCGACGTGTCCGCCGGCGATCCGGCGTGGGACCTCGCGGCCGCCTGGCTCATCCTCCCCGCGAGCACCGCCTCCCTCTTCTTCGACGCCTACGGCCGGGCGGACGAGGCGACGATCCGGCGCGCCCGCGGGCTTGCCGCCATGAAGAGCCTGTTCCTCTCGCTGATGGGCCGGAACGGGGACTTGGGGCTTCCGGGCGGCAAGCCGGGGTGGGGTCCGGCAGGCCGGGCGGCGCTCGACCGCGTCCTGAGGGGCTGATGCACCCGCGCGGCTCTTGCGAGCGCATCGCACCTGGTCAGGCCCTGTACGACGGCTGTAGCCGCAATGCGGTCCGTCTGTCACGGTATGCCGCATGGACGGGAAGCGGCACGCACACCACGACCATGACCGGCCGGCGCGGACGGAGCCGACGAGGCGGCTGAAGCGGCTGCGACGGCTGAGGCATCGGCTCGTGCACCTCCTCACGCCGCACAGTCACGACACCGGTGACAGGGTGGACGCGGCGATGGAGACATCCCGGGAGGGCATGCGCACGCTGTGGATCTCGCTGGTCGTCCTGGGGATCACCGCCCTCGTCCAGGCCGTGATCGTCGCCCTGTCCGGGTCGGTGGCCCTGCTCGGCGACACCGTGCACAACGCGGCCGACGCGCTGACCGCCGTCCCGCTGGGCATCGCGTTCCTCCTCGGCCGGCGGGCGGCCAACCGTCGCTACACCTACGGCTACGGCCGGGCCGAGGACCTGGCGGGCGTCCTCATCGTCGTCACCATCGCCGCCTCTGCCGTCCTGGCCGCCTGGACGGCCGTCGACCGTCTCCTGCACCCCCGCGAGGTCACCCACCTGTGGGCCGTGTCCGGTGCCGCGCTGGCCGGTTTCGTCGGCAACGGGTGGGTGGCCCGCTACCGCATCCGCACCGGCCGCCGCATCGGCTCCGCCGCCCTGGTCGCCGACGGCCTGCACGCCCGTACCGACGGTCTCACCTCCCTCGCCGTCCTGCTGGGCGCGGGCGGCACCGCTCTGGGCCTGCGCGCCGCAGACCCCGTCGTCGGGCTGCTCATCACCCTCGCCATCCTGATGGTCCTCAAGGACGCGGCCCGCGAGGTGTACCGGCGCCTGATGGACTCCGTCGACCCGGACCTCGTCGCCACGGCCCACGCCACGCTGCGCGGTGTCGACGGCGTCCTCGGCACCGGGCAGGTGCGGATGCGGTGGATCGGCCACGCCCTTCGCGCCGAGGCGGACATCGTCGTCGACGCGCGGCTCACCGTGGTCGAGGCCCACCGCATCGCCGTCGCCGCCGAACACGCCCTCCTCCACGCGGTCCCCCGCCTGTCCGCCGCCACCGTCCACACGGACCACACCCCCGTCGGAGGCGACCCCCACGCCACCCTCCACCACCACGCCCCGGAGTCGGTACGGGCCGCGGTGTCCGTCTCGCCGTCGCGCCAGTAGGGTGCCGCACCATGACCGCGGCCACGGAGCGTCAGCGCCCTCTGCGTCCTCTCCTTTTTCTCGACATCGACGGGCCCCTGATCCCGTTCGGTTCGCCGTACCCTCCTCCCCTGGCGGCCCCCGCCGACGCCAACCCCCTGCTCGCCCGGATCGACCCCCGCATCGGCGCCCGTCTGTCGGCCCTGGGTTGCTCGCTCGTGTGGGCCACCACCTGGGGGGAGGAGGCGAACGAGGTCGTCGCCCCGCTTCTCGGGCTGCCGCGGCTTCCCGTGCTGGGTCTGCCGGAGGAGGGCGAGGAGGGCCGTGGGCCGCGGGGGCTGCACTGGAAGACGCCGGCCCTCGTCGCGTGGGCCGGCGGCCGGCCGTTCGTCTGGGTCGACGACGAGGTCGGCGCCGTGGACCGTCAGTGGGTGGCCGCCGCCCATCCCGGGCCGGCGCTGCTCCACCGCGTCGACCCGGCCAGAGGCCTTCAGGAGTCCGACTTCCGCACCATCAGGGAGTGGCTCGCCGCCCTCGATCGCCCCTCGTAGGGACGCGAGCCCTTCTCCCCCGTCAGCCGTTGTCGCCGGAGGCGTCCTGGCGCCGGCGGGTGAAGACCAGGCCCGCGCCGCCGAGGACGACCAGCGCGATGGCCGTACCGGTGATCCACGGCGTGGCGCTCGACGCACCGGTCTCCGCGAGATTGGTGTCCGTGACCGGGACGGACAGCGGGGTCGGGGACGGGCCTGTGAGGGTCTGCGTCGTCGTGCCCGTCTCGGCGGCCCGCGTCCGGCAGTCGAGCATCCCGGTGAAGCGCTGCTGGAAGCCGTCCGGCCCCTCGACGGTGAAGTCGTACGGCTGGTCCTCGTTCAGCGGGACCGTCACCGTGTGGGAGCTGCCGGCCTCCACCGTGTACTCGGCGCCCGCCAGCTCGAAGGCGAACGCGGCGTCGCCCTCGTTGGCGACGGTGACGTCCACCGCGCCCGCGGCGCAGTTCTCGCGGGCCGAGACCGCCGGTATCGCGCCCGTCGCCGCCCAGCCGGCGACGGCCGTCGCGGAGACGGTCGACTCGCTGGACCCGGCCAGGATCTGGGTCTGGCTGCGGCTCTCGGAGACGAAGGCACGGCCGACCGGCACGCTCGTCGCCGCCTGCACGGTCAGCTGGGCGCTGCCCGCCTCCGCGTCCTCCGGCACCTCGACGTACAGCTTGCCGCCGTTGCCTGCGGTGGTGACGGGCTCGCCCTTGGCGTCCACGATCCGTACGCCGGAGGTGGCCGCGTCGGCGGGCGGGGAGACCGTGACGCTCCGCGCGTCGGTGCGGACGGTGACCGGGCCGAGCCGCTCGCCCGGGCGGCCGGCGACGACCGGCGGGTCCAGGGTGAGCGACGCCTCGGGCTCCGCCACGTCGCGCGCCTTCTTCGCGAGGTAGTCGGCGAGCTGCTCGGCCTGCGGGTCGAGCGCCTCGACGTCCACGCCGTCGGAGTGACGCCATATCGCCACCTGCGTGCCGGCCGCCGCGTCCTGCTCGGTGAGCTGGCCGTGGACGCCCGCCTCCTCCGCGAGCGCCGCCAGGTCGTTCACCTGCGGGTAGGAGTGCTCGAGGATCCAGAGGATGCGCCCGGAGTCCTTGTTGGTGCCGAGCGAGGTGCCGCTCCAGGACGTCTCGTGGTACTTGGCGTCCTGCTGGGTGGGGGTGTGGATGTCGACGCAGTAGGTCTGGAGCATGCCGCCGCCCTCGACGGACATCTCGAACAGCCCCGCCGACACCTGCGTGTCACCGGCGGGCCCGTGGATGACGGCCGCGCCGTACGTCTTGAGCCCGTCGATCGTCGCGGCTGCCCCGTGCTGCTGCGGCATCGTCCCGGAGTCGCCCGCGGAGGCCGTTCCGGCACCGGCGGTGAGCACGGTGGCGGCGACGAGCCCCGTCACCAGCGTCCCCGCTGCGAGGCGGGCCGACCCACGTCCGCGCAGGCGCCGCGCGGAGAACGAAACAGACACCGAATTCCCTTCCGAGCAGCACCCGTTACGTGGGGGGCCGGTCCCACCAGCAGAATCTCCGGCCCCGAGCACCCCGGAGCCATGCCCGGCATCCTAAGGAGCCGTCGGACAGCGCTTGCCGGTGATCGCGTCGCAGCGGTGATCCGAATCGGAATCGTTATCGCCTGGACACCGCTGAACAGGGCTTATCGACAAATCCACGCGGGACTGTTCGCCATGCATCCGCCGATAAGCCTCGGTTCGGACAGCCACCGGGACGGGGACCGCCGCCGCTGATTTCACGTCACCATGGCTGCTTCGGGCAGCAGTTGGGTCGCGTCGCCGTCGGGAGCGCCGGTCGCGGCCTCGCCCGTCCCGTCGGCCGGCGGTGACGGTGCCGGGTCCGTCTCCCAGGCGGGCTCCGGGCGGTCCGGCGCGGTCGCCGCACCATCCGGCGCCGGTTCCGCGCGGTCCGGCGCGGGGCTCGTCTCCGGGCGCGGCGTGCGGCGGAAGGCGGTCGTGCCGCGGGCGAGGTCGTGCCCGACGGACACCGCGTCGATGTCCGCCGACATCCACTCGGGCTGCCCGTCCCGCGTCTCCGAACGCACCTTCAACCGCCCCTGCACGATCACCGGTTCGCCCACCGACAGGGACGCCGCGGCGTTGGTGGCGAGCTGCCGGTTGGCCCACACCGTGAAGAAGTTGGTATGGCCGTCGGCCCAGCTGTTCCGCTCGCGGTCCCAGTAGCGCGCGGTGACCGCGATCCGGAACCTCGCCGAGGGTCCGGACACCGTCTCCCGGTACACGGGCCGCGTCGCCACGTTGCCCACCACGCACACCATCGTCTCGTTCATCGCGTCTCCCTCCCTGGCCCGGACCCCGCCGGCTCTCGCGCCGGCGCCGGGCGGATGCGCGTACGGGCCCGTCCCGTACGGCTGCCGTCTGGCGCGGTGACCGCGGACCGCCTCGCGCTCCGTGGTCACCGCGGAGTCAGACTGCCTCCGCCGGGCCGGACCCCGCCGCGCCCTGTGGACCGCCCCCACCCTGTGGAAAACTCCGCCACCCGAACGAGTGGCCTGCCG
>MUNG01000461.1 GCA_002154585.1 Streptomyces pseudogriseolus
CCGCGCCCCTGAGGGCGTTCGCGGCAGGCCGCGATCAGGAGGGCCCCGGAAGATGAGTTCCCCGCGCCCCTTGCGGGGCGCGGGGGTGGCGGCGGCCGCCTGGCCGGAGCGCGTCGGACGTGTGGCGGCCGGCGCCGGTCTAGAGGTGGCCGGGGCGGGCCGTGCCGCGGCGGCGCAGGTACCAGACAGTGCCGAGGACGCCGGCGCCGACCAGGGCGCCGCCCGCCACCGCCGTGACGGTGCCGTAGTCCCTCGAACCGCCGCCGACACCGCCCATCACACCGCGGGACGGCGACGCCGTGGGGGAGACCGAGGGGCTGGGCGCGGGGGACACGACCACGGACTGCGTGCCCGCGGTGCTGCCGTTGGAGCACACCACGATCACCGTGTACGTGCCCGCGCTGACGTTGGACCAGGCCGCGGACTGCCCCGCGGACGTCCCGGACAGCGCCACCTGGCGGCCCTGCGAGAAGTTCGCCTGACCGCTGCTGAGCAGCGAGGCGGTGCCCCAGTGGCCGTTGATCTGGGTGCACGCGGAGGTGCTCACCGAGACCGTGTTCCCGGTGGTGCTGACGGAGATTCCGTCCGCGGCAGCCGGTCCGGCCGGCATCAGGGCGAGCGCGGCGGCGGCTGCCACGGTCGGTCCGAGACGGAGCAGTGGCTTCGAGATGCTCATGTGGACTGCCTTCCGGCGGCACGGCCGGCGGTACATCCCTTGCGCCGCCGAGGTCGGGGAGCGCCCGTGCCGCCACGACGTCAGCCAACGGGCAGCCCGCCCGACGCGCACTCCGGCAGCATCCGTGCAGGTGACGGCGTCCTCCGGGCGGCTCAGCGGGGGTGAGCCGGCGTCAGCCGCCGGCGCCCGTCGTCACCGTCCGCTCGGGGGAGAAGGCGCTCCAGGTGCCGTCCGGCAGCAGCGCCCTGATCCGCACCCGGTGCGTGACTCCGGGCTTCTCGCCCGCGTAGAAGCGGTACGTCGCCCGATCGCGGGGCGCCTCGCCGCCGAACACCAGCGACGTGACGGGCCGTCCGTCCAGCCGCACCTCGTACTCGGCGACCGTCCCGTCGACGCGCGGCGGCGTCCAGGTCAGGACGATGTCGTACGCCCGGCCCGAACGGCGGGACGTCGCGCGGAAGTCGGCCGGCGCCGTGGCCGCGGCGCCCCTGTCCGTGCCGTCCGCGGTGGTGAGGCGGACGGCGGGGGAGGCCGGCGAGAGGTTGTCCGCCGCGTCCCGGGCGCGGACCGAGAAGACGTACCGCGTGCCCGGCCGCAGCCCCGTCACCACGGCGGCCGTCTGGTTCCCGCCCACACTGTGGATCTTCGATCGCCCCTGGTAGATGTCGTACGACACCACACCGCGGTCGTCCCGAGCGGCGGTCCAGGAGAGCTGGGCCGCCCGGCTGCCGGCCGCCCGGCCCTTTACGCCCCCGGGGACGGTGGGCGGCGCGGTGTCCGCCCGGACGGCCGCGGGGGTCGTGGCCCGTACCTCTCGGCTGGGCGGGCCGAGCCGTCCGTCCGCGTCCCGGGCGCGCACCGTGAAGACGTAGGTCGTGGCGGGGCGGAGCCGGGTGACGTCCACCATGTGCGTGGAGACGGGCACCTCCTCGACCTTGGTGCGGCCCCGGTACACCTCGTAGCCGGTCACCTCGGTCCCGGCCGGGGCGGCCCACCGGCGTCACCGCGCAGGCGGGCAGCGCCACCAGTGTGCACGTCATGTGGAACCGGGCCGCCCCGGCCGGGACCGAGGT
>MUNG01000462.1 GCA_002154585.1 Streptomyces pseudogriseolus
GGGATCCACACGGTGCCGCCCAGGGCGGCACCGTGTGGATCCCGCCCGGCGAGTACCGGCTGACCTCGTCCCTCAACGGAGTCCAGAACGTCACCCTCCAGGGCGCGGGACACTGGCACTCGGTGGTGCGCACCTCCCGCTTCATCGACCAGGCATCCTCCTCCGGCAACGTCCACATCAAGGACTTCGCCGTCATCGGCGAGGTCACCGAACGCGTCGACTCCAGCCCCGACAACTTCGTCAACGGCTCCCTCGGACCGGACTCGACCGTCTCCGGGATGTGGCTCCAGCACCTCAAGGTGGGGCTCTGGCTGACCGGGAACAACGACGACCTCGTCGTCGAGAACAGCCGCTTCCTCGACATGACCGCCGACGGCCTCAACCTCAACGGCAACGCCCGCGGGGTGAAGGTCCGCAACAACTTCCTGCGCAACCAGGGCGACGACGCCCTCGCCATGTGGTCGCTGAACGCCCCCGACGTCGGCAGCGTCTTCGAGAACAACACCATCACCCAGCCGAACCTCGCCAACGGCATCGCGATCTACGGCGGCACCGACATCACCGTCCGGAACAACCTGATCGCCGACACCAACGCCCTCGGCAGCGGCATCGCCATCTCCAACCAGAAGTTCCTCGACCCGTTCCACCCGCTGTCCGGCACCATCACCGTCGACGGCAACACCCTGGTGCGCACCGGCGCGATGAACCCCAACTGGAACCACCCCATGGGCGCCCTGCGCGTCGACTCCTACGACAGCGCCATCGACGCCCAGGTAAGGATCACCAACACCACGATCACCGACAGCCCGTACAGCGCCTTCGAGTTCGTCTCCGGCAGCGGTCGCGGCCTCGCCGCCCGGAACATCACCGTCGACGGCGCCACCGTGAACCGCGTCGGGACGGTCGTCGTGCAGGCGGAGACCCAGGGGGCCGCCACCTTCCGCAACGTCACCGCATCCGGCGTCGGCTCCGCCGGAATCTACAACTGCCCCTACCCGGCGGGCTCCGGCACCTTCACCGTCACCGACGGCGGGGGCAACTCCGGCTGGAACAGCACCTGGTCCGACTGCACCACCTGGCCCCAGCCCGGGCAGGGCGAACCGGAACCCGACCCGGACCGCAACCTCGCCCTGAACCGCCCGGCCACCGCCACCGGCTCGCAGGACGTGTACACCCCCGGCAAGTCCGTCGACGGCGACCCGAACACCTACTGGGAGTCCGCCAACCACGCCTTCCCGCAAACCCTGACCGTCGACCTCGGCGCCACCCGCACCGTGCGCCGCGTGGTGCTGAAGCTGCCGCCGCAGACCGCGTGGCAGGCCCGCACCCAGACGCTGTCCGTGCAGGGCAGCACCGACGGCTCCGCCTACACCACCCTGGCCGCCGCCCGTGAGTACCGCTTCGACCCGGCGACCGGCAACACGGTGACCGTCCCGGTCGACGGCAGCGTGCGTCATCTGCGGCTGCACGTCACCGGCAACACCGGCTGGCCGGCCGCCCAGTTCAGTGAGGTGGAGGTGTACGGGTCCTGACGGGCGGAGCCTGCGCGGGCGGGGTCAGCGACTGACGAGGAGGCCCCGCCCGCGCAGCACGCGCCGCTCCAGCGGGCTGAAGATCAGCAGGTCGATGGCGATGCCGACGCACAGGATCAGCAGGATGGCCAGGAACACCTGCGGCATGCTGCTGTTGTTGCGACCGTTCTCCAGCAACTGGCCCAGCCCGACGCCGAGATCGGGCGAGGACGCGATGATCTCGGCGGCCATCAGGGAGCGCCAGGAGAACGCCCAGCCCTGCTTGAGCCCGGCCACATAGCCGGGGAGGGCGGCCGGCATCACGATGTACCGGGCGCCGCGCAGACCGGTCGCGCCCAGGGTGCGCCCGGCGCGCAGGAACAGCGGCGGGATCTGGTCGATGCCCGCCACCAGGCCGTTGGCGATGGACGGGACGGCGCCCAGCAGGATCACCGCGAACATCATCGAGTCGTTCAGACCCAGCCAGATCACCGCGGGCGGTACCCACGCGACCGACGGCAGCGACTGAAGACCCGACAGGATCGGGCCGATGGCCGCC
The DNA here is from genome assembly GCA_002154585.1 of Streptomyces pseudogriseolus. Lineage (GTDB taxonomy): Bacteria > Actinomycetota > Actinomycetes > Streptomycetales > Streptomycetaceae > Streptomyces > Streptomyces pseudogriseolus. The sequence goes on from MUNG01000462.1 coordinate 2,071, forward strand.
CGCACGAAGGACACCCGCGCCACCAGCAGCCCGAGCGGGGTGCCGATGACGAGGGCCAGCAGGAAACCGAGCAGGCCCCGCGAGACGGACGTCCAGATGTAGTCGAGCAGCGTGCCCTGCAGCCAGGCCGCGCGCACCTCGCCCCACACGTCGGACGGCGAGGCGAGCTTGTACGGGGGCGCCACCTCCGCCCAGACCAGGATCTGCCACACCACCAGCACCAGGGCGACGGCGGTGACCGGTGGCAGCACCTTGCGCAGCAGGGTGTCGCGCAGCGGGGTGCGGACCGTCTGCGCCGCGTCCAGCGCGTCGAGTCCGGCCTCGAGACCGGCGAGGTCGTCCGGGTCCTGGGGCGCGGCGGTCGTGCCGGTGACGCCGGCGGTCTTCTCAGTGCTGGCCATGACGGCGGATCTCCCCACGCAGTTCTTCGGTGATCTCGGCGGACAGCTCCGCGACGGCGGCGTCCTCGAGGCGGCGCGGCTGCGGCAGGTCCACGGTCCACTGCCGGGCCACGCGGCCCGGCCGGGACGACAGCAGGACGACGCGCTGGGCGAGCCGCACCGCCTCGCGCACGTTGTGCGTCACGAACAGCACCGACAGGCCCGTCTCCCGCCAGATCCGGGTCAGTTCCTCGTGCAGCACGTCCCGGGTGATGGCGTCGAGCGCGGCGAACGGCTCGTCCATCAGCAGCAGCCGGCTGTCCTGTGCGAGCGCGCGGGCCAGGGCGACGCGCTGGCGCATGCCGCCGGACAGTTCGTGCACCCGCTTGCCGTGCGCGTCCTTCAGCCGCACCAGCTCCAGCAGCCGCTCCGCCTCCTGGCGGCGCTCCGGCTTGCCCACCCCGCGCAGTTTCAGGGCGAGTTCGATGTTCTTGCCCGCGGTCAGCCAGGGGAACAGGGCGTGTTCCTGGAACATCAGGGCGGGGCGGCCGTCGGTGCCGATGGTGCCGGCGGACGGCCGGTCCAGCCCGGCGACCAGGTTGAGCAGGGTGGACTTGCCGCAGCCCGAGGCGCCCAGGAGGGTGACGAACTCGCCGGGGGCGACATCGAGGGTGATGTCGTCCAGCACGAGCTGCCGTCCGCCCGGGGCGCCCGGAGCGGGAAAGGACTTCGAGACGTGCTCGACCCGCGCGGCGGGCGCCGCCGTCGTGGTGTCCTCGGCCGTCCCGGCCATTGTGGTGGCCATGGTCGTCACCTCCTGGGGTGTTGCCTCGTGGCGTGTCGTCGGATCGCGGGCGTCGTCAGCGGACGCCGAGCCCGGCGTCGTCGACCTCGGGCCTGCCCTCGGCCTTCAGGACCTTGTTCAGCGGCTTCAGGTCGTAGATGCCGTTCAGGTCGGGCTTCTCCAGCAGGCCGGCCGACACCGCGTGCTCCGCCTGCGCGTCGAGGGTGGAGGCCAGCGGGTCGTCGAGGAAGGTGATGGACTTCCACGCCGGGTTCAGCACCTCGGCCGGCAGGGCCTTGCCGGACAGCTTCTCCAGCGCCTTGTTCGCGGACGCCTTGGCCTCGTCCGGGTGGGCGTTGATCCACGCGTTGGTCCTCACCGAGCCGCGCAGCACGGCCTCGACGACGTCCGGGTGCTCCTTCAGGAAGGTCTGCGACACGATGATGTTGGTGATCACGAACTTCTTGTCCGGCCAGATGTCGGACTCGTCGAGCAGCACCTTCGCGCCGTCCGCGACCAGCTTCGACGCGGTGGGCTCGGGCACCCACGCGCCGTCGACGGAGCCTGACTTGTAGGCGTCCGGGGTGATCTTGTTGTCGGTGCGCACCACGGACACGTCGCCCTTGCCGCTCTGGGCGTCGACCTTCCAGCCCTTCTCGGCGATCCAGTGCAGGAAGGCCACGTCCTGGGTGTTGCCGAGCTGCGGGGTGGCGATCTTCCTGCCCTTGAGGTCGTCCAGGGTCTTGATCCTGTCCGGGTTCACCACGAGCTTGACGCCGCCGGAGGCCGAACCGCTGATGATGCGCAGGTTCTTGCCGGCCGACTTGGTGTAGCCGTTGATGGACGGGGAGGGGCCGATCCAGCCGATGTCGATGGACCCGGCGTTCAGCGCCTCGATCTCGGACGGCCCGGCGTTGAACGTCGACGACTTGATCGTGGTGCCGCCCAGCTCCTTCTGGAGCAGGCCCTCCTGGACGCCGACCAGGGCGGTGGCGTGCGTGAGGTTCGGGAAGTAGCCGATCTTCACCTCGGAGGCGGAGAGCTTCTTCGCGTCCGCCGCGACCTCCGCCTTGGGGGCGTCGTCCTCGGCGTCGGAACCGTAGCCGCAGGCGGTGAGCAGGAGCGGGAGGGCCGCTGCGGCGGCGACGGTGCGCAGGATGGTGAACGGTCGTGCGGCAGACACGGAGGTGTCCTCTCGGGAAAGGGCGGTTCGGGACGGTGCCGGCGTACGGGCGTGTGCTCAGGGGCGTGCGCCCGCGCGGCCGTCGGGCCTGCCTCGCGGGGACGGTCGGCGGCCGTGGAACGGTGTGCGGGTGAGGTGCGGGGAGCGCGGGCTCGGGGAGCGCCGCCGGCCGCGGACGCGGTCCCGGCGGTGCCTCAGGCCGGCCGACAGATGGCGCTGGACGTGCGGCCGAAGTCGATGTGGCGGCGCGAGGTGAGCAGGAGGCGTGCGGCGACGTCGTACGGACGCGCGGTCATGGCCACCCCCTGGGATCCCTGGTTTTCCGAGTTTTCCTACCTGGCTGCTAGGGATCGTGGCAGAAACCGGCCCCTACCCCAAGAGGCTGCTCACTTGATGGACGCCTGTCGCTCACATGGTGAGAACGGCCTGGTCCGCGGCCGGAATCAGGGATTCACCCAGGCCTTCGGGGCGTCCGCCAACGCGGCCACCCCGGCGGGGAGTTGGGACGATGCCACATCGGCGAGGGACACGCCCTCCAGGATCTCGCGCACGTTCGACCGCAGCGCGATCCACAGCGGCAGCAGCGACTCGGCGGGACCGGAGTACGACAGCTCGGGCGGCCGCACACCGCGCACCGAGACCAGCGGACCCTCCACGACTCGGATGACGTCGGCGATGCTGATCGAGTCGGCGGGCTTCGCCAGCCGGTAGCCGCCGTTCCCGCCCCGCTGGCTCACCACGAGCCCGCCCCGCCGCATGTCGTTGAGGATGCTTTCCAGGAACTTGTGCGGGATGTCCTGGGCGTCGGCGATCGCCTCGGCCTTGAGCGGCCCGTCGGCCCCGGACGACGCGAGTTGCAGCGCGGCCCGTACCGCGTAGTCCGCCCTGGCTGAGATCCGCATGGGGCCATTATCCCGTACGGCTTCTACGGGGTTCCACCCGCGGTGGGGGGCGCGGGGGCCG
>MUNG01000463.1:0-286 GCA_002154585.1 Streptomyces pseudogriseolus
GCCGCATGTCGACACAGCCCCGCGCCCCTGGGGCGTGTGACGGTCACGCCTGTTGCATCACCAGGGCCGTCGCCACCGCCATCAGGCCCTCGTCGCGGCCCGGGAAGCCCAATCCGTCCGTGGTGGCGCCCGAGACCGAGACCGGGGCGCCCGCCGCCTCGGAGAGGATCTTCTGGGCCTCCTCGCGGCGCTTGCCGATCTTCGGGCGGGGCCCGACGACCTGGACGGCGATGTTGCCGACGCGGAAGCCGGCCTCACGGACGATGCGGGCGGCCTCGGTGAGCAG
>MUNG01000463.1:327-1085 GCA_002154585.1 Streptomyces pseudogriseolus
CCGGCGCACCACAGCTCGCGGCCGTCCTCGAAGGCGTGGATGTCGGTGCCGATGCCGACCCGGGGCAGGGGGTACGTCTCGAAAGCCGTCGTCTCAGAAGCCATCGTTGAGCCTCCTGCGCGCCAGGACCGCCTCGGCGAGGACCAGGTCGAGGGGGCGGGTGACCTTGAAGGCCTCCTCGTGCCCGGGGACGGTGACGACGGTGAGGCCGAGCTGCTCGACCATGCTCGCGTCGTCGGTGACGTCGTCCGTGACGGTCTCGTGGGCGCGGACCAGGGTGGCCCGGTCGAAGCCCTGCGGGGTCTGCACCGCCCGCAGCAGGGAGCGGTCCGGGGTGGCGACCACGGGCTCCGGCGCGCCGGGCGCGGCGGCCGGCTCGACCTGCTTGACGGTGTCGGCGAGCGGCAGCGCGGGGACGACGGCGGGCGCCCCGTCGCGTACGGCCTCGACGACCGCGTCGACGGTGTCCACGGGGACCAGCGGGCGGGCCGCGTCGTGCACCAGGACGATGTCGTAGCCGGGCGGCAGCGCGTCGAGACCGAGCTTCACGGACTCCTGGCGGGTCTCGCCGCCGGGGACGACGAGCACGTCGGTCCGCTCGGGCACGGCGTTGGCGTCGAGCAGCGACTTGACCTCGCCGGCGCCGTCGGGCGGCGCTACCACGACGACCAGGGAGACGGCGCGGGAGTCGGCCATCGCGCGCACCGCGTGGACGAGCATGGGCGTGCCGCCGAGCGCGCGCAGCGCCTTGGGGGCAC
>MUNG01000463.1:1116-2174 GCA_002154585.1 Streptomyces pseudogriseolus
ACACCCCGGCCCGCGGCCGGGATGACGGCCGCTGTACGGACGGCCGGACGGCCGGGTGCGGGGGTCGGCGAGGACGGCGGGAGCGGATCGTCAGACATGGTTCCTGTCAGGTTTGTGGGCTCGGCCTACGTGGGTATGGCCTGGGCGTGCCCCCGCACGGAGCGGGGGAAGTGCCGGGCGTTCCGCCTTGACCAGCCCCTTCCGTGACTCTGGTCGAGTCCGACCGCCCGGGCCCGGCACGCCGGGGGTGGGGACGTGAGTGACGACACATTCCCCGTTCCGGCGCACGTGCAGCCTACGTAGGTGTCCGGGTACGAACATGCCGCAGCGCCCGGCGACGTCCAGGACGTCATCGGGCACCGCGGCATTTCGATGCGCTGAGTGCTCTGAGTGCTGCTCCGACGGCCGGCGTGAACGGCACGCGACGGGCGGAGCCACGACTCGGAGGACTCAGGAGGCGAGAACCTCGTCGAGCAGGGCCTCGGCCTTGTCCTCGTTGGTGTTCTCGGCGAGGGCCAGCTCGCTGACCAGGATCTGACGCGCCTTCGCGAGCATGCGCTTCTCACCGGCGGAGAGACCGCGCTCACGCTCCCGGCGCCACAGGTCACGCACGACTTCCGCGACCTTGATGACATCGCCCGAGGCGAGCTTCTCGAGATTTGCCTTGTACCGACGGGACCAGTTCGTGGGCTCCTCGGCGTACGGCGCGCGCAGCACCTCGAANNNCGCCGACGAACTCCGCATTGTCCGCTGGCACACGTACCGTCAGGTCACCCTGGGCGACCTTCAGCACCAAGTAGGTCTTGTCCACGCCTTTGATCTGGCGAGTTTCGATTGCCTCGATCAGCGCGGCCCCATGATGGGGATAGACCACGGTGTCGCCAACCTTGAACGTCATGTGACAGGTACCCCTTCCGTGGCTATCCAGGGTAACACGGATACGGCGTCTTCTGAATGGCGTTTTCGCAGGTCAGGGCCATTCTCGGGGCTTGACAACAGCAACAGGAACGTGCTTCGGGCGGCTAGCGGAAGCAGGTATTCGCAGGTCGGAGCGGCTC
>MUNG01000464.1 GCA_002154585.1 Streptomyces pseudogriseolus
GGGCTCCCGGGCCCGTCACCACCAGTCCAACGCCCTACCCCCCCCGGGGCCGCGGACACCAGGTGACAGGCCCGGGAGCCCCTTCACATTCCCCGGGACGGTAGCGGCGGCCGCCGTGCACAGTGCGCGCCATGGCCGCCCCCAGACCCCAGACACCTGCTGTGGCCGCCGCGAACACCCTGGTCGAGAACCGCTCCGGCGTCCGCTCCAAGGAAGCCACCAGCATCGCCGACACTCTGCTGCGCGCCCCCGTCCCCGCGCGCCGGGCCGCGCTCAAGACCCTCGACGCCGTCGACCTCACCCACGTCCTGGCCGAAGTCGAACGCGAGACCGGCAGCCTCTACGGCCTGTGGGCCGACACCCCGTCCGGATTCATCGAGGACGTGCTGGGGGAGTCGATCTGGTCCAAGCAGCGGGAGATCGTGGACGCCGTCCCCAAACACACCCGCGTCATGGTCCCCGCCGGATTCGGCGTCGGGAAGACCTACATCGCCGGAAGGCTCTGCGCCTGGGCCGGAGCGACGAACCCCGTCGGCACGATGCTCGTCGTCACCACCGCCACCCGCTTCCGGCAGGTCCGTAACCAGCTCTGGCCGCACATCCGCAAGACGATCTCCCGCGCGGGCCTGCCCGGCTTCTGCGACGAGGTCCAATGGAAGATGCCCGACCAGTGGAACAACGACGTCCGCGTGGCGTACGGCTTCACCGCCCAAGCCCACGACGAGGCCTCGATGCAGGGCATCCACGGAAACCCCAAGCTCGTCATCATCGTGGACGAGGCCGGCGGTATCGCCCGCAGCATCGGCGCCGGCACCAACAACCTCCTCACCGGCGACGCGCGCATGCTCGCCATCGGCAACCCGCCCACCGACGACCCCCGCTCGTGGTTCGAGGTCATGTGTGAGGAAGGCGACGACCCCGACGAGCCCGGCACGGTGACCATCCCCATCGCCACGCTCGACTCCCCCGCGATCACCGGCGAACGGGTCCCGTACTGCCTGGACTGCCCTCCAGCCGTCGCCCGGCACTCCCTCGCCATCCACCTGCCCGCCCAGGACTGGGTGGACCGCACCATCCGCGAGTACGGCGAAGACCACCCGTACGTCATCGCCAAGGTGCACGCCAAGTTCCCCAAGGGCGGCGGCGGCAAGGTCATCCCCACCACCTGGGTGGAAGACGCCAAGGACAACGAGGACCCCACCGGCCCCGGCTGGGTCCGCCTGTGCGACCTCGGCCTCGACGGCGAGAAGGCCACTCACACCGTCAAGCGCGGCGCCTGGGTGCGCCTCGGCGTGGACGTCGCGGCCGACGGCGGCGACGAGTTCACCATCTACCGCATCGTCGGCGACGTCGTGGAGCACCGCCATCACTCCTCCGGCATGGCCAACGACAACCAGGTCAAGGTCGCCAAGAAGATCCTCGAAGAGGTCAAGGCCGCCGAACGCCTCGCCAAGGCCCTCGGCTCCACCGCCAAGGTCCACGTCAAGATCGACAAGAACGGCCTCGGTCACGGCGCCGTCGGCATGCTCGAAGTCTGGGGACAGAACGGCCGCCACCACTCCGAAGTGTTCGGCGTGATGGTCTCCGAGTCCCCCGACCGCGACGACCCCGGCGCGCCCATGCGGCCCTACCGCAAGCGTGACGAGATGTGGCTCGCCACCCGCCAACTCCTCCAGCCCGACCCCGCCACCGGCACCGGCCGCCTCCGCCTGCGCGTCGACCGCGAGGCCGCGATCCAGCTCACCACACCGAACCTCGGCAACAACGCCGGCGGCTACGCCGTGGTGGAGTCCAAGAAGCAGATGCAGGCCCGCGGCATGAAGTCCCCCGACCGCGCCGAGGCGATCCTCCTGGCCATCTACGAACCCAACCCCCGCCGCCGCGGCATCATCGCCTGACCACCTGTAACGAAACCGGCGCCCACCACGTCTATGCGGTGACGCGCCCGCGGGAGCCTGGACACCTCCCGCGGGCGCCGACCAGTCTCATGAGCCGCCGGTGCGCCGACCTCCGTCACCGGCCGACGCACCAGCAGCCGCCACCCGAGTACCCGAACCCCGCGGAGGACAACACCGTGAGTGTCGAGATCGAACTCGTCGGCGGCCCCGCGGACGGACGCCGCCTCGTCATCCTCGGCGACCCCTTCGACCCGCCGCCCGACATCAAGGTCGCCGAGCTGCTCCCCGGCGCGCTCCACGCCCCGGGCGACGACGCCGGCCCTGACCGGCCCGCCTTCCGGGTCATCCGCTACGACCGCGACCGCACGCCCGTCGACCACGCCGACGGCCTGATCTGGCACTACCGCCGCACCCCGCACACGGCGTGAGCCGCCGAGGGGAGCACTCTCGCCCCCTCGACGGCTCACGACCTGGTCAACGCCGGTTCTGCCACCACACGACGGCCACGCTCACGCACGCCGACCCCGCCCCGGACACCATCCCGAGCAGGAGTCGGTTCCGCACGACGACGAACCGCTTCCGCGCCCTCTCCCAGACGCGCCGCCACCGTCCCGGGGGTTCGGAAGTCCACCAGGGCATGCGAGACTGCATCACGAATCTCCAATCAGTGCATGAGAAGGGGATCACAGAGCCCTCCCGGCAGGTTCCGACGCCTGACGCCGGGGGGGTTCTCTGCGTTGTCAGTGAGCATAGAGGAGCGCTGGTGAGGCGCGTTTCGGCCGACTACAAACCTCGTGACGCTGCATCAGGTGTAAGCGGCATCTCGGCCACCCCCTCCGTCCGGGACTTCACATCATTCTGAGTGGCCCGTCACCTGGGAGTCTGAGTCCCAGCAGTCGCTCTCCCCCTCCGGAGGCGGTGAACTTCGCGCTCCCTCGCCACAGATATCGGTGGCCGAAAATTCCCCTACAAGAGCGTCTCTGATCCAGGTGGGGACGGAGAGTAGGCGCACAGCGGCATGCGAGCATCGCGCAGTGCTCGGCCCGCGCATCATGGAGTCGTGACCGACTACACCGCCCTCGTCGCCGCGGCCGCGCACGCCGCCGGCCCGGCCCCCGCCTCCCCCAGCGGGGAAGCGGGCTGGCTGACCCGCGTTCAGCACCTCGCGACCGAGCTCGCGTTCACCGCCCGGCAGGTCGAGCAGGCCGTGCAGATCCTCGACGCCTCCCGGCCCTTCGCCGCGTTCCTGGAACGCGTGGAGATCGAGGAGAGCAGCCGCCGCGGCCTGCTCACGCTGCGCCCCGACTCCGGCGTCGCCGAGACGATCCGCACCGAGCAGGACACCACCCTGTCCGGCCGCGCCATGATCGAGCGGGCCCGGGAACTCGAAGGCCGCTGGGTCCTCGTCTACCGCTACAACCAGCCCAAGAGCGGCGGGAAGTTCGAGAACGTCCGCATGGTCGCCCGCCTCCTCGACCTCGGCGAGGGCACCCTCGCCAACCAGGTCGCCCGCCAGGTCCTCGTCGGCGACGCGGGCGGCGACGAGGAACGCGCCGCGAGCGCGTGGAGGGAGGCCGGCCTCCCCCTGTCCGGTTCGATCCCGGTCGCCGACCTCGAACCGGTCCGCCGCAAACTCCGCGGGGAGCAGCTGTAACGTTCCGCGGCCCCACCCCGTCTATACGGCGATGGTGATGGACACGCCCGCCGGTCCCGCGCACTCCTCCGTGAGTTCGACAGTCAGCCCGGGGCCGGCGGGCGCCTACACGAGGGGGGAGGGGACCGCCGGTGCTGGCCGACATGCTCGCCGAGCTCAACGCCTGCCGACTGCACGGCCGCACCTGCAGCGTCCCGTGGGGCTACGACCGCTCCCACACCGACAGCACCCGCCCCTACACCGTTCACGAGCTGGCGGACCGTTTCGAGGGCCCGCACCGCTACGCCTACCCCACCGCGGATGCCTACGAAGAGGGCTTCGCCCTGTGGCGCGCCCTGCGCCGCGACGGCGAGTCCACCTACCTGGAAGGGATGGTCTCCCTCGCCGTCCGGCTCGCCCCGCACGTACGCACCATCCCGCACCTGCGGCAGGTGCACGCCGACCCCGCGTGCACCGTCGCGCGCGACCTGACCGGCCTGCACGGCGCACCGCCCGGCTTCGCCCAGGCCGTCGCCGCACTGTGCCGCTGCGACTACTACGCCCGCCTCCGGGCGGCCCGGTGACAAGCCGGCTGATGGGTTACAGAACAGAGCGCCCTACCCCGGCCAGGCTCCCCGCCCCCTGCGGGCCCGTCCTGGGTCCGGGACGGACCGAGTCGCACCGTCATGGTCCGGACCGTACCGGCACGAACCCCCATGCACCAGCACCTGCCCCGCGGCAGCCTGGTCGAGAGGCGCTTTCTTCTGTAACCCAGAGTCGGCGGAGACGTAGCCGTGCCCTCCCCTGAACTCCTGCAGCGCTACGCCGACGCCCCCGACCTGCCCGCCCCCGTCCACGCCGTCGGAACCCCAGACGGGACGGTCACCGCCGCCTGGTGCCCCACCTGCCACGACGCCGTCACCGGCTACGACTGGGATCGCATCAACACCACCGCGGCGCTCCTCACCCTCACCGGCTGCGGCCACACCTTCCGCACCACGAGCGGGCAGACGATCGCCGTCGTCCGCACGGCCGCCGTCTGAGGCGCCCCGTACCCTGTCGGGCGTGACCACCGCCCAGCAGGCCATCGCCGACTTCCTCGCCGAGCTCCACGAACGCGGCTACGCCATCGGCACCCGACGGCTGCGCGGCCACTACCTCACCGAGTACCTCGAACACGCCCTCAACGCCCTGCGCGAGGCCGACCCGCACGCACCGCTGGAGCTCACCGCCGAAGAGCTCATGGACCTGGAGCGCGCCGACGCCTGGCTCGCCGCGGCCGCCGCCGGCGAACTGCGCCAGCGCAACACCCTCCACGGCCCGCGCGCCGTCTCCGCCGCGGCCAGCGAACGCAGCCGGATCATCACCTACAACGTGTTCGCCGCCCACCTCGGCACCCCCTGGCGGCTGGAGGTCCCCCCCAACGAGACCGGCGAACACCTCGACCCCGAGGAAGCCGCCCAGATCATCCGCACCCTCGCCGTACGCCGGCCCACGGCCGCGAACGAACCCACCTGGATCCGCACCGCCGCGCTCGCCGCCCTGGTCGCCGCCACCGGCCGCACCATCAGCGAACTCGCCGAGCTCGACGTCCCCGACCTCCGCCTCAAGACGCCACCCCCGCAGCTCCTCCTCGAAGACGGGCCCGTGGAACTCGACGAGGACACCGTGCGCACCGTGCGCCGGTGGCTGCGCCAGCGCGCCGCGATCACCGCACGCCTCGAAGGCAGCGACCCCGGATACCTGTGGATCCCCACCAAACAGCCCGGCAACCCCCGCCGGCCCGACGTCGAGCTCCCCCCGCTCGGAGCCCGACGGGCCACCGTGCGCGCCCTGCACGCCGCACACCGCCGCCTGGTCCTCAACGTCCTCGGCCGCCCCCTGCGCCTCGGCGAACTGCGCACCCCGCAGAACACCTGACGCCAGGCGTTACAGCCCGCGAGCGCCCAGGCCCTTCACCGCGTCGTCCCGCCACGTACGCCGGGAGCCGCGCGCGGTCGCCGCGGCCGCGAGCTGCCCGGCCGTCGCGAACCAGGCCGCGGCGCTCAACGTCGCCTCACCCTCGCCGCACAGCACGCACACCGGCGCGCCCTCCATACCCACGTGCCGGGCGATGCTGCCCCACCACCCCTGAGCGACCGCCCGCGCGCACTCCAGGCAGCCCACCAGGCCCTCCCCAGGCC
>MUNG01000465.1 GCA_002154585.1 Streptomyces pseudogriseolus
GTTCGGGATGACACCGGCACAGGCGCTGACGCTGGGTCCGGTGTCATCCCGAACTGCACGGTGTTGCGGTCCCGCCAGCCGCGCCGGAGGGCGGGCTTGAGCATCGGATGCATGACTGACCCCCGTCTGTCCTGATACATGCCTGCGAACAGGCCTGATGCCTGCCCGTCACCGGGCCGGGTCCGACGAGGGCCCCGGCCGGCGCTGCCAGCATGCCCCGGGCCGCCGAGGTGCCGTCACAAGTTGTCCACAGGTGCCCGAATTCGTCGTACAAATCCGGCGCTCGGTGACCGGATCGTCGGAGAAGCGTCCCGGAGCCGGGACTTCCCCCGGTCCAGCGGGTACGGTCGGGGCGTGCCCGCCGACCCACTGCACCGCGCCGGAACGACTCAGCGCAGCGCGACGAGCCAGCCGACGGACGGCTCACGGGCGAGCGCGATCGAGGTCCGCAGGAGTGCCCGCCGACGGCGGACGGTCTCCGCGTACCGCGAGGGCGATCGCACCGTCGTGCTCATCCCCGCCCGGATGTCCGAGGCGGAGGAGCAGCGCTGGGTGCGCGTCATGCTCGACAAGCTCGCCGCGCAGGAGAGCAGGAGAACGCTCGGGGACGCCGAGCTGGCCGAGCGCGCGCGGCGGCTGTCGGAGCAGTACTTCGAGGGCCGGGCCCGCCCCCGCTCGGTGCGCTGGGTGACCAACCAGAACACGCGCTGGGGCTCCTGCACCCCGTCCGACGGCAGCATCCGGCTGTCCCACCGGCTCCAGGGCATGCCGGAGTACGTCGTCGACTACGTGCTCTGCCACGAGCTGGCCCACCTTCTGGTGCCCGGTCACGGGCCCCGCTTCTGGCGGCTCCTCGAGGCGTACCCGCGGACCGAACGGGCCCGCGGCTACCTCGAGGGGGTGGTCGCCGCCGACCGGCTGCCCCACGTCCCCGGCGCCCGCGACGAGTGACGCCGCCTCACGTCACCGCCTCACGTCAGCGCCCCGCGTCACCGCCCGCACCGCCGCCCGAGGTGAACGCGGAGCGAGGCGCCCTGCGCGTTGTGTACCGGGTCTGTACCGACTTCCTCCCGTGTCCGTGATTGCCGTTAGCCTGGCGCGACGCACTCACAACGGGATGGGGGACGGTCGTACGTATGGCCAGGGAATTCCAACGCGGCCACAAGGCCAGGATCAGTGACCTCACCGCGGGCACGGACCTGTACGTAGGGGTACAGATCTCCGGCCCCGGGCTCGGCTTCGACATCAGCTGCTTCGGACTCGACGCCGACGAACGGCTCTCCGACGACCGGTACTTCGTCTTCTACAACCAGCCGAAGTCGCCCGAGGAGTCCATCCAGCTGCTGGGCGCCCAGGCGGGCGACACGGAGTCCTTCCGCGTGACGCTGGACCGCATCCCGCAGCAGATCAAGAAGCTGTCCTTCACGGCGACCATCGACGGCGCCGGACAGATGTCGCAGATAGGTCCCGGGTACATCCGCATCGTCGCCGGCGGCGAGGAAGTGGCGCGGTACCCGTTCAACGGCTCGGAGTTCTCCACCGAGCGGGCCGTCATGCTCGGCGACTTCTACTTCAAGGACGTGTGGCGCTTCGCCGCCGTCGGTCAGGGCTTCGACGGCGGCGAAGCGCCACA
>MUNG01000466.1 GCA_002154585.1 Streptomyces pseudogriseolus
CCCCGGCGTCCCCGCGCACCGCGACGGCGTCGACTGGGCGGAGGCCCGCACGACCGCCGAGCGCGCCCCCCGCCGGGGCGGCGGCCACCGCACCGGGTACCTCACGCCCGTGTCGGTCCCGCTGTCCTCCGCCCTCGGTCTCACCCTGGCCGCCCCGCTGATCGCGCTGACCGACCTGCCGTCGTTCGACACCTCCGCGATGGACGGCTGGGCGGTGTCCGGCCCCGGACCCTGGGACGTGCGGGAGGAGGGCGTCCTCGCCGGGCACACCGCGCACGCGCCGCTGACCGACGGGGAGGCCGTCCGGATCGCCACCGGCGCGCGTATCCCGCCGGACACCACCGCCGTCCTGCGCAGTGAGCACGGCAGTACGGACGACACGGGCCGGCTGCACGCCACCGCCGCGACCCGGGCGCCGCACACCGTGTCCCACGGCCAGGACATCCGCCCTCGCGGCCAGGAGTGCCGCAACGGCGACCAGTTGCTGCCCGTGGGCACGCTGGTGACCCCGCCGGTGCTCGGCATGGCCGCGGCGGCGGGGTACGACACGCTCACCGTCGTCCCCCGGACCCGCGCCGCCGTGTTCGTGCTCGGCGACGAGCTGCTCGGCGAAGGGCTGCCGCACGACGGGCTGATCCGGGACGCGTTGGGCCCGCTGCTGCCGCCGTGGCTGCGCGCGCTCGGCGCCGACGTCGTCGACGTACGACGGGTCGGGGACGACGAGGCCGCCTTGCAGCAGGCGCTGATGGCGTGTGAGGCCGATGTCGTGGTCACCACGGGCGGCACCGCGGCGGGTCCGGTCGACCATGTCCATCCCACGCTGCGGCGTCTCGGCGCCGAGCTGCTGGTGGACGGGGTCGCGGTGCGGCCCGGTCACCCGATGCTGCTGGCCCGGATCTCGGAGAAGCAGTACCTCGTCGGCCTACCGGGCAATCCGCTCGCCGCCGTGTCCGGCCTGGTCACACTGGCCGAGCCGCTGCTGCGCACCCTGGCGGCCCGCCCCGCCCCGGAGGGGTACACGCTGCCGCTTCGGGACGCGGTGCAGGGGCACCCGTACGACACCCGGCTGGTTCCCGTCGCCCTGCGCGGAGACCGGGCGCTGCCGTTGCTGTACAACGGGCCGGCCATGCTGCGCGGGATCGCCGCGGCGGACGCGCTGGCCGTCGTACCGCCCGGGGGTGCGAAGCCCGGGTACGAGGCGGAACTGCTGGACCTGCCCTGGGCGTCCGGGGGAATCGGGGTGTGTTTCACGTGAAACTTCCGGGCCAGGATGCCATTGCCCGTCAGGCCGACGAGCATCTCGTCACGTCCCGGGTCAAGCTGCCGCGCAAGTTGGTGGAACACCCGATCCGTCAGGTCGCCAAGCGGCTGTCGATGGCGCTGCTGGTGCTCGTGGTGACGGCGTTCGTCGTGTACGCCGACCGGGACGGGTACACCGACAACTCGGACGGTCCCGTCGACCTGCTGGACGCGTTCTACTACGCGACCGTCACGCTCTCCACCACGGGCTACGGCGACATCACGCCGGTGTCGGACGGGGCCCGGCTCACCAACATCTTCGTCATCACCCCGCTGCGCGTGATGTTCCTGATCATTCTGGTCGGCACCACCCTCGAGGCGCTCACCGAACGCACCCGGGAGGAATGGCGACTGAACCGCTGGAGGTCCACGTTGCGCGATCACACCGTCGTCGTCGGGTTCGGGACCAAGGGACGGTCCGCGATCAGGACGGTCTGTGCGACAGGGCTCCGCAAGGAGCAGGTCGTGGTCGTCGATCCCAGCGCGAAGGCGATCGACGCGGCCACGGCGGACGGCTATGCGGGCGTCATAGGGGACGCGACACGCAGCGAGGTGCTGAAGCGGGCCGAGCTCCAGCGGGCCCGCCAGGTCATCATCGCGACCCAGCGCGACGACACGGCGGTCCTGGTCACGCTGACGGCGCGCCAGCTCAACCGCAACGCGAAGATCGTCGCCGCGGTCCGTGAGGAGGAGAACGCGCCGCTGCTCAAGCAGTCGGGCGCCGACGCGGTCATCACCAGCGCCAGCGCGGCCGGGCGGCTGCTGGGTCTCTCCGTGCTGAGCCCGGCCGCGGGCATGGTCATGGAGGACCTCATCCAGCAGGGCACCGGGCTGGACGTCGTGGAACGGCCGGTCATAAAGGCCGAGGTGGGGAAGACCCTACGGGAGCTGGACGACCTGGTGGTGAGCGTGGTGCGCGGGCACCGGGTGCTCGGTTACGACGACCAGGACGTCGGAACGCTGGAGCTGACGGACCGGCTGATCACGATCATCCGGGCCACTCCGGGCAGCCAGGTGGCCCCGGACGTCCGGCCGCTGCGCAGCTGACAGCCGCTTCCGCGGACGAACGAGACGACGGCCCCGAGGATCCGGTCCTCGGGGCCGTCGCCGTGGCTGCGGTTGTGCGCTCCGCCTACTTGCGGTTGTAGAGCCGCATCGTCACCGGTCCGAAGACCACGACGAACAGGGCCGACCAGCCCAGCGTCCACATCACGTCCGCGGCCGGCCACTCCCCGGCCATCAGCCCGCGCACCGCCGACGCCAGGTGGGTCACCGGGCTGTTGTTGACGAAGGCCTGGAGCCAGCCGGGCATCGTCCGCGGGTCGACGAAGACGTTGGACAGGAAGGTGAGCGGGAAGATCACCATCATGCTGACGCTCATCACCGACTTCTCGGTGCGCAGCAGCAGCCCGAACATCGTCCAGATCCACGAGAAGGCGAACGAGAACACCAGCAGCAGCGCGATCCCGGCGACCACGCCCATGACGCCGCCGTCGGCGCGGTAACCGAGCAGCAGGCCCATGCACAGCATGATCACGGACGCGATGGTGTAGCGCAGGGCGTCGCCGAGGAGATAGCCGACCATCGCCGAGGGCCGCCAGATCGGCAGCGAGCGGAAGCGGTCGAAGACGCCCTTCTCGATGTCGATGTTCACCGAGACGCCGGTGTACATGGTGATCATGACGACCGACATCACGAGGATGCCCGGCAGGACGAACTGGATGTAGTCCGTCGGCGACCCGGCCAGCGCGCCTCCGAAGAGGTACGTGAACATCAGCAGGTTCATGATCGGGAAGGCCGTGACGTCGAACAGCTGCTCAGGCACGTGCTTGATCTTCAGCACGGCACGCCAGCCGAACGTCAGGGAGGTGGACAGCGAGCTGGGCCGCGGCGGCCGCTCCTTGGCGACCAGCAGCGCCGCCAGCGACTCCGTGCTGACCGGCGCCAGTTCCCTGGTCTCCGCGCTCGTGGCCGTGCTCATGCCGCCACCTCGTCCTTCGTGTCGTTGCCGGTGCCGTCCGCGGCGCCGGTGTCGTGGCCGGTCAGCGCGAGGAAGACCTCGTCGAGGCTCGGCTGGCCGAGGGAGAAGTTGTCGACGGTGACGCCAGCGCGGGACAGCTCGGTGAGCGCCCGTGCCGCCTGGTCGGCGGCGGTGTCGCTGGTCGCGGCGTTGAGCCGGGCGGTGAGCGCCACGGGGTCGGGTTCCAGCTGCACCTCCGCGAGCAGCAGGTCGCGCAGCAGCCGCTCGGCGTCGGCACGGCGCTCGGGGTCGCGCAGCCGCACATGGACGGAACCGGCGCCCACGGACGCCTTGAGCTCGCCCTTGGTGCCCTCGGCGATCACCCGGCCCTTGTCGATCACGGCGATCCGGGACGCGAGCTGGTCGGCCTCGTCCAGGTACTGCGTGGTCAGCAGGACGGTGGTGCCCTGGGCGACGACCGCGCGCACGATGTCCCACACCTGGTTGCGGCTGCGCGGGTCGAGGCCGGTGGTGGGCTCGTCGAGGAACAGCAGGTCCGGGGTGTTGAGGATGGACGCGGCGATGTCGATGCGGCGCCGCATGCCGCCCGAGTACTGCTTGACCTGCTTGCCGGCCGCTTCGGTGAGACCGAACGCCTCCAGCAGCTGTGCGGCGCGCTCGCGGGCGGCGGGCTTGCGGTGGCCGAGCAGCCGGCCCAGCAGGACGAGGTTCTCCGTGCCGGTGAGGTCCTCGTCCACCGACGCGTACTGGCCGGTGAGGCTCACCCGGGAGCGGACCGCGTCGGCTTCGCGCACGACGTCGTGGCCGAAGACCTGGGCGACACCGCCGTCCGGGCGGAGCAGGGTGGCGAGCATCTTCACGGTGGTGGTCTTGCCGGCGCCGTTCGGTCCGAGGACGCCGTAGACCGTGCCCGTGGGCACCGCGAGGTCCACGCCGTCGACGGCCCGTGTCTCACCGAAGGTCTTGACCAGGCCGGCGGTCTCGATCGCCAGGCCGGACGTCTGCGTGCTCATGCTTCGGGTCCTTCCGCGTGCGTGGGCTACGCATGGGGAGACTTTTACCGTCGCGCGAACTCATCGGTCGCGCACGCGGATTTCCGGCGCCCGCCCCGGCCGCCTCCGGGCGGGGACGCACCCTCGGGGGCGCGTGGCGGACGCGGCCTGCCGGAGTACCGTCCCCCTCATGCATGCGATCACGATTCCCGAACCCGGTGGGCCCGAGGCATTGGTGTGGGACGAGGTCCCCGACCCGGTGGCCGGCGAGGGCGAGGTCCTCGTCGACGTGGTGGCCACGGCCGTCAACCGGGCCGACCTCCTGCAACGCCAGGGCTTCTACGACCCGCCGCCCGGCTCGTCCCGCCACCCCGGCCTCGAGTGCTCCGGCCGGATCGCGGCGGTCGGCCCCGGGGTGAGCGGCTGGGCCGTCGGTGACGAGGTGTGCGCGCTGCTCTCCGGCGGCGGATACGCCGAGAAGGTCGCCGTCCCCGCCGGGCAGCTCCTGCCCGTCCCGGAAGGGCTCTCCGTCGACCGGGCCGCCGCGCTGCCCGAGGTGGTCTGCACGGTCTGGTCGAACGTCTTCATGATCGCCCATCTGCGCCCCGGCGAGACGTTCCTCGTGCACGGCGGCTCCAGCGGCATCGGCACCATGGCGATCCAGCTCGCCAAGGCCGTCGGGGCGAAGGTCGCCGTCACGGCGGGCACGGCGGAGAAGCTGGAGCGCTGCGCCGAACTGGGCGCGGACATCCTGATCAACTACCGCGAGCAGGACTTCGTGGCCGAGCTGCGGGAGGCCACGGACGGCAGGGGCGCGGACGTCATCCTCGACAACATGGGCGCGAAGTACCTGGACCGCAACGTCCAGGCGCTGGCCGTGAACGGCCGGCTCGCGATCATCGGCATGCAGGGCGGGGTCAAGGGCGAGCTGAACATCGGCGCCCTGCTCGCCAAGCGCGCCGCGATCAGCGCGACCACCCTGCGCGCCCGGCCGCTGGAGGAGAAGGCCGCGATCGTGGCGGCCGTACGGGAGCACGTGTGGCCCCTGGTGTCCGGCGGTCACGTGCGTCCGGTGGTCCACCGGGAGATCCCCATGCCGGACGCCGCCGAGGCGCACCGGATCGTGGAGGACAGCTCCCACATCGGCAAGGTTTTGCTGGTCACGCCCGGCTGAGCCGCGGTCGCGCCTGCCGGGGGTCAGCGCGCCCCGCGTTCCTGACGCATCCGCAGCCCCAGGAACGCGAGGGCGAACCCGAGTCCGATGAGGATCAGGCCGCTGCCCAGCGGCAGGATGCGCAGCACCGGCTCCACGGCGGTGCCCGCGACGGTGTCCGGCCGCGCGGCCGGGGACGAGGTGGCGGGCACCGGGGCCGCCGCGGTGTCGCCGGATTCCGTCGGCGTCACTCCGCCGGAGTCACCGGCCGGGGACTGCTCGGCCGGGTCGTCCTCCGCCGGGGTGGAGGCGTCACGCCGGGCGTCCGGCCGCCGCACGCCGTCGCCGTCCGGGCGTCCGGCCTCGTGGGATTCCGTGCCCTCCTGCTCGGCACGGCCCCGCCGGGGCGGCCTGGTGTCGCGGGACTCCTCCCGCGCCGTCTCGTCCCGCCCGGGCCGGTCCCGTCCCTCGCCCGGTCCGCTCCCCGGCCGGGACGCGGAGGGCGAGGCCGAGCGTGAGGGCGAGGCGGAGGGGGAGCGGGACACCGCGCGGGTCCGGTCGCTCTCCTCGGCGCCCGGAGGCGTCCGCTCCGCCCCGTACGCCACGCCGGCCGCACCCGGCGGTCCGCCGAGCGGGCCGACCGGCAGCAGCACGGCCCCCGCCCCCAGTACGAACGTCGCCCCCAGTGTGCGCAGCCATGAAGTCACGACCGTGACCTCCCACGCCGCCCGGTGCGGGGCCGCACCGCCGGCAAGTCGGGCCGAATGGACCCCAACAGCCTCGCACCGGGGGCCGACCCCGGCATGCCGGACAGACCCGTCCGGATGACCCCCCACCAAGCGGGCACCCGCGCCCGCTTTCCGGGCCACGCCCGAGGTCCTGTCTCGCGCCCGTTTCCCCGGACCGTGCCCTAAGACCCACTCCCGCGCCCGCCGGGACCGCGTCTCGCGCCCGCGCTCGGGCCTGCGCCCGAGGGCGCTGCCCCGCCCACTTCCCAGGCCGCGCGTCCGACGGCGCTTCCGCGTCCTCCTCCCGAGGCCGCCACCGAAGACCGCTTCCCGGACCGCTTGCGGGGCCGTGCCGCAGGCCGCGTCCGCTCCTGCTTCGCGGGGGCGATTGCGAGAGTTGCTTCCCGGACCGCTTCCGGAGGCCGTGCCCGAACGCGAGCCGTGCCCGAACGTGAGCCGCGCCCGCCTCCCGGGCGCGAGCCCGCGCCCGGGAGGCGGGCGCG
>MUNG01000467.1 GCA_002154585.1 Streptomyces pseudogriseolus
TCCCGCCGGCGGGAAACGCCACACCGACACCGGAGACGAGAGACCACCATGTCCGCAGCACCGCACATCGAGCTGAACCACACCGCCGTCTACGCCCGTGACCGCCGGCGCTCCGCCGAGTTCCTCGCCGGGATCCTGGGTCTGGAGGTGGGGGCGCCGTTCGGGCCGTTCCTGCCCGTCGACCTGGGCAACGGCGTGACCCTGGACTACTACGAGATGCGGGACGAGCCCGTGCAGTCCCAGCATTACGCGTTCCTGGTGCCCGACGAGCGGTTCGACGCCATGATCGCGCGCCTGGAGGAGGCCGGGGTGACGTACTACGCCGACCCGCGGCACACCGAACCGGGGCGGGTGAACACCCTGTTCGGGGGGAAGGGCGCCTACTTCGAGGACCCGGACGGCCACAACATGGAGATCATGACCCGGCCGTACGTCCGCCCCTGAGCGGGTGACCGGTCAGAGCGGCCGGTACATGATGTGCAGCCCGACCCGGCCGTGCCGGGGGTGGTCGAAGGCGTCGGGGACCGTGCCCAGGACGGTGAAGCCGAGTGAGGTCCACAGCCTCACCGCGGGGTTGGTCTCGACGACGGCGTTGAACACCATGCCCCGGAACCCGGCGTCGCGTGCCGCGGCCAGCACGTGCTCGGCCAGCATCCGTCCGGTCCCGCGGCCGGCGCGGTCGGGGTCGACCATGAAGCCCGCGTTGGCGATGTCCGCGGCGGGGCCGCCGTAGTTGGGGGTGAGATAGGCGGAGGCGACGACGGTTCCGTCGTCGTCCTCGACGACGTACACCCGTTTCGGGGGGCTCGTCCACAGGGCCCGGGCGTCCTCCTCGGAGGTGCCCGGGTCCCAGGTGTAGGTCTCGCCCGCCGCGACGATGCGGTGCCAGAACGGCCAGATGCGGGGCCAGTCGTCGGTGCGCGCTTCCCTGATCGGCATGGTGGCGAGTCTGGCACGCCCGGTGCGGGCGGGGGTGCGGAGGTGACGGGTGTCAGTCGACGCTGGGGAGGATGTGCGGCTCGGCGAGGTCCTCCTCGTACCCGGCGAGGCGGATGGGGGCCGAGCGGGCCCACACGTCGAGGAAGCCCAGTTCCCCTGGCCGGCGGCCGGAACGCTCCGTGCGTTCCTCGGGGCGCTGTTCGAGTTTCGTCTGCTCCGGTGTCACCGCGCACTCCTTATGTGTCGGTCACCCTCGGGACGTACCGCGTCGGCCCCGTGGCCGGCGCCCTGACGCCCGAGCGGGTCTGTGTGCATGCCGTTCGGACGCGGTGGCGCCGGTCGTTCGAGGGAGAGCGGGCCGTGGTGAACCGGCGGTCCCATGACGGATGGTGGGTGCGGGTAGAACCCTTGGTGCTGTCCGTCCGCCTCAGATTAACCAAATGAGCGGCCCCCCGCTCGATGGGGCTGGAAACTGGCTGTAACAATCACATGACGGATCGCCCATCATGACCTGCCATGTCCGGTCATGTCGTGACAGAATGCGCACAGCCACTCACTCGAACGGAGTACGCGCGTCGCGATGTACCGGACAAGTCCGGACAGCCGGGGCGCGGTGGGGGGCGCCGTCGGCCGTCACGGGTACCGTCGAGGGGCCGCGGGTCACCAGCGGCCGGGCGCGTAGTCCTTGAGGAAGACGCCGTACAGGTCCTCGCCCGCCTCGCCGCGCACGATCGGGTCGTAGACGCGGGCCGCGCCGTCGACCAGGTCGAGCGGGGCGTGGAAGCCCTCCTCGGCGAGGCGCAGCTTGTCGAAGTGCGGGCGCTCGTCGGTGATCCAGCCGGTGTCGACCGAGGTCATCAGGATCCGGTCGGTGTCGAACATCTCCTGCGCGCTGGTCCGCGTCACCATGTTCATGGCCGCCTTGGCCGCGTTGGTGTTGGGGTGTCCCGCGCCCTTGTAGCCACGGGCGAACACACCCTCCATCGCGGACACGTTGACCACGTAGGCGCGGTTGGAGGACGCGCGGCGGGCCGCCTCGGCCATCGCCGGGCGCAGCGCGCTGATCAGGATGAACGGCGCCGTGTAGTTGCACAGCTGGGTCTCCAGCAGCTCCACCGGGGAGATCTGCTCGATGGTCTGCACCCAGGTGTTGGAGTCCACGACGTCGGGCAGCAGTCCGCCCGCGTCGATGGCGGTGCCGTCCCGGTGCCGCTCCACGCTGGCGTTGCCCGCGACCAGGGCGAGGTCGGCCACCGCCTGGGCGTCCAGGTTGGCGGTCCCGGCGGGGAGCGCGGTCAGGCCGTCCACCGCGCCGGAGTTGAACGCGCCGATGACATGGTGCGCGGGCAGCTCGCCGGCCGGCAGCGGGGCGCTCTCGCCCTCGACGAGCGCGGCGTACGCGGAGGGCAGCCGGCGCACCGTCTGGGTGGCGTTGTTGATCAGGATGTCCAGCGGGCCCTGCTCCGCGACCTGGTCGGCGAGTGCCACGACCTGGCCGGGGTCGCGCAGGTCGATGCCGACGACCTCCAGGCGGTGCAGCCAGTCACCGGAGTCGTCCATGGCCTTGAAGCGGCGGATGGCGTCCTTGGGGAAGCGCGTGGTGACCGTGGTGTGCGCGCCGTCGCGCAGCAGCCGCAGCGCGATGTACATGCCGATCTTGGCGCGGCCGCCGGTGAGCAGCGCCCGCTTGCCGCTCAGGTCGGCGCGGGCCTCGCGGCGGGACCGGTTCTCGGCGGCGCACTTCGGGCAGAGCTGGTGGTAGAAGTAGTCGACCTCGACGTACCGCGTCTTGCAGACGTAGCAGGAGCGCGGGCGCTGGAGTATCCCCGCGATGCGGCCCTGCTCGACGCGGGAGGAGGGCAGGATGCCCTCGGTCTCGTCGTCGATGCGCTGGGCGGAGCCGGTGGCGGTGGCCTCGGTGACCGCCTTGTCGTGCGCGGTCTTGGCGGCCCGGCGCTCCTGGCGGCGGCGCTGCTTGACCGTGCGGTAGATGTGCGAGGTGGCCCGGCGGACCGCGATCGCGTCCGGATGGTCCACGTCGATCCTGTCGAGCTCCTCGAGCACGCTCAGGCAGACGGCCAGCCGCTCCGGGTCGATGCCGGGCCCGTGCGCCACCTCGTCCGTGGTCCCGGGTCCGTCCTGTGTCACCGTCATCGCCGCTGCCGTTCCCGCTTCGGTTCGCGCGGCGCTCCGTTCGCGTCCGCTGTCGAACGGGGGATTTTACGGAGCGCCGGGCCGCAGCACCAAACCGCTGCGCTCAGTGAGCGCAGGCCACGGTGAGTGCCGTCACCTCCTCGGTCACCGCGCGGGCGAGCAGGCCGAGGTCCTCCACGGCCGCGCCGTCGGCCACCAGACCGTAGTGGACCCGTCCCCGGTAGGTGGAGACGGCGACCGCGAGGGAGTGGCCGGGGGCGAGCGGCGCGAGCGGGAACACGGCGCCGAGCGGGTCGCCGCCGAGGCGCAGCCCGAAGCCGGGCAGCGGCACGCTGGTGAC
Organism: Streptomyces pseudogriseolus; assembly: GCA_002154585.1. GTDB lineage: Bacteria > Actinomycetota > Actinomycetes > Streptomycetales > Streptomycetaceae > Streptomyces > Streptomyces pseudogriseolus. Next base: position 3,434 of record MUNG01000467.1, read on the forward strand.
CAGGACGTCGAACCAGAGCCGGGCCGCCTGCCCGAGCAGCGGTCCGCCGAGCCGGTGGCCGAGCGGCGGCACGTGCTCGGCGAGCAGTGCCACCGCGCCCGCGCCGCGGTGCGGGCCCGCCTCCTTGTTGCGGTCCATGGCGGTGCGGACCCGGGTCAGCCGGGTGACCGGGTCCTTCTCGTCGACCGGGAGCCGCATCAAGTACCCGGAGAGCCGGTTGCCCTGCGGGTGGGCGGTGCGGGGGCGGCGCCGGGAGACGGGGACGAGGGCGCGGGGGGCGACGCCGTCGCTGCCGTCGCCCCGCTCGTCGAGCCAGCGGCGCAGCGCGCCGGCGACGACCGCGATGAGGACGTCGTTGACGGTGCCGCCGGCGCTCTTGCGGATGCGGTGCACGTCGTCGAGGTCGACGACCACGCCGGCGGTGCGGCGGGTGCCGCTGGGCGCGCAGGCCAGGGCGGGCGAGGAGCGCATGTCGAGGGTGGACCGGGCGACGGCGGCGCCGATGTCCAGGGCCCGGCCGGCCTCGGCGAGGGCGTCGCGCACCATGCCGGGCACCTCGCGGACGTCGGGGACGACGCCTCGGGACGGCTCGGGGGGCCTGGTGCGCGGGGTGGGCAGGTCGGTGGGGTCCATCAGCGCGGCGGCGAGGGTGAGGGCGCGCAGTCCGTCGGCGAGGGCGTGGTGGAACTTGAACAGGACGGCGAAGCGGGCGCCGCCCTCCTCGGGGAGGACGTGCGCCTCCCAGGGCGGGCGGGTGCGCTCCAGGGGGCGTCCCATCAGCTCGCCGGCGGCGGTGTGGAAGTCGGCGACCGGTTCGCGCAGCCGCACGTGGTTCAGGGGGTCGAAGCCGGGGTCGGGTTCGCGGGCGGCGCCGCCGAAGGCGAGCGAGCCGCGGACGACGGAGGTGAGCGGGCGGCCCAGCGCGGCCGTGAGCGGTTCGCCGGGGGCGGGCCAGGGGCGGCGCAGCGCCGACAGCGAGCGCCGCAGTCCGGGGGGCCGCCAGGTGTCGCGGATGCGCATGCGCAGGCCGGGGACGGCCGCGGCCCGGGCGGCGAGCAGGTCCGCGGCGTGGGCGGCCGCGGAGGGCGAGCCGGCCGTGAAGACGCCGAGCGCGGCGAGGTGCATCGGGTGACCGGCGGACTCGAGGTTCCAGAACGCCAGGTCGAGGGGGGCGAGCGGGTCTGCGGTCATGGGCGGGGCCTCGCAACGACGACGGGAACGGATCAGCAGTCAATCGCTCCCGGCCGATTACGGTCAAGTACGATCTGGCTACCCATAGTTAACAACATGTGACGTCTTCGCCCCTCCCGCCGCTACGGCAGAAGGGGCGAAGATGTCGGTGACATGCGGGTCCCGCGGGCCCGGCGGGGCGTCCCGCCGTCCGGCGGGGTGACGCGCGCCACCCGGACGCACGCCACCCGGACGGGCGGAAGCGCCGCCCGCGGCCGGTCAGTCCGCGGCCGGGCAGCCCTCGGGCCGGGCCTGGGAGGCGTCCCGGATCAGGTCCTGCTGTGCGGCCCGCACCCGCTCCACGTCGGGCTTCATCACCCGCCGGTCGTAGGTGAGCAGACCGTTGAGCTCGCCCTCCACGTCGGAGATCTGGGTGTAGACGGCGCCGTTGCTGCCCCGGCACACCAGCGCCCGCACCTCGTCCAGCTTGGTGAGGTAGTCGTCGGTGTAGGTCGCCGGGTCGACGTCGACGTAACTCTGCTGCACGGGCCAGGCATGGCCGGGCACCGCGAGGCCGAGACCGCCGTACTCGCCGCTGACCAGGGCGCGTTCGCCGTCCGGGCGGGGCGGCAGCGCGGGGCTGGGGTAGCCGTGCTCGTCCATGATGTCGCCGGTGCCGCCGTCGGCGCCCAGGTTGAGTCCGGACTGGTTGTTGACCAGCCGCGTGGGATCCCAGGACTTGGCCTGCGCGGCGATCCGGCCGACGTCGTACTGGCCCCAGCCCTCGTTGAAGGTGACCCACATGACGATCGACGGGCTGCTGATGTGCTCGTCGATCATCTCCTTCATCTCGCGCTCGTAGCGGGCGCGGGCCTCGGCGTCCGGGTTGCGGGCGTCCCGCATGGCGGGCATGTCCTGCCACACCAGCAGTCCGAGCCGGTCGGCCCAGTAGAACCAGCGGTCCGGCTCGACCTTGATGTGCTTGCGCACCGAGTTGAAGCCGAGCTGCTTGTGCGCCTTCAGGTCGTAGGCCAGGGCCTCGTCGGTGGGCGCGGTGTGCAGGCCGTCGGGCCAGAAGCCCTGGTCGAGGGTGGCCATCAGGAAGACGGGCTTGCCGTTGAGGACGGTGCGCGGCACGCCGTCGATCTTCTCCACGGCGATGGAACGCATCCCGAAGTAGCTGCTCACGCGGTCGGCGCCGACGCTGACCTCGAGGTCGTACAGGAAGGGGTCGTCGGGCGACCACAGGTGCGGCTTCCTGATCTGCAGGGTGAGCGGATGTCCGGTGCGGCCGGACGCGGTGGCGACCTTGCGCCGTCCGTCGTACGCGGTGGCCGTCACCGGCAGCCCCGCGCGCACGCCCCGCGCCTCCACGGTGAGCCGTTCGCCGGCCACGTCGGGGATCAGCTCGAGGGAGTCCACGTGGTCGCGGGCGACGGGCTCCATCCACACCGTCTGCCAGATGCCGGAGCTGGGCGTGTACCAGATGCCGCTCGGGTCGAGCCGCTGCTTGCCCATCGGCGGATTCTCGCCGTCGGCGGCGTCGGTCGGGTCGTAGACGCCGACGATCAGCTCCTGGGGGCCGCTCCGCCTGAGCGCGTCGGTGACGTCGACGGAGAACTTGTCGTAGCCGCCCTCGTGCGCGGTGACCTTGGTGCCGTTGACGTAGACCTCGGCGCGCCAGTCGACCGCCTGGAAGTTCAGGCGCAGCCGCTGGCCGGAGCCGATGTGCCAGCCGCGCGGGACGGTGAAGGTGCGGCGGTACCACATGCGGTCCTCGTGCCGCTGGATCCCGGAGAGCTGGGACTCCACCGGGTACGGCACCAGGATGCGTTCCTTCAGCGTGCGGCCCACGGGCGGCTGCTCGCCCTCCTCGGCGGCGGCGAACTGCCAGCGGCCGTTGAGGTTCTGCCACCGGGAGCGGGTGAGCTGGGGGCGCGGGTATTCGGGGTGGGCGTTGCCCGGGCCCACCTCGTCGGCCCAGCGGGTGCGCAGCTCGTGGGTGGAGCGGTTGGGTCCGCTGCTGAGGAAGGCGTCGACGGGGTCGCCGTCGGTGGCCGTCAGGCCGCCCTGGCCGTCGTACTGGACGTCGGCGGTGCCGCGGGCCGTGCCGGTCCTGTTGCCGACGACGGGTTCGGCGAGCGTGACGAGCAGCGCCCTCGGGTCGGCCGGGTCGGGTGTCGCCGAGGTCAGCGGCCAGCGGGCGCCGCCGATGACGGCGTTGAGATGGTCGGTGAAGCCGGCGGGCGGGGTGGCGAGCGGCTCGGGGAACGTGAGCTTGAGGGTGCGTCCGGAGGCGAGGACGGTGGCGTTCAGGGCGCCGTCGTAGTCGAAGCCGTCCGGGAGGCGGAACGCCGACCGGGGCACCGGTTCCTTGGCGCCGCCGGGCGGGGTCCAGCGCAGGTGGAAGTTGGAGCCGCCGTAGTGCTCGAAGTACTCGACCTTGATGTCGTGGGCGCGGCCCGCGGTGAGCTGGACCGGCTCGGAGGTCTGTTCGTTGTCCCAGTCGTCCAGCCAGTGGTCGATGACGAGGGCGCCGTCGATCCACAGGCGGAAGCCGTTGTCGGAGCTGACGGAGAAGGTGTGGGCGCCGGTGGTCTCCGGCACGATCCTGCCGGTCCAGCGGACGCTGACGTCGTCCGCCTGGCCGGTGGTGAGGCTGAGACGCGGCTCCAGGTTGTCGAAGTCGAGACCGGGGTCGAAGGCGACGGCCTTGAGTTCGTGGAAGTCGAAGGCGCCGGGGGCGGAGTGGGTCCAGTACTCGCCCTTCAGCCCGTGGATCTCCACGGGGTCGTCCTCGGCGGCGGCCGAGGCGGGCCCGGTCGCGGTGAGGCCGGTGACGCCCAGCGCGGTGGCCAGGAGGAGGGCGAAGCGGTTCCTGAGTCGTCTGATGCGCACGGATCCTCCGTCGGTGAGGAAATGACGGCTCGCTGTGCATGTTCTGTTCTGTGCGTGTTCTGTTCTGTGCGTTGTCAGTCCCATACAACGTTGTCAAAGAACAGCACTTGGCATAACAGCACGGATTCCGTCAGCAGTCCAGGGACATGACAAAGACCCCGGCCGTCTCGGACGACCGGGGCCCTCACTGCGGCCGCTACGGCACCAACTGCCCCTTGCCCAGCGCGATCACGCCGTTCTCGGACACCGTGTACAGCTCCGCGTCCCGCTCCGGGTTGACGCCGATCGTCGCGCCCGGCGGCACCTCGACGTTCTTGTCCAGCACCGCCCCGCGCACCACCGCGCCCCGCCCGATGTGCACGTTGTCGTGCAGCACCGACCCCTGCACCACCGCCCCCGGGTCGACGACCACGCCCGGCGACAGCACGGACCGGGTCACCTGGCCCCGGATCAGGCAGCCGGCGCTGATGATGGACTCGCCGGCGATGCCGCCCGCGTTGAACCGGGCCGGCGAAAGCTGCCCGGAGTGGGTGTAGATGGGCCACTGGCGGTTGTAGAGGTTGAACGCGGGACGCTCGGCGATCAGGTCCATGTGCGCGTCGTAGTACGCGTCGAGCGTGCCGACGTCCCGCCAGTAGCCCTGGTCACGGCTGGTCTCCCCCGGCACGTGGTTGGTGCTGAAGTCGTACAGGTACGCCTCGCCCCGCTCGGTGAGCTGCGGCAGGATCGAACCGCCCATGTCGTGCACCGAGTCCTCGTCCTCGGCGTCCCGCATGAGCGCCTCGACGAGGGCCTTGGTGGTGAAGATGTAGTTGCCCATCGAGGCGAACACGCGATCGGGGTCGTCGGCGAGACCGGGCGGGTCGGCCGGCTTCTCCAGGAAACGCTCCACCGTGAGCCCGTCCGAGCCCGGGGTGATGACGCCGAACGAGGACGACTCCGCGCGCGGCACCCGGATCCCCGCCACGGTGACGCCGGCACCGCTCTCGATGTGCTGGGCGAGCATCTGGCGCGGGTCCATCCGGTACACGTGGTCGGCGCCGAACACCACCACGTACTCCGGGCGCTCGTCGTGGATCAGGTTCAGCGACTGGAGGATCGCGTCGGCGCTGCCCAGGTACCAGCGGGGGCCGAGGCGCTGCTGCGCGGGGACCGGGGTGACGTAGTTGCCGAGCAGGCTCGACATCCGCCAGGTGGTGGTGATGTGCCGGTCCAGCGAGTGCGACTTGTACTGCGTGAGCACGCAGATCCGCAGGATGTCGCCGTTCACCAGGTTGGACAGCACGAAGTCCACCAGGCGGTACGTGCCGCCGAAGGTGACCGCCGGTTTGGCGCGGTCCGCCGTGAGAGGCATCAGGCGCTTGCCCTCGCCGCCCGCCAGCACGATTCCCAGGACCGATGGTCCACCACGACGCATGCCCGTCTCCTCACGCCGAGTTTTCCCATGACTGCCCCGGACGGGCCGTGCTAAGCCTGCCCGAGGATCTTCTCGTACAGCCCGGCCGTGCGGCGGGCCACCGCGTCCCAGCCGAACTCGCCCACCGCGCGCTCCCGGCCCGCCTCGCCCATGGCCCGCGCGGCCTCCGGGTCGCCGAGCACCGCGTCCAGCGCCCGGGTGAGCCCCGCCTCGAAGTCGTCGTCCAGGTCGACCAGCAGCCCGGTCCTGCCGTGGTCCACGACCTCCGGGATGCCCCCGACCCGGGAGGCGACCACGGCGGTGCCGCACGCCATCGCCTCCAGGTTCACGATGCCGAGCGGCTCGTACACCGAGGGGCAGACGAACACCGTGGCGTGCGTCAGCAGCTGGATCACCTCGGACCGGGGCAGCATCTGCGGGATCCAGTGCACGCCCTCACGGACCCGGCTCAGCTCCTCGTACAGCTCACGGAACTCGCGGTCGATCTCCGGGGTGTCCGGGGCGCCCGCGCAGGAGCACCACCTGCGCGGGCGCCCCGGACACCCCG
>MUNG01000468.1 GCA_002154585.1 Streptomyces pseudogriseolus
GCCCCGGTGACCCCGCCGCCTCCGCCCCCGCCGTCCTTCGAGCCGACCGTGCCGGCCCCGGCCCCGGGCGGCGTGTCCGACCCCGACGCGCCGCCGGCCGGGGGCTGGTCCACGCCGGAGCCGCCCGTCCCCGGCGCCCCGCCCTACGCCGGCCGGCGGCGGCTGGTGTGGGGCGTGCTGGGCGGGGCCGCGGCGGCGGGAGTCGCCGTGGCGCTGGTCCTGACCCTGGTCGTCAGGGACGACGACGGGGGCGGCACGGACGACCGGGCGGGCGGTACGACCACCACGCAGGCGTCTCCGTCCACGCCGGGCGAACCGGAGCCGGTCCCGACGGAGGACTCCTCCGACCTCGTCGAACCGTCCTCGGCGTCCTCCGGCCCCGAACCGTCACCGCTGCCCGAGGGCTACGAGCTGCACCGTGACGCCGAGGGCTTCACCATCGCCCGCCCCACCGGCTGGGAGCGGGAGTCGGTGCCCTCGCAGCACGGCTTCGACGTCGTCAACTACCGCAGCCCCGACGGCTTCCGCCGCCTCCAGGTGTACGAGATCGCCGAATCCTCGCCGGAGGAGTCCTTCGAGCTGTTCCTCGCGGACGGGACACCGAAGGCGGACGGCTTCCAGCAGGTCGAGCTGGTCCGGCTGGACGCGGAGGGGGTGGACGGCATGCGCCTCGCCTACGTCGCCGACTCGCTGCGCGGCGAACCCGAGGTGGGCAGCTGGCACGTCCAGGACATCCGCTTCCGCTCACCGGCCGACGGCAAGGTGTACGCCGTCGCCGCGTACGGCGCCCCCACGGACGGCATCGACCCGGAACTCGACCTCGCCCTCACGGCGGTCACCCACTTCTGCCCACCGTCCACGACGTGCGCGAGCCCGTCCTGACCGGACGCCGGCACCTGTTGCGGACGGCACGCGTGGCGTGGGGCGGGGGCCGAATCCCGTGCGTCGGGGGCAGGTGCGCCGCCGTTCCTGACTGGCCGGCCACGCGTGGCTCGAGGCGCGCGAGGTCGGCCGCCGACCGCCGGGGGCCGTGACGCCCCCCGGCCGGGTAGTCGGACCACCGGTACGGCTGACCCCGGCCCCCTGTGGCGCGGCCGTACGACGTCGGCTGCCGCCCACCGCGTGCCGTTGTGGTCCCGCCCGACCGGGCACGTGGACCGCTGTGCGTCGGACCCCGCTCAGTCGGCCGTCCGGCCAAGCAGGGTGTGGGGCACGCGGGTGCGCCTCCGTGCTGCCCGGCGCCCAACCGGTCGGCATGCGTGACCCCGGCCACCCGCCCAACGCACGCGGTACGCGATGGCTCCTCCCG
>MUNG01000469.1 GCA_002154585.1 Streptomyces pseudogriseolus
TCCTCCATCTACTGGCGTCGGAGGGCCGTACTGCTGTCCGTGCTCGCCCTGTTGGCGTTGTTGATCACCTGGGTCGTGGTCTCCACGGGCGGCGGCGGCAAGGGCGCGAACAACGGCGCGAACGGCAAGAATCCGCCCGTGGAGACCACGACCCAGGTGATCAACAACGCCAACAGGGCGAGCACGGACAGCAGTACGGCCCTCCGACGCCAGTAGATGGAGGAGGGAAGCGGCCCGACCGGATTGCGCAGAGATCCCACGGCCCAAACTGTACGAGAGATCCGGGCGTTCGCTTGTCCCACCCGCCGCCCCGCGCACAACTTTTCCGGATCATCATCCCGGTAACCGGCCGCACACCCTTGTCTTTTGTCACACTCCGACCGTTCCGACCCCTGCGACCGGGCCAACCGGGCGGACCGGCCCACCCGTTGACCTGCGCCCGTCGCCCGAGCAGCGAGCGGGAACTGCTCCGCCGGGGGCCCTCCCCCGTGGCGCTCGGCCGTCCACGCGGCCCGGCGTGGCAGGATCGACGGGTCATGACTGCTCCCACGAAGCCCCCGCACGGCACCGCCGCCGATTCCCCGTCCGAGCGTGCTCCCGGTGAGCCGCTGCACTCCCCCGTCATCGACTGGTTCGACGAGCACGCCCGGGACCTTCCGTGGCGGCGCCCGGAGGCCGGCGCGTGGGGGGTGATGGTCAGTGAGTTCATGCTCCAGCAGACCCCGGTCAACCGCGTGCTGCCCGTCTACGAGCAGTGGATGGCCCGGTGG
>MUNG01000047.1 GCA_002154585.1 Streptomyces pseudogriseolus
CGCCCGCCCCTTGCCCCGAGGACCTCACATGCCCGTGCCCTCTCCCCGCCGGTGCGCCGCACCCGCCGTCCGGACCCGGGGGACCGTCTGATGCCCCGCCTGGACGACGTCACCCGCGGCCGCCTCCTCCACGGCGGCGACTGGAACCCCGAGCAGTGGCCCGAGGAGACCTGGCAGGAGGACGTCCGCCTGATGCGCGAGGCGGGCGTCAACTCCGTCACCCTCGGCGTCTTCTCCTGGTCCCGGATCGAACCCCGCCCGGGCGAGCGGGACTTCGGCTGGCTGGACCGGCTGATGGACCTGGCGCACGACCACGGCATCGGCGTCGTCCTCGCCACCCCCACCGCCTCACCGCCGCCGTGGATGGGCCGGCTGCACCCCGACACGCTGCCGGCCGACGCCGACGGGCACACCGAACTGTGGGGCGGACGCCAGCACTTCTCGCACTCCAGCGCCACCTACCGGCGCCTCGCCGCCGCGATCACCGAGGACCTGGCCGCCCGCTACGCAGGCCACCCCGCCCTCACCCTCTGGCACATCAACAACGAGTACTGCACCTACGACCACGGCGACGAGGCCGCCGCCCGCTTCCGCACCTGGCTGCGCCACCGCCACGGCACCCTGGACGCCCTCAACGCCGCCTGGGGCACCGCCTTCTGGAGCCAGACCTACGGCGACTGGGCGGAGGTGCTGCCGCCCCGGCGCACCCACTACCTGAAGAACCCCGCGCAGGTGCTGGACTTCCGGCGCTTCACCTCCGACATGCTCCTGGAGTGCTTCACCGCCGAACGGGACATCGTCCGCCGGCACACCCCGCAGGTCCCGGTCACCACCAACGTCATGCCGCTGTGGTCCGGGCTGGACGCCTGGCGCTGGGCCGAGGAGCAGGACGTCGTCTCCGTCGACCTCTACCCCGACCCGGACGACCCGTTCGGCGCGCAGCACGGCGCGCTCGTGCAGGACATGACCCGTTCGCAGGCGCGCGGGCCGTGGATGCTCATGGAGCAGGCGGCCGGCGCGGTCAACTGGCGGCCGGTGAACCGCCCCAAGCCGCGCGGCCTGAACCGCCTGTGGTCGCTCCAGGCCGTGGCGCGCGGCGCGGACGCCGTCTGCTCCTTCCAGTGGCGGCAGTCCCGGCAGGGCGCCGAGAAGTTCCACTCCGGCATGCTCGGCCACGCCGGCCCGGACGGCCGCGCCCACCAGGAGGTACGCCGGATCGGCGCGGACCTGGCGCGGATCGCCCCGCACGTCGCCGGCCGCACGGTCACCGCCGAGGCCGCCGTGCTGCACGACTGGCACGCCTGGTGGGCGAGCGACCAGGAAGGCGGCCCGTCCCGTGCGGCCGGTCACGCCGAGATCCTCACCGCCTGGCACCGCGCCCTGTGGCGGGCCCACGTCACCACGGACGTCGCCCACCCGGAGCACGACCTCACCGGCTACCGGATGGCCGTCGTCCCCCGGCTGCACCTGCTCACCGACCGCGCCGCCGACAACCTGGTGGCGTACGTGCGCGGCGGCGGCACCCTGGTCTGCGGGTTCGGCACCGGCGTCGTGGACGAGGACGACCGGGTGCGGCCCGGCGGCATGGACGAGCGGCTGCGCGCCCTCTTCGGCATCCGCACCCTGCACGAGTGGTGGCCGCTGGAGCCGGGCGCGACCGTGGAGACGGCAGGCGGCCTGCGCGGCACCCTGTGGTCCGAGGAGCTGGAGCCCGACGGCACCGCCGACGAGACCCTCGCGTACCGGGGCGGCGAGCTGGACGGACTGCCCGCCGTGCTGCGCAAGGGCCGCGCCTGGTACGTCTCCACCCTCCCGGAACCGGACGACCTGCGGAACCTGCTCGGCCGCGTCGCCGCCGGGGCGGGGGTGCGGCCGGTGCTGGACGGACTCCCGGACGAGGTGGAGGCGGTGCGCCGGGGCGGGCTGCTGTTCCTGCTGCACCACGGCCGCGACGAGGTCGCCGTGGACGTCCCCGGCACCCACCGCGACCTGCTCACCGGCGCCACCGTCACCGACCGGGTCACCCTCGGCCGCTACGGCGTGGCGGTGCTCGCGCCATGACCTCCTCACCTGTGCACGGCACCTGGGAGCCCCGGCCGGCCGCCCGCTGGGAGGACGCCTACCTCAGCGGCAACGGCCGGCACGGCGCGCTCACGTTCGGCGACCCGGACGACGACCGGACCGTCGTCACCCACCACGCCCTCGTCCGCCCGGACGACGACTCGGGCGCCGGACGCCGGCTGCCGCCCCTGCTGGCCGACGCGCTCCCCGGCATCCAGGACCGGCTGCTGTCCGGCGACCTCACCGCCGCCGAGGACTTCACCGACGGACGCCCCCTCCAGTGGGTGCGCCCCTTCCACCCCGCCTTCCAGATCCGCCTGCGCCACCGCGACCGCGCCGCCGGCCCGACCGGCTACCGCCGCGCGGCCGATTTCACCACCGGCGAGGCGACCACCCGCCTCGACGGCCGCACCAGCCGTGTCTTCGTCTCCCGCGCCGACGACGTGATCGTCCAGCACGTCACCGGCCCCGGCCTCTCCCTCCACCTCTCCCTGGACCACCGGCTCCCGAACGCGCCCGCCGCGCTCCGCGTCGGACACGGCGCCGTCCTCACCCCGGAGGGCGCCCTGCTCAGCCTGCGCGCCCGGTACCCCGGAAGCGACCTCGCGTACACCGGCGTGACCATGGCCGCGGTCACCGGCGGGAGCACCGAACTCGCCCCGCCCGGCGTGCGCGTCACCGGCGCCCGCTCGGTCCTGCTGCTCACCCGCGTACGACGGCACACCGGCGAGGCGGACGTGACCGCCGAGGGCCGCGCCCTGCGCGACCTGCTCACCACGGACGGGCGGACGTACGACACGCTGCTCGACCGGCATCTCGCCCTGCACCGCACCGCGTACGAGCGGGTCACCCTGGACCTCGACGCCGACCCGGCCGAACGGGCGCTGCCCGGCTCGGCGTTGCTCGCCCGGCCGCGCGGCACCGCCCTGCTGGAGCGGCTGTTCGCGGCCGGCCGGTACCACCTGCTGTCGGCCTCCGGGCTGCTCCCGCCCCGGCTGACCGGTCTGTGGACCGGCGACTGGGACACCGCCTGGTCGGGCGCCCTGACCCTGGACGCCAACCTGGGCCTGCAGACCGCGTCCGCCGCCGCGGCCGCCCTGCCCGAGGTCACCGAGGCCTTGGCGACGCTCGTGCAGGCCCAGCTGCCGCACTGGCGGGACAACGCCCGCGCGGTGTTCGGCGCCCGCGGGGTGGTCGCGCCCGCGCACACCGACGGCGAGTCCGGGCACAACTACCACTTCAGCCGCGAGTACCCGCTGCACCTGTGGACGGCCGGCGCCGACTGGCTGCTCAAGGCGCTCGCCGACCACGACGAGACCTACGGCACCCGGGACCCGCGCACCGCCGGCGCGCTCGCCGAGGTGGCCGACTTCTACGAGGACTTCCTCACCCGCACCGGCCCCGACGGCCTGCTGGCCGTCGTCCCCTCCTACTCGCCCGAGAACCGTCCCGCGAACGGCGGCTGGGGCGCGCTGAACGCGGCCATGGACCTCTCCGCAGCCCGCCACGCCCTGCACACCGCCGCCGCGTACCACCCGGACCGCTCCGACCGCCTGCGCGCCCTCGCCGGCCGGCTGCCCCCGCACCGCGTCAACGCCGACGGGGCGCTGGCGGAATGGGCCTGGCCCGGCCTGAAGGACACCTACGACCACCGCCACCTCAGCCACCTCTACGGCGTCTGGCCGCTGGACGAAATCACCCCCGACGACACCCCGGACCTGGCCGCCGCGGCTCGCCGCGCCCTGGAGCTGCGCGGGCCCGAGAACGACTCCGCGCACGGCCATCTGCACCACGCCCTGGTCGCCGCCCGGCTCCGGGACGGCCGGCGGGCCGCCGCCGCGCTCGGCCGGGTGCTCGACGGCGACTTCTTCCACGACTCCCTGATGAGCTCCCACTATCCGCACCGGAGCGTCTACAACGCCGACGCCGCGCACACCCTGCCCGCCGTGCTGATCGAGACGCTCGTGCAGTCCGCCCCGGACCGGCTGGTACTGCTGCCCGCCCCGCTCCCGGCGCTCCCGCGCGGCCGGCTGACCGGCGTCCGCACCCGGTTCGGCGCCGCCCTCGACCTCACCTGGACGCCGGACGGCGGCACCGCCGTGCTACGGCCCGACCGCACCCGCCGCATCACCCTGTGGACCCCCGCCGGCGCCGCGCCGCTCGACCTGGCCGCCGGTGAGGAACGCGTCGTCCCGCTGCCGGCGGCGACGCGATGACCCGGCACGTCCCCCCACCCATGGAAGGGAACACCATGGCATCGAAAACCCCGCGCGGGATCCTCCGGGCGCTGATCGCACCCGCCCTCGCGCTCGGCGCGACCGTCTCACTCGCCTCCGCGCCCGCGCACGCCGCCGTCTGGAACTCCTGCGACCAGTGGGGCAACACCACCCTGGGCGGCTACACGCTCTACAACAACATCTGGGGCTCCGGGGCCGGTTCCCAGTGCGTCTGGGCCAACTCCGGCACCAACTGGGGCGTCTGGGCGGACCACCCGAACACCGGCGGCATCAAGTCCTACCCCAACGCCAAGAAGGTGATCAACAAGCCGGTCTCCTCGCTGAGTTCCCTCACCAGCAGCTACCGGGTCACCGTCCCGTCCGCGGGCGCGTACAACACCTCGTACGACATCTGGGACACGGACTACGACTACGAGATCATGCTCTGGGTCAACTACAACGGCGCCGTCGGTCCGCTCGGGACCGCGCAGGGCACCGTGAACCTCGGCGGCCACACCTGGAACGTGTACAAGGGCGACAACGGCGCCAACGAGGTCTTCTCGTTCCTGCGTACCTCGGACTCGACGTCCGGCACCGTGAACATCCTCCCGGTCCTGAAGTGGATCAAGGACACCAAGGGCTGGATGGGCGACGAGACGATCGGCGACGTGCAGTTCGGCTACGAGATCACCTCGTCCGCCGGCGGCCTCGACTTCCGCACCGACAGCCTGACCGTCTCGGGCGGCTGACCGCACCACGGCCCCCTGTGCCGTCCGCACCGGCGCGGACCGCACAGGGGGCGTCAGCGCACCGGCGCGGGACCCGAACTCGCCCGGACCGTCAGCGCGGGCGGCAGCAGCACGACCTCGGCGTCGCCCCGCCCGTCGAGCTTGGCGACCAGCTGCTCCACGGCGTGCCGTCCCATCTCCTGGGCGGGCAGCGACACCGACGTCAGCCGTACCGACGCCTGCACGGCGACCTGCTCGGGGCAGACCGCCACCACCGACACGTCCTCCGGCACGGCGCGGCCCTGCTGCCGCAGCAGGGCGAGGAGCGGCTCGACCGCCGCCTCGTTCTGCACCACGAAGCCCGTGGTGTCCGGGCGTTCGTCGAGGATCCGGGAGACGGTCGCGGCCGTCGCGTCGTAGCCGCCCTCGCACGGGCGGTGCAGCAGCCGAACCCCGGTCTCCCGCGCGCGGGAGCGCAGTCCGTCCAGGGTGCGTTCGGCGAAGCCGGTGTGCCGCTCGTAGACCGCCGGGGCCTCGCCGATGACGGCGACGTCACGGTGGCCCAGCCCGGCCAGGTGCTCCACGCACAGCGCGCCGGTCGCGCGGAAGTCGAGGTCCACGCACGTCAGTCCGCCTGTGTCGGCGGGCAGCCCGATCAGCACGGCCGGCTGGGCGGACTCCCGCAGCAGTGGCAGGCGCTCGTCGTCCAGCTCGACGTCCATCAGGATCATGCCGTCGGCCAGTCCGCTGCCGGCGACCCGGCGGACCGCGTCCGGGCCCTCCTCGCCGGTGAGCAGCAGCACGTCGTAGCCGTGGGTGCGGGCGGTGGTGGCGACCGCGATGGCGATCTCCATCATCACCGGCACGTAGATGTCGGTCCGCAGCGGCACCATCAGGGCGATGATGTTGGACCGGCTGCTGGCCAGGGCGCGGGCGCCCGCGTTGGGGTGGTAGCCGAGCTCGCGGATGGAGCGCTCGACCCGCTGCCGGGTGGTCGCGGAGATCGACCGCTTGCCGCTGAGGACGTAGCTCACCGTGCTCGCCGAGACTCCGGCGTGCTGGGCGACCTCGGCGAGGGTGACCATCCGGCATCTCCCAGGGATGTGAAGCGCTTCGACAGTGCGCGGCGACGGTAAAACAGCTAGTGAAGCCGCTCCGACCCTAACTTCCGTAGTGGTCGGATGTCCAGACAATCGAAGCGCTTCGACTCGCCGGGACCGCATTGTCGACCGCCGCGCGCCTGTGGGCCGGACGGCGGCACGAAGGGTGGTGGGGTCGCTACGAATCGGGTACATACGATCGAGTAGCACCGGTTCCGTACCGTAATGACTGATGACTCCATCCTATTCGCGGCGAGGTGAGCCTCATGTCCGCAGTACCCGAGACACCCGCGGCCCCGTCCCGGCCGACCGTCACCGAACGTGAGGCCCGGCAGGTCGCCGAGGCGGCGAGGGAGCAGGACTGGCGCAAGCCCAGCTTCGCCAAGGAACTGTTCCTCGGCCGCTTCCGGCTCGACCTCATCCACCCCCACCCGCTCCCCGACGGCGAGGATGTCCGGCGCGGCGAGGACTTCCTCGCCAAGCTCCGCGACTTCTGCGAGACGCGGATCGACGGAGCCGCCGTCGAGCGCGAGGCGCGCATCCCCGACGAGGTGATCGACGGGCTCAAGGAGCTCGGCGCCCTCGGCATGAAGATCGACACCAAGTACGGCGGCCTCGGCCTCACCCAGGTGTACTACAACAAGGCCCTCGCCCTGGTCGGCTCCGCCAGCCCCGCCATCGGCGCGCTGCTCTCCGCGCACCAGTCGATCGGCGTGCCCCAGCCGCTGAAGATCTTCGGCACGCGCGAGCAGAAGGAGACGTTCCTGCCGCGCTGCGCCCGCACCGACATCTCCGCCTTCCTGCTCACCGAGCCCGACGTGGGCTCGGACCCGGCCCGCCTGGCCACCACCGCCGTTCCGGAAGGCGACGAGTACGTCCTCGACGGCGTGAAGCTGTGGACCACCAACGGCGTGGTCGCCGACCTGCTCGTCGTCATGGCCCGCGTCCCGGAGTCCGAGGGCCACCGGGGCGGCATCACCGCTTTCGTCGTGGAGGCGGACTCCGAGGGCGTCACCGTGGAGAACCGCAACGCCTTCATGGGCCTGCGCGGCCTGGAGAACGGCGTCACCCGCTTCCACCGGGTCCGCGTCCCCGCCTCCCACCGCATCGGCGAGGAGGGCCAGGGCCTGAAGATCGCCCTGACCACCCTCAACACCGGACGGCTCTCGCTGCCGGCGATGTGCGTCGGCGCCGGCAAGTGGTGCCTGAAGATCGCCCGCGAATGGTCCGCCGAGCGCGAGCAGTGGGGCAAGCCGGTCGCCCTGCACGAGGCCGTCGGCTCCAAGATCGCGTTCATCGCGGCCACCACCTTCGCCCTGGAGGCCGTGGTCGACCTGTCCTCGCAGATGGCCGACGAGGACCGCAACGACATCCGCATCGAGGCCGCCCTCGCCAAGCTCTACGGCTCCGAGATGGCCTGGCTGATGGCCGACGAACTGGTCCAGATCCGCGGCGGACGCGGCTTCGAGACCGCCGACTCGCTGCGCGCCCGCGGCGAACGCGCGGTCCCGGCCGAGCAGATGCTGCGCGACCTGCGCATCAACCGCATCTTCGAGGGCTCGACCGAGATCATGCATCTGCTGATCGCGCGTGAGGCCGTCGACGCCCATCTGTCCGTCGCCGGCGACCTCATCGACCCCGACGCGTCCCTCGGCGACAAGGCGCGGGCGGGCGCGAGCGCGGGCGCCTTCTACGCCCGGTGGCTGCCGAAGCTGGTCGCCGGACCCGGGCAGCTCCCCGGCACGTACGGCGACTTCAAACACGGCATCGACCTGTCGCCGCACCTGCGCTACGTCGAGCGCACCTCCCGCAAGCTGGCCCGCTCCACCTTCTACGCCATGTCCCGCTGGCAGGGACGGATGGAGACCAAGCAGGGCTTCCTCGGCCGGATCGTCGACATCGGCGCCGAACTGTTCGCGATGAGCGCCGCCTGCGTCCGCGCGGAACTCCTGCGCGGCCGGGGCGACCACGGCCGCGAGGCCTACCAGCTCGCCGACGCCTTCTGCCGCCAGGCGCGGCTGCGCGTCGAGGAACTGTTCGGCCGGCTGTGGAGCAACACCGACGACCTCGACCGCAAGGTCGTGAAGAACGTACTCACGGGCTCGTACACGTGGCTGGAGGAGGGCGTCGTGGACCCGTCGGGCGACGGCCCCTGGATCGCCGACGCCACACCCGGCCCGAGCACCCGGGAGAACGTGCGCCGCCCGATCCGCTGACGGCGCGCGACACCACGGCACCGGAGGGGGGCGGCCCGCGCCACGGCCGCCCCCCTCTGCCGCTCTTTCGCGCGCGGGCCGTCAACTCCCGTGTCTGCGTGGCTCTTTCCGGTTTGCGGACCATGCGCCGAGACCTTGAACGATTGCTTACCCTTCCTTACCGTTCCCTGTTCGAATCTTGTCCCGTCCATTGCGGTCGATGGCGAAAGGTGGATGACCTCCCACACCTGACGAGGGGTCATCCGCATGTCGTCCCACTCCATACGCACGGCTGTCGTCTCCGCGGTCGTGGCGCTCACGGCCGTCACGGCGACCGGCTGCACCGCCACCGCCTCCGCCGCCCCGGACGGCGCGTCCCGGGAGACGGCGCACTGGAGCTACGAGGGAGCCACCGGCCCCGAGCACTGGGTTTCGCTCAGCGAGGACTACGCGGCCTGCGGCACCGGCCGTGCGCAGTCCCCCGTCGACCTCGACGAGGACGCCGCCGTCGAGACGGGCGCCCCCGTCGCCGTCCACTACCGGCCCGTCACCGCGGAGGTCGTGAACAACGGCCACACCGTCCAGGCCAACGTCTCCGCCGGCAGCACCCTCGTCGTCGACGGCACCACGTACCGGCTGCGGCAGTTCCACTTCCACCTCCCCAGCGAGCACACCGAGGACGGTGAGCACGCGGCCATGGAGATGCACTTCGTGCACGAGGACGACCAGGGCGACGTCGCCGTCCTCGCCGTGCTGATGAAGGCGGCAAAGGGCCACTCCGCCTTCACGGACCTGTGGAAGCACTTCCCGGCCGAGGAGGGCGGGCAGAGTCACCTCACCCGGCCGATCGACCTCACGCGGTTTCTCCCGCGCGACCGCGGCCAGTACCGCTACGAGGGCTCCCTGACGACCCCGCCCTGCACGGAGGGCGTCAAGTGGACCGTCCTGGACCACGAGGTGCGCGTCACCCCGGGCCAGGTCGCCGCGTACCGGGAGCTGTTCCCGAGGAGCAACCGTCCCCTCCAGCCGCGCAACGGCCGTGAGCTCGACCACGTCGACCGCTGACCGGTGGGCGCGAGGGACGGCGGACCGACCGGCCGGGGCACGGAGCCGGGCCGCCGGGTCGGGGCCCCGGCAGCAGTCGCGACCCGACACAATGGGTCCATGACCGACGCTCCAGCCCCCCTCGCCGACCCGCACCTGGTGTACGACCCCGTCGCGGGAGACGGCCCGAAGGACGTGGTGATCCTCGGCTCCACCGGGTCGATCGGCACCCAGGCCATCGACCTCGTGCTGCGCAACCCCGACCGCTTCCGGGTCACCGCCCTGTCCGCCAACGGCGGCCGGGTCGCCCTCCTCGCCGAGCAGGCGCACCGCCTGCGGGTGCGCACGGTCGCCGTCGCCCGCGAGGACGTCGTGCCCGAGCTGCGCGAGGCGCTGTCCGCGCGCTACGGCGCGGGGGAGCCGCTGCCGGAGATCCTCGCCGGACCCGACGCGGCCACCCAGGTCGCCGCCTCCGACTGCCACACCGTCCTGAACGGCATCACCGGCTCCATCGGGCTCGCCCCGACTCTCGCCGCCCTGGAGGCGGGCCGCACCCTCGCGCTCGCCAACAAGGAGTCGCTCATCGTGGGCGGCCCGCTGGTGAAGGCGCTGGCCAAGCCCGGTCAGATCATCCCGGTGGACTCCGAGCACGCCGCGCTGTTCCAGGCGCTGGCCGCCGGCACCCGCGCCGACGTCCGCAAGCTCGTCGTCACCGCCTCCGGCGGCCCGTTCCGCGGCCGCACCCGGCAGGAGCTGGCGGCGGTCACCGTCGAGGACGCCCTCGCCCACCCCACCTGGGCCATGGGGCCGGTCATCACGATCAACTCCGCGACCCTGGTGAACAAGGGCCTGGAGGTCATCGAGGCGCACCTCCTCTACGACATTCCCTTCGACCGCATTGAGGTGGTCGTGCATCCCCAGTCGTATGTCCACTCGATGGTTGAGTTCACGGACGGATCGACACTGGCCCAGGCGACGCCCCCCGACATGCGGGGCCCGATCGCCATCGGCCTCGGCTGGCCCGAACGGGTCCCCGACGCGGCTCCGGTCTTCGACTGGAGCAAGGCGTCCACCTGGGAGTTCTTCCCCCTCGACAACGAGGCCTTCCCCTCGGTGAGCCTCGCCCGGCACGTCGGAGAACTCGCGGGAACCGCCCCCGCGGTGTTCAATGCCGCGAACGAGGAGTGCGTCGAGGCCTTCCGCACCGGTGCGCTGCCGTACCTCGGCATCATCGACACGGTCACCCGGGTGGTCGAGGAGCACGGAACGCCCGCGGCGGGAACCTCCCTGACCGCGCCGGACGTCCTCGAAGCGGAGACCTGGGCCCGAGCGCGGGCCCGCGAACTGACAGCCCGGACGGCGAGCGCGGAGGCGCATGCATGACGACCCTGATGTTCATCCTCGGCATAGTCGTCTTCGCGGCCGGCCTGCTGTTCTCCATCGCCTGGCACGAACTCGGGCACCTGTCCACGGCCAAGATGTTCGGCATCCGCGTGCCGCAGTACATGGTCGGCTTCGGCCCGACCATCTGGTCCCGGCACAAGGGTGAGACCGAGTACGGCGTCAAGGCGGTCCCCTTCGGCGGCTACATCCGGATGATCGGCATGTTCCCGCCGGGCCCCGACGGCAAGCTGGAGGCCCGCTCCACCTCCCCGTGGCGCGGCATGATCGAGGACGCCCGCTCCGCCGCCTTCGAGGAACTGCGGCCCGGCGACGAGAAGCGCCTGTTCTACACGCGCAAGCCGTGGAAGCGGGTCGTCGTCATGTTCGCCGGCCCGTTCATGAACCTGATCCTCGCGGTCGTGCTGTTCCTCATCGTGCTGATGGGCTTCGGCATCCAGCAGCAGACCACCACCGTCAGCTCGGTCTCCCAGTGCGTGATCTCGCAGAGCGAGAACCGCGACGACTGCACCAAGGCCGACCCGAAGTCCCCGGCCGCCGCGGCCGGCATGAAGGCCAAGGACAAGATCGTCGCCTTCGACGGGGTCCGCACCGACGACTGGGGCGCCCTGTCCGACCTCATCCGCGACAGCGCCGGGAAGACCGTGCCGATCGTCGTGGAACGCGGCGGCGAGGAGGTGACGCTGCACGCCACCATCGCCACCAACATGGTCGCCAAGAAGGACGGCAACGGCGCCTACGTCGAGGGCGAGTACGTCAAGGCCGGCTTCCTCGGCTTCAGCGCCGCCACCGGCGTCGTCAAGCAGGACCTCGGCGAATCCGTGACCTGGATGACCGACAGGGTCGGCGACGCGATCGACTCCCTCGCCGCCCTGCCGTCGAAGATCCCCGCCCTGTGGGACGCGGCCTTCGGCGACGGACCGCGCGAACCCGACTCCCCGATGGGCGTCGTCGGCGCCGCCCGCGTCGGCGGCGAGATCGCCACCCTCGACATCCCGGCCTCGCAGCAGCTCGCGATGTTCGTGATGCTCCTCGCCGGCTTCAACCTCTCCCTCTTCCTGTTCAACATGCTCCCGCTGCTCCCGCTCGACGGCGGACACATCGCGGGCGCCCTGTGGGAGTCGCTGCGCCGCAACCTCGCCCGGCTGCTGCGCCGCCCCGACCCGGGCCCCTTCGACGTGGCGAAGCTGATGCCCGTCGCCTACGTGGTGGCCGGGATCTTCGTCTGCTTCACGATCCTCGTCCTGATCGCCGACGTGGTGAACCCGGTGCGCATCTCCTGACCGGCCCCGCCTCGACACCCGCCGTTCACGACGGCCCGGAACCCTGGGATTCCGGGCCGTCGCCCTTTGGGTGGGTTTAAGGACGCGATGTGCTCGAGCATTGGCCATTGCCGTAATCTCGGAGCCCGGAGCCCGCTGCTCACGGGGAGCCGGACCTTGATCCACGACTTGGGGTTGCACAGCAGATGACTGCGATTTCTCTCGGCATGCCGTCCGTCCCGACCACGCTCGCCGTGCGCCGGAAGAGCCGGCAGATCCAGGTCGGATCCGTGGCGGTGGGCGGGAACGCCCCGGTGTCGGTGCAGTCGATGACGACCACGCGCACGTCGGACATCGGTGCGACGCTCCAGCAGATCGCGGAGCTGACCGCGTCGGGCTGCCAGATCGTGCGGGTGGCCTGCCCGACGCAGGACGACGCGGACGCGCTGCCGGTGATCGCGAAGAAGTCGCAGATCCCGGTGATCGCGGACATCCATTTCCAGCCGAAGTACGTGTTCGCCGCGATCGAGGCGGGCTGTGCGGCGGTGCGGGTGAACCCGGGCAACATCAAGAAGTTCGACGACCAGGTCAAGGAGATCGCCAAGGCGGCGAAGGACCACGGCACGCCGATCCGGATCGGGGTGAACGCGGGCTCGCTGGACCGGCGGCTGCTGCAGAAGTACGGCAAGGCCACGCCGGAGGCGCTGGCGGAGTCGGCGCTGTGGGAGGCGTCGCTGTTCGAGGAGCACGACTTCCGCGACATCAAGATCTCGGTGAAGCACAACGACCCGGTCGTGATGGTCGAGGCGTACCGGCAGCTGGCCGCGCAGTGCGACTACCCGCTGCACCTGGGTGTGACGGAGGCGGGTCCGGCGTTCCAGGGCACGATCAAGTCGGCCGTGGCGTTCGGTGCGCTGCTGTCGCAGGGCATCGGCGACACCATCCGGGTCTCGCTCTCCGCGCCGCCGGTGGAGGAGATCAAGGTCGGCATCCAGATCCTGGAGTCGCTGAACCTGCGTCAGCGGGGTCTGGAGATCGTGTCGTGCCCGTCGTGCGGGCGGGCGCAGGTGGACGTGTACAAGCTGGCGGAGGAGGTCACCGCGGGTCTGACGGGCATGGAGGTGCCGCTGCGGGTCGCGGTGATGGGCTGTGTGGTGAACGGTCCGGGTGAGGCGCGTGAGGCGGACCTGGGTGTGGCCTCCGGGAACGGCAAGGGGCAGATCTTCGTGAAGGGCGAGGTCATCAAGACCGTGCCGGAGTCGAAGATCGTGGAGACGCTGATCGAGGAGGCGATGAAGATCGCCGAGCAGATGGAGAAGGACGGTGTGGCCTCCGGCGAGCCGCAGGTCGCGGTGGCCGGCTGACCGGGCCCTCCCGGCACCCGCGGAATCCGGGGGCGGCGGCCCCCGGCATCCGCGGGTACAGTGCGGAAATCAGGCAGAACCCCTTTGTGTGAGGCCCCGCACGTGTTGACGCAGACCACCTCCCGGGTCCTCGAACCGAGCGACCTCGACGCCGCACTCGCCGTCCTCGACCGCGACCCCGTCGCCAACGCCTTCGTGGCCGCGCGCGTCCAGATCGCCGGCCTCGACCCGTGGCGGCTCGGCGGCGAGATGTGGGGCTGGTACGAGGACGGCATCCTCACCTCGATGTGCTACGCGGGCGCCAACCTCGTCCCCATCTGCGCCACCCCCCGCGCCGTCCGCGCCTTCGCCGACCGCGCCCGCCGCGCAGGACGCCGCTGCTCCTCCATCGTCGGCCCCGCCGAGTCCACCGCCGCCCTCTGGCGGCTGCTCGAACCGCAGTGGGGCCCCGCCCGCGAGGTCCGCGCCCGCCAGCCGCTCCTCGTCACCGACCGCATGCCCGACACCGTGGCGCCCGACCCGTACGTCCGCCGCGTCCGCAAGGACGAACTCGAGACGATCATGCCGGCGTGCGTGGCCATGTTCACCGAGGAGGTCGGCGTCTCCCCGCTGGCCGGCGACGGCGGACTGCTCTACCAGGCCCGCGTCGCCGAGCTCGTCGGCTCCGGCCGCTCCTTCGCCCGCTTCGACGCCGACGGCAACGTCGTCTTCAAGGCGGAGATCGGCGCCGCCACCGACCGCGCCTGCCAGATCCAGGGCGTCTGGGTCGCCCCCGAACACCGCGGCAGGGGCGTCGCCGCCCCCGGCATGGCCGCCGTCCTGCGCTACGCCCTCGCCGACGTCGCCCCCGTGGTGAGCCTCTACGTCAACGACTTCAACACCCCCGCCCGCCGCACGTACGACAAGGTGGGCTTCCGCGAGGTCGGCGCCTTCATGAGCGTGCTGTTCTGACCGGCGCGTCCCTGTAGTCTCCCCGGCATGCTGCGCTTTCCGGGTCACGGCCGTCCCGAGCCCGACGACATCGTGATCGGCCCCCTCGACCTCCCCGGCAACGTCGACGAGGCGCTGGCCGTCCAGGCGGTCGCGTTCGGCCTATGCCCCGACGAGGTGGCGGTGCGCCGGCAGATCGTGCTGCGCCACATGACCTTCCCCGGCGCCCGCGCCTTCGGCGCCGTCACCCGGGGCCGCCTGGTCGGCTTCGTCTACGGCATGCCCAACGACCGCGCCCACTGGTGGTCCACCGTCGTCGAGCCGTACCTGCGCGCCCGGGGCAACGACGACTGGCTCGACGACTCCTTCGTCATCACCGAGCTGCACGTCCACCCCCGGCACCAGAAGCACGGCGTCGGCCGCGCCCTGATCACCACGATCACCGACGGCGCCGAGCAGCCCCGGTCGATCCTGTCCGCGCTGGACATCGACAGCCCCGCCCGCCACCTGTACCGCTCGCTGGGCTACCGGGACCTCGCCCGCCAGGTCCACTTCCCGAGCGCCCCCACGCCGTACGCCGTCATGGGCGCCCCGCTGCCCCTGCGGCGCGGATAACCGATTTCCGCCGTCCCGTCCCGCCCGGCTAACCTCGCCTCATCACCTAGACGCAGCAGGAGTACGAGAACCATGGCGAACGCACCGGTCCAGCGCATGTCCCAGTTGATGGCGAAGACGCTGCGCGACGACCCGGCCGACGCCGAGGTCCTCAGCCACAAGCTGCTGGTCCGCGCGGGCTACGTGCGCCGTACCGCCGCCGGCATCTGGACGTGGCTGCCCCTCGGCAAGAAGGTGCTCGCCAACGTCGAGCGGATCGTGCGCGAGGAGATGGACGCCATCGGCGCCCAGGAAGTGCTGCTCCCCGCCCTCCTGCCGCGCGAGCCCTACGACGCCACCGGCCGCTGGGACGAGTACGGCGCCGAGCTGTTCCGCCTCCAGGACCGCAAGGGCGGCGACTACCTCCTCGGACCCACCCACGAGGAGATCTTCACGCTGATGGTGAAGGACCAGGCGTCCTCCTACAAGGACCTGCCGGTGATCCTCTACCAGATCCAGACCAAGTTCCGCGACGAGGCCCGCCCCCGCGCCGGCATCCTGCGCGGCCGCGAGTTCCTGATGAAGGACTCCTACTCCTTCGACCTCGACGACGACGGCCTGGCGCAGTCCTACGCCCTGCACCGCGAGGCGTACCGGCGGATCTTCGAGCGGCTCGGTCTCGACTACCGCATCTGCGCGGCCACCGCCGGCGCCATGGGCGGCTCCAAGTCCGAGGAGTTCCTCGCCCCCGCCGAGGCCGGCGAGGACACCTTCGCCGACTGCCCCAACTGCGACTTCGCCGCGAACACCGAGGCGGTCTCCTACGAGCTGAAGCCGGTGGACGCCGCCGGGGTGCCGGCCGCCGAGGACATCCCCACGCCCGACACCCCCACCATCGAGACCCTCGCCGCGCAGCTCGGCGTCCCCGCCTCGGCCACGCTGAAGAACCTGCTGGTCAAGGTCGACGGCGAGATCGTCGCCGTGGGCGTGCCCGGTGACCGCGAGGTCGACATGGACAAGGTCGAGGCGCACTTCGCCCCGGCCCATGTCGAGATGGTCACCGAGGCCGACTTCATCGCCCGCCCCGACCTGGTGCGCGGCTACGTCGGCCCGCAGGGCCTGGACAAGGTGACCTACATCGCCGACCCGCGCGTCGCGCCCGGCACCGCCTGGATCACCGGCGCCAACAAGGCCGACACCCACGCGAAGAACGTCGTCGCCGGCCGGGACTTCGAGGTCGACGCGTACGTGGACGTCGTGGTCGTCGAGGAGGGCGACCCCTGCCCCAGGTGCGGCACCGGCCTCAAGCTGGACCGCGCCATCGAGATCGGCCACATCTTCCAGCTGGGCCGCAAGTACGCCGACGCCCTCAAGCTCGACGTGCTCGGCCAGAACGGCAAGCCGGTCCGCGTCACCATGGGCTCCTACGGCGTCGGCGTCTCCCGCGCGGTGGCCGCCCTCGCCGAGCAGACCGCCGACGACAAGGGCCTGTGCTGGCCCGAGGAGGTCGCCCCGGCCGACGTCCACGTGGTCGCCGCCGGCAAGGCGCTCCAGACCGAACTCGCCCTCGAGGTCTCCGAGAAGCTGGCCGCCGCGGGCGTCCGCGTCCTGGTCGACGACCGGGCGGGCGTCTCCCCGGGCGTGAAGTTCACCGACTCCGAGCTGATCGGCGTCCCCCGCATCCTGGTGGCGGGCCGCCGCTCCGCCGACCGCGTCCTGGAACTGAAGGACCGCCGCACCGGCGAACGCGAGGAACTGACGGTCGACGAGGCCGTCGCCCGCCTCACCGCCCGCTAGTCCGCACCGGCACGGCCGGTCCCGTCCCGGCCATGGACGCGTTCGCCGTCCGTGGCCGGGACGACGTGTTCGTACGGGCGCGCGCCACCGCCGGTGCTCAGCAGGCCTCCGCCGTCAGGGCGCGGCTCAGGAGGCTCGCGGGCAGGTCGCCCTGCGGGCAGTCGTGCCGCTGGGGCGGCACGGGTGGGCGCAGGCGGCACCCTTTCAGCAGGGTTGCGCCTTACCCTCGTGCGGCTACCGGGGTGCCGGGCACTGTTGTACGCCGGGTGCGGGCCGCGTGGGGCTGGGCGCGCAGTTCCCCGCGCCCCTGTGGGCGTCACCCGCGCCGTGTCTACAGCCAGCTCGCGAACTCCAGCAGGAGTTCCGCGTCCCGCTCGCGCCCCACGCGCCGGGCGCGAACCCCCGACTCGACCGCCCGGAACAGCGTCCACCCCCGCAACCGCTCCCGGTCGACCTCCAGCGACTCCGCGAGCCGCCGCACCCGGCGCCGCGTCGTCGTCGCGCCCGACGGCTGGGCGATCAGGTCCTCCACCCGGTCCCGCACCAGCCGCGCCAAGTCGAACGCGTGCTCGCCCACCACGGGGTCGGGCCCCACCGCGAGCCACGGCATCCGGTCCCCGGACAGCACTTTGCTCTGCCGGAACGTCCCGTGCAGCAACCGCCGTTCCGGCGGCGACTCCAGCAGCTCCTCCCGGGCCGACAGCGCCGCGTCCACCAGCGGGGCCACTTCGGGTGCCGCGTCCGCCCCGGCGCGCATCGCCTTCGCCTGCCGCCCGGTGCGCTCGGCCACCGTTTCGAACACGAAGTCCTCCGGCGGGTCCACCCACAGCCTGCGCAGCGTGCCCGCCGCCTCCAGCAGCGCCTTCGCCTCCGGCAGCGTCCGCACCGAGACGTCGGGGTGCAGCCGCTCCAGGAGCAGCACCCCCTCGGCGCCCTCGGACACCGGTTCCAGCAGCTGCACCGCCCCCCGCCCGTTCCAGTGGGCCAGCGCCACGCGCTCGCTCTCCGGACGCGCGCGCGGCGGCGCCAGCTTCAGCACGCAGGGCGTGCCGTCGGCCGCGCGGACGAGCACCACCAGGCTGCTGCGCCCGCCCGGCAGTTGCACCCGCTCCACCGTCAACTCGCGCCGCTCCACGGCCTCACGCGCCAGCTCGGGCAGCCTCTCCAGCCAGTCGTCACCCTCGGGCGCCGTCTCACCGAGCGCCCTCATCAGACGCCGCGGCGGTTCGAATGCCATGCGCGAGTCGTTCCTTCCTGCTGTCACACGGTGCCGGAGCCCTCCGTCATGTCACGGCGCCGGCGCCGGGCCGCCCTGAGCCGTGCCGCTCCGCTCGGCGAGCCCAGGGAAGGCTACGCTCTCCCCGCTCCAGCGCACCGACCGCACCGCCGCCTCACGCATCGCCTCGGCCGCCGACCTGCGCCGATCGCCGCTGCCCGCCCGCACCAGGTCGGCGTAGACACCCGCCACCCGCGCCTCCAGCTCCGCCGCCAGCCGCACCGCCGCGGCCGCGTCCGGCACCGGGAACGGCAGCGCGTACCCGGCCGCCGCGGCCACCGGCGTACCCCCGGCGTCCCTCACGTCGCGCACCAGCGCGTCCCTGCGGGCCCGGTGCGCGTCGTACGCCGTCCGTGCCTCCGTGCGCCGCTGCTCGCCGATCCGTCCGCCGACCACGCCGTAGCCGTACACCGCCGCGTGCTCCGCGGCCAGCGCCGCCTGAAGCGCCCGCAGCTCCTTGTCCTGCGCGTCACTCACCGTCGGGCCTCCGTCAGCAGGTACACGTGCGCGGCGCCGGACGCGGACACCGACGCCAGCAGCCGGGCCAGCTCGGCCGGCGCGGTCAGCAGCTCCTCGGCCCGCCGGTCGGCGATCTCCCGTTCCGCGGCGGCCAGTTGGGCGAGCGCGTCCTTCTCGTTCGCGGGCACCCCGGCCGCCGGCGAGGACGACGCCGACGGGGCCGACGACGGTGCGGCCGCCGCGGTCGCCCCGGCCGAAGGGGCGACGGAGGCGGACGGCGAGGCGGAGACCGACGGCGACGCCGAGCCGCCCGCGCCCGCCTCGAACGCCTCCGCGTGCCGCACCACGTCCGCCCGCAGCGGACGCAGACGCTCCGCCAGCTTCGGATGCGCGGCGACGACCGCGTCGTACCGACCGGCCAGCGCCCGGCTGTCCCGCGCCGCGCGCGCCCGGGTCCGTTCGGCGGCCGAGGGGCGCGCGGCCGCGGGGCCGCCCGGGTCGTCGGATCCGGCGGAACAGCCCGCCACCAGCAGGGCCGCCGGGGCGGCGGCGAGCAGAGTCCTTCTGCGCGGCCCCGAACGGGCGCGCGGAGACAGGGGGAACGACACGGCAGGCGTCCTCGGGGGGCTCGTGACGAACAGGGTGGGAACAGGAGATCGGGCGGGGCCCGCGATCACCGTACCCGCAGGTCCGCCCGGCGCCCCTCAGCGGCACCTCGCCGACCGGGTGGACGGGCCGGGGTGGACGGCAACACCCCCTGCGACCGGATACCCTTTGTGCAGACACGCGCACCGACCCACAACAGCACACGCGGCCGAGGAGTCACCCGGATGAGCACCACCCAGAGCGAGAGGCTTCGAGAACTTCTGGAGCCGCTCGTCAGCTCCCAGGGCCTGGATCTCGAGGAGATCGCCGTGGACACGGTCGGCCGCAGGCGTGTGCTGCGCGTCGTCGTCGACTCCGACACCGGGGCCGACCTCGACCGGATCGCCGATGTGAGCCGCGCGCTCTCGGCGAAGCTCGACGAGACCGACGCGATGGGCAGCGCGGAGTACACCCTCGAGGTCGGCACCCCCGGCGCGGAGCGCCCGCTGACCGAGCACCGTCACTACGTGCGCGCCACCGGCCGCCTGGTGAAGTTCCAGCTCGCCGAGGGAGGCGAGCTGGTCGCCCGCATCCTCGCGGCCGACGACGACGGCCTCGACCTCGAGGTGCCCGGCGTCAAGGGCCGCAAGGCCACCGCGCGCCGACTCGCCTTCGACGACATCGCCAGGGCGCGCGTCCAGGTCGAGTTCAACCGCAAGGACGACGCGTCCGAGAACAACAACAAGAAGGAAGAGGAGGCGTAGCCGTGGACATCGACATGAGCGCCCTGCGGGGCTTGGTACGGGAGAAGGAGATCTCCTTCGACCTGCTGGTCGAGGCGATCGAGTCGGCCCTCCTCATCGCCTACCACCGCACCGAGGGAAGCCGCCGGCACGCGCGCGTGGAGCTCAACCGGGAGACCGGGCATGTGACCGTGTGGGCGAAGGAGGACCCGGAGGACCTCGAGGAGGGCCAGGAGCCCCGCGAGTTCGACGACACCCCGTCCGGCTTCGGCCGTATCGCCGCCACCACGGCCAAGCAGGTCATCCTGCAGCGCCTGCGCGACGCCGAGGACGACGCGACGCTCGGCGAGTACGCGGGACGCGAGGGCGACATCGTCACCGGCGTGGTCCAGCAGGGCCGCGACCCGAAGAACGTACTGGTGGACATCGGCAAGCTGGAGGCCATCCTGCCGGTGCAGGAGCAGGTCCCCGGCGAGACCTACCCGCACGGCACACGCCTGCGCTCGTACGTCGTCCGGGTGGCCAAGGGCGTGCGCGGTCCGTCCGTCACCCTTTCGCGCACCCACCCCAATCTGGTGAAGAAGCTGTTCGCCCTCGAGGTGCCGGAGATCGCCGACGGCTCCGTGGAGATCGCCGCGATCGCCCGTGAGGCGGGTCACCGCACCAAGATCGCCGTGCGCTCCACCCGCTCCGGGCTGAACGCCAAGGGCGCCTGCATCGGCCCCATGGGCGGCCGCGTGCGCAACGTCATGGCGGAGCTGAACGGCGAGAAGATCGACATCGTCGACTGGTCCGACGACCCGGCCGACATGGTGGCGAACGCCCTGTCCCCGGCCCGCGTCTCCAAGGTGGACATCGTCGACCTGGCGGCCCGGTCCGCGCGGGTCACCGTGCCGGACTACCAGCTGTCGCTCGCCATCGGCAAGGAGGGGCAGAACGCCCGTCTGGCCGCCCGGCTGACCGGCTGGAGGATCGACATCCGGCCGGACACGGAACAGGCCGGGGAATAGATCCAGGCCGCGATTCGCTGAGATCACGACAGCTTTGCTCGTGGCGGTGTTCGATTCTCGCCCCGGAGGGGTGAGGTCGGTCCGGGGAGGTAGACTGAGGAGTGTCTGGCCGGACACAGGCTGGCGCGCGCCCCGAACGCACATGCGTGGGGTGCCGCGAGCGAGCGGTCAAGGGCGAGCTGCTGCGGATCGTGGTGATCGAGGACGCGTGCGTCCCGGATCCACGCGGTACGCTGCCCGGCCGGGGTGCGTATGTGCATCCCGTACCGGCTTGTCTCGACCAGGCGGTGCGCCGCAGGGCGTTCCCGCGGGCGTTCCGCGTCCCGGGACCGCTCGACGTAAAGGCGTTGCGCCACTACGTCGAGCAGGCACAAGGTTGCCGAGCAGCGGCGGACACGTCCGCCGAACAGGCGACACGGTAAGAACATGCCGTACGGAAACCCCCGTGCGGCCTGGTACCTCGCGAGTCGAAAGCAGGTCGAGATTGCGATGAGCACTCGATGAGTACGCGATGAGTACGCCCATGAACTAGCGACGGTCCGGACGCAACCCGGACCTCAAAGGAGCGAAGTGGCTAAGGTCCGGGTCTACGAACTCGCCAAGGAGTTCGGTGTGGAGAGCAAGGTCGTCATGGCCAAGCTCCAGGAACTCGGTGAATTCGTCCGTTCGGCGTCTTCGACCATCGAAGCGCCCGTAGTACGCAAGCTGACAGACGCCTTCCAGCAGGGCGGGGGCAACGGCAAGTCCGCCGCGAAGCCCGGCGCGCCCAAGAAGGCGGCCCCCAGGCCCGCCGCGCCTTCTCCGGCGCAGGCGGCGCGGCCGGCTGCTCCCAAGCCGCCGGCCGCGCCCAAGCCCGCCGCGGCCCAGCCGCCGACGGCTTCGTCGGCGCCCGCGCCGGCCCCCTCCGGTCAGCGTCCGACCCCGGGCCCGCGCCCCGCGCCGCGTCCGGCGCCGGCCGCTCCGGAGTTCCAGGCCCCGCCCGCGGCGGCGGCCCCGGCTCCGTCCGGTCCCCGGCCCGGCGCGCGTCCCGGCGCTCCCAAGCCCGGCGGCCGTCCCGCCGGTCCCGGTCAGGGCCAGGGCGGCCAGGGCCGTCCGGCAGGCCAGGGTCAGCGTCCCGGCGGCGGTGCGCCGCGTCCGGGCGCCCGCCCGGCCGGTCCGCGCCCCGGCAACAACCCGTTCACCTCCGGTGGCTCCACCGGCATGGCCCGTCCGCAGGCTCCGCGCCCGCAGGGCCAGCGTCCCGGTCCCGGCGCCCCCGGCGCGGGTCCCCGTCCCCAGGCCCCCGGCCAGGGCGGCGGTCCCCGTCCGCAGGCTCCGGGCGGCGCGCGTCCCACTCCGGGCGGCATGCCGCGTCCGCAGGGCGGTCCCCGTCCCGGCGGCGGCCCCGGCGGTCCCGGCGGCCCGCGTCCGAACCCCGGCATGATGCCGCAGCGTCCCGCTGCCGGCCCGCGTCCCGGCCCCGGCGGCCGTGGTCCGGGCGGTGCGGGTCGTCCCGGCGGCGGCGGTCGTCCCGGTGGCGGCGGCTTCGCCGGCCGTCCCGGCGGCGGTGGCGGTGCCGGTCGTCCCGGTGGCGGCGGCGGTTTCGCCGGTCGTCCCGGCGGCGGTGGCGGCTTCGGCGGCGGCGGTGGCCGTCCCGGCTTCGGCGGCCGTCCCGGCGGTCCCGGTGGCCGTGGTGGCACGCAGGGCGCCTTCGGCCGTCCCGGCGGTCCCGCGCGCCGCGGCCGCAAGTCGAAGCGGCAGAGGCGCCAGGAGTACGAGGCCATGCAGGCCCCGTCGGTCGGCGGCGTGATGCTGCCTCGCGGCAACGGCGAGACCATTCGCCTGTCGCGCGGTGCGTCGCTCACCGACTTCGCGGAGAAGATCAACGCCAACCCGGCGTCGCTCGTCGCGGTCATGATGAACCTCGGCGAGATGGTCACCGCGACCCAGTCCGTCTCCGACGAGACGCTCCAGCTCCTCGCGGACGAGATGAACTACACCGTTCAGATCGTCAGCCCGGAGGAGGAGGACCGCGAGCTGCTCGAGTCCTTCGACCTGGAGTTCGGCGAGGACGAGGGCGACGAGGAGGACCTGGTGGTCCGCCCACCGGTCGTCACCGTCATGGGTCACGTCGACCACGGCAAGACCCGCCTCCTCGACGCCATCCGCAAGACGAACGTCATCGCGGGCGAGGCCGGCGGCATCACCCAGCACATCGGTGCCTACCAGGTCACGACCGAGGTCAACGAAGAGGATCGCAAGATCACCTTCATCGACACCCCGGGTCACGAGGCGTTCACCGCCATGCGTGCCCGTGGTGCGAAGTCGACCGACATCGCGATCCTGGTCGTCGCGGCCAACGACGGCGTCATGCCGCAGACGGTCGAGGCGCTCAACCACGCCAAGGCGGCCGAGGTCCCGATCGTCGTCGCGGTCAACAAGATCGACGTCGAGGGCGCGGACCCGACCAAGGTGCGCGGTCAGCTGACCGAGTACGGCCTGGTGGCCGAGGAGTACGGCGGCGACACCATGTTCGTCGACATCTCCGCCAAGCAGGGTCTGCACATCGACAGCCTCCTCGAGGCCGTCATCCTCACCGCGGACGCCTCGCTCGACCTGCGGGCCAACCCCACGCAGGACGCGCAGGGCATCTCGATCGAGTCCCGTCTCGACCGCGGCCGCGGTGCCGTGGCGACCGTCCTCGTCCAGCGAGGCACCCTGCGGGTCGGCGACACGATGGTGGTGGGCGACGCCTACGGCCGCGTGCGCGCCATGCTCGACGACAACGGCAACAACGTCGCCGAGGCCGGACCCTCGACGCCGGTCCAGGTCCTGGGCCTGACCAACGTCCCGGGTGCGGGCGACAACTTCATCGTGGTGGACGAGGACCGTACGGCCCGTCAGATCGCGGAGAAGCGCGCCGCCCGTGAGCGGAACGCCGCGTTCGCCAAGCGCACGCGCCGTGTCTCGCTCGAGGACCTGGACAAGGTGCTCAAGGCCGGCGAGGTCCAGCAGCTGAACCTGATCATCAAGGGTGACGCCTCCGGTTCGGTCGAGGCCCTCGAGTCCTCGCTGCTCCAGCTGGACGTCGGCGAAGAGGTCGACATCCGCGTCCTGCACCGCGGCGTCGGTGCGGTCACGGAGTCCGACATCGACCTGGCGATGGGCTCCGACGCCATCGTGATCGGCTTCAACGTGCGCGCCGCCGGGCGTGCGCAGCAGATGGCCGAGCGCGAGGGTGTGGACGTCCGGTACTACTCGGTCATCTACCAGGCGATCGAGGAGATCGAGGCGGCCCTCAAGGGCATGCTCAAGCCGGAGTACGAAGAGGTCGAGCTCGGTACGGCGGAGATCCGCGAGGTCTTCCGCTCGTCCAAGCTGGGCAACATCGCGGGTGTGCTCATCCGCTCCGGCGAGGTCCGGCGCAACACCAAGGCGCGCCTCATCCGCGACGGCAAGGTCATCGCGGAGAACCTCAACATCGAGGGTCTGCGTCGCTTCAAGGACGACGTCACCGAGATCCGCGAAGGCTTCGAGGGCGGCATCAACCTCGGAAACTTCAACGACATCAAGGTCGACGACGTCATCGCGACGTACGAGATGCGCGAGAAGCCGCGCGTCTGACCGCAGCAGCACGCGATCGGGGCCGGTCGGCGGAAGCGTATTTCCGTCGATCGGCCCCGGCCGTTGCGTGTACGGTTCCGGTACCGGCGCCGCTGCGGCGCCCTTCCCCGGGACACCGGCTCCGTCCGGGCCGGGGAGGTCCCTGATCCCGAACCGGCGGGTCATCCGGATGCACACATGTATGTGGGGACTCTGTCCTTCGACCTGCTCCTCGGCGACGTCCACTCGCTCAAGGAGAAGCGCTCCGTCGTCCGTCCGATCGTCGCCGAACTGCAGCGGAAGTACGCGGTCAGCGTGGCGGAGACCGGGAACCAGAACCTGCACCGCAGGGCCGAGATCGGTCTCGCGGTTGTCTCCGGGGAATGGGACCACCTCACCGACGTCCTCGACCGCTGCGAGCGGCTGGTCGCGGCGCGGCCCGAGGTGGACCTGCTCTCGGTTCGACGCAGGCTCCACAGCGACGAAGACTGAAGCAAGACGTTAAGCACTTAAGGAGACGGACCAGTGGCCGACAACGCGCGTGCCAAGAGGCTGGCGGACCTCATCCGAGAGGTGGTGGCCCAGAAGCTGCAGCGCGGGATCAAGGACCCGCGGCTCGGCTCGCACGTCACCATCACGGACACCCGGGTCACCGGTGACCTCAGGGAGGCGACCGTCTTCTACACGGTGTACGGGGACGACGAGGAGCGGAAGGCGGCCGCGGCCGGCCTGGAGTCCGCCAAGGGCGTGCTGCGCTCCGAGGTGGGCCGGGCGGCGGGCGTGAAGTTCACCCCCACCCTGACCTTCGTCATGGACGCCCTGCCGGACACCGCGCGCACCATCGAGGACCTCCTCGACAAGGCGCGCCAGTCCGACGCCAAGGTGCGCGAGGCGTCCGCGGGCGCCACGTACGCCGGCGGAGCCGACCCGTACCGCAAGCCGGAAGACGACGAGACGGACGACACCGCCGAATGACCCAGAAGCACACCACGCCCGACGGCCTTGTCATCGTCGACAAGCCGTCGGGCTTCACTTCGCACGACGTGGTCGCCAAGATGCGCGGCATCGCCCGCACCCGCCGTGTGGGCCACGCCGGCACCCTCGACCCGATGGCGACGGGCGTCCTCGTCCTCGGCGTCGAACGGGCGACGAAACTCCTCGGCCATCTGGCGCTGACGGAGAAGGAGTACCTCGGCACGATCCGGCTCGGCCAGACCACCGTCACCGACGACGCCGAGGGGGAGATCACCGCCTCCACCGACGCCTCACAGGTCACCCGCGAGGCCGTCGACGCGGGGATCGCCGCCCTGACCGGCGACATCATGCAGGTGCCGTCCAAGGTCAGCGCCATCAAGATCAACGGGGTGCGCTCCTACAAGCGCGCACGGGAGGGCGAGGACTTCGACATCCCCGCCCGCCCGGTCACGGTGTCCTCCTTCTCCGTGTACGACGTCCGCGAGGCCGTCGCCGAGGACGGCACACCGGTCCTCGACCTGGTCGTCTCTGTCGTCTGCTCCTCCGGCACCTACATCCGCGCCCTCGCCCGCGACCTGGGCGCGGGACTGGGCGTCGGCGGCCATCTGACCGCGCTGCGCCGCACCCGCGTCGGCCCGTACCGGCTGGACGCGGCGAAGACCCTGGACGAGCTTCAGGAAGAGCTGAGGGTCATGCCGATCGCCGAGGCCGCGGCGGCCGCGTTCCCCCGCTGGGACGTCGACGACCGCCGGGCCAAGCTGCTCACCAACGGCGTGCGCCTGGAAATGCCGGAGGAGTACGCGGGCCGGGGCCCGGTGGCGGTCTTCGGCCCGGAGGGACGGCTGTTGGCGCTGGTGGAGGAACAGCGGGGCAAGGCGA
The DNA here is from genome assembly GCA_002154585.1 of Streptomyces pseudogriseolus. GTDB lineage: Bacteria > Actinomycetota > Actinomycetes > Streptomycetales > Streptomycetaceae > Streptomyces > Streptomyces pseudogriseolus. The sequence continues at coordinate 26,202 of MUNG01000047.1, forward strand.
AGAGCGTGGCGGTGTTCGCCACCTGAAGCCCGTCCGGCGTTTGAGGACGAGGCCCGAAGGGCCGATGGGGGTCTGAGGGCGCAGCTCCCAGGGACGGGACGGGAAGG
>MUNG01000470.1 GCA_002154585.1 Streptomyces pseudogriseolus
CTTCGACCCCGCCTTCTTCGGCATGTCACCCCGGGAGGCACTCGCCACCGACCCGCAGCAGCGACTCCTGCTGCAACTGACCTGGGAAGCCCTCGAACGCGCCGGCCTGCGCCCGTCCGACCTGCGCGGCAGCGCCACCGGCGTGTTCGCGGGCGTCATGTACAACGACTACGCCACCCGCTTCCCCGAGCCGCCCCCCGGCGTCGAGGGCCACCTCGGCAACGGCAGCGCCGCCAGCATCGCCTCCGGCCGCGTCTCCTACACCTTCGGCTTCGAGGGCCCCGCCCTCACCGTCGACACCGCCTGCTCCTCCTCCCTCGTCGCCCTGCACCTCGCCGTCCAGTCCCTGCGCAACGGCGAATGCGAGCTGGCCCTGGCCGGCGGCGTCGCCGTCATGTCCACCCCGGTCACCTTCCTGGAGTTCAGCCGCCAGCGCGGCCTGGCCCCCGACGGGCGCTGCAAGTCCTTCGCCGAGGCGACCGACGGCACCGGCTGGGGCGAGGGCGCGGGCCTGCTCCTGCTCGAACGTCTTTCCGACGCCCGCCGCCACGGCCACCAGGTCCTCGCCGTCGTCCGCGGCTCCGCCGTCAACCAGGACGGCGCGAGCAGCGGTCTCACCGCACCCAACGGCCCCGCCCAGCAGCGCGTCATCCGCCAGGCGCTCGCCTCCGCCGGGCTCTCCCCGGCCGACGTCGACGCCGTCGAGGCGCACGGCACCGGCACCACCCTCGGCGACCCCATCGAGGCCCAGGCCCTCCTCACCGCCTACGGCCAGGACCGGCCCGACGGCCGCCCGCTGTGGCTCGGCTCGCTCAAGTCGAACATCGGCCACACCCAGGCCGCGGCCGGCGTCGGCGGCGTCATCAAGATGATCCAGGCCCTGCGCCACGAACGCCTCCCGCGCACCCTGCACGTCGACACCCCCACCACCAAGGTCGACTGGACCGAGGGCGACGTACGCCTGCTCACCGAACCCGTCGACTGGCCGAGGACCGAACGCCCGCGCCGTACCGGCGTGTCCGCCTTCGGAGTCTCCGGCACCAACGCCCACGTCATCCTGGAGGAGGCCCCGCCCGCGGAGCCGGACGCCGACGACACGGCCGACGCCCCGAGCGGCGAGGCCACGGCCACCGCCCGCACCGTTCCGGTGGTGCCCTGGATCCTCTCCGCCCGCAGCACCGACTCCCTCAAGGGCCAGGCGCGCGCCCTCCTGGACCACAGCGTGGCCCACCCCGGCACGGACGACCGGGCGGTCGCCCACACCCTGGCCACCCGACGCTCCCACTTCGAACACCGCGCCGTCGTCCTCGGCGCCGACCGGGACGCCCTCCTCACCGGCCTGCGCAGCCTCGCCGCCGGCGAGACCTCCCCGCACACGGTGACCGGCAGCGCACGCCGGGGCGGCAAGCTCGCGTTCCTGTTCTCGGGGCAGGGTGCGCAGCGTGCGGGGATGGGGCGTGAGCTGTATGAGGCGTTCCCGGTGTTCGCGGAGGCCTTCGACGCGGTGTGCGCACACGTCGGCGCGGAGCTGAAGGACGTCGTCTTCGGTGACGACGCGGAGCGTCTGGGGCGTACGGAGTGGACGCAGCCGGCGCTGTTCGCGGTCGAGGTCGCGTTGTTCCGGCTGCTGGAATCCTGGGGCGTGCGCCCTGACTTCGTGGGCGGGCACTCGATCGGCGAGATCGCGGCTGCGCATGTGGCCGGTGTGCTGTCGGTGGAGGACGCCTGCACGCTGGTGACCGCGCGCGGGCGGTTGATGCAGGCCCTGCCGGAGGGCGGGGTGATGGTCGCGGTGGAGGCGGCCGAGGACGAGGTCCTGCCGCTCCTGAGCGGCCGCGAGGCCGAGGTGTCGGTGGCGGCGGTCAACGGGCCGAAGGCCGTCGTCCTCGCCGGCACCGAGACCGCCGTGACCGAGATCGCCGAGGAGCTGGCCGCGCAGGGCCGCCGCACCTCCCGCCTCCGCGTCTCCCACGCGTTCCACTCACCGCTGATGGAGCCGATGCTGGCGGAGTTCCGTCAGGTCGCCGAGAGCCTGACGTACGCCGCTCCGGCCATCCCGGTCGTCTCCAACGTCACCGGCCGCCTCGCCGCCGAAGGCGAGTTGACCACCCCCGACTACTGGGTCCGCCACGTCCGCGAGGCCGTCCGCTTCGCCGACGGTGTGACCGCCCTGGCGGAGAAGCGCGTCACCCGTTTCGTCGAGGTCGGCCCGGACGCCACCCTCACCGCCCTCGCCCGCGCCTGCGTGCCGGACGACCAGGGACTGCTGTTCGTTCCGACCCTCCGCAAGGACCACGACGAACCGCGGACCGCCGTGTCCGCCCTCGCCGCCCTGCACACCTCGGGCCTGCCCGTCGACTGGGACGCCCTCCTCCCCGGCTCCCCTCCGCTCGTCGACCTGCCCACCTATGCCTTCGAGCGGCACCGCTACTGGCTCGACCCGGTCGTCGCCCCCTCCGGACACCGCGGCGACCACCCCCTGCTGTCCACCGGCGTCCACCTCGCCGACTCGACCACGGTCATGGCGACCGGACGTCTCTCCCGCCGCCTCCAGCCGTGGCTCGCCGACCTCGCCACCGGAGGCGGCACGCTCGTCGCCGGGTCCGTCCTCACCGACCTCGCCCTGCACACCGGACGCGCCCTCGGCGCACACCACCTCGTCGACCTGCACGTCGACGTGCCGCTGCCGCTGCCGGCCACCGGCGAGACCGAGGTGCAGACCGTCACCGAAGCGGTCGAGGGCGAGGACCGCTGGAGCTTCGCGCTCTACGCACGGCCCCTCGACCCCGAGGCCGACCCGGCCGACGACCCCCGGCCCTGGACGCGCCACGCCCACGGCACACTGTCGCGCGCCGAGGACGAGGAGCAGGCCGTGAACGCGGCCGGCACGGAGGGAACTTGGCCGCCCGCGGGCGCGGTTCCGGTCGATCCCGAGGAGCTGTACGGCGACTTCGACGCCCTGGACGTGGACGGTGCGCATGCCGTCCCGCCGACTCTCAAGGCCGTCTGGCGGCGCGGGGACGAGGTCTTCGCCGAAGTCGCCCTGGACGAGGACCAGGAGGCGGACGCCGCGCGCTTCGCCGTGCACCCCGCCCTCCTGGACGGTGCGATGGTCGCGCTCACCACGCTCGGCCACCCCGCCCCCTGGCTGCTCACCTGGTCGGGCCTCACCCTGTACGCACGCGCGGCCACGTCGGCCCGCGTCCACATCGTCCCCGCCTTCGGGGCCGGGGCCGAGGCGGGCGCCGAGATCCGGCTGTCGGACGGTGACGGCGCCCCCGTCCTGACCGCCCGGACGGTCTCGGTCACGCCCCACGACCTCGAGGACGTTCCGGCCGACGCCCGGGGCCGTACCGGTGACCTCTACACCGTCAGCTGGACCCCCGCCGGACCCGCCTCCCTGCCGGAACCCGCCGCGACGACCCGCCTCACCGGCCCCGACGACGTACTCGAGAACGCTTCCGACGGTGTGTACGACGACCTGGTGGTCGTTCCCTGGTACTCGGCGGACGGAGACGCGGGGGCGGGCGAAGGCGCGTGCACGCCCGCCGATGTGCACACGTCCACCGCGCACGCGCTGGCCCTGCTCCAGCGCTGGCTCACCGACCCGCGCGCGGCCGGCTCGCGTCTCCTCCTGGTGACCCGGCGCGCGGTCGCCGTGAACGGTGACGAGGCGGTCACCGACCTGGCGGCGGCCGCGGTCCGCGGGCTCGTCAAGTCGGCCCAGTCCGAGAACCCGGGCCGCTTCCTGCTGCTCGACACCGACGACGCGCCCTCGGACGCCGACATCGCCCTCGCCGCCCGCCTCGACCACGACGACCTCGCCCTCCGGAACGGGCGCATCCTCGCCCCCGCCCTCACCAGGACGGACACCGGCCGGGAAGACACCACACCACGGACCGCGGTCGTGCGCTTCGACCCGGACCGTACCGTCCTCGTCACCGGCGGCACCGGCACCGTCGGCGCGGCCACGGCCCGCCACCTCGTCGTCCGCCACGGCGTCCGGCACCTGCTGCTCGCGACGCGCCGCGGACCGGACGCCCCGGGAACCGCCGAACTGATCGCCGACCTCGCCTCGCACGGCGCCCGGACCACCGTCGTCAGCTGTGACGTCGCCGACCGCGACGCCCTAGCCGACGTCATTCGCGCCATCCCGGACGACCGTCCACTCGGCGCCGTCGTCCACGCCGCGGGCCTTCTCGACGACGGCGTCGTCACCTCCCTCACCCCGGCCCGGCTCTCCGCCGTGCTGCGGCCCAAGGCCGACGCCGCATGCCACCTGCGTGAGCTCACCAGGGACCACGGGCTGTCGGCGTTCGTGCTGTTCTCCTCCGCCGCGGCCACCCTCGCGGGGCCCGGCCAGGGGAACTACGTGGCCGCGAACAGCTTCCTCGACGCCCTCGCCGCCACGATGCGCGCCGAGGGCCGCCCCGCGCTGTCCATCGCCTGGGGACTCTGGGAAGCGGACAGCTCCATGACGCGGGACCTGACCGACGCCACCCACCACCGGGCCACCCGCAACGGTATCGCCGCCCTGCCCACCGATGACGCGCTGGCCCTCTTCGACCGCGCGCTGTCCCACACCGGCAGCACCCCGGTCGCCCTGCACGTGGACCGTGCCGCCCTCCGCCGGGTCGCCGACCACCTCCCGCCGCTCCTGCGCTCCCTGACGGGCCGCCCCGCCCTGCGCACCGCAGCCGCGTCCGCCCAGGGGACGCCTGCCTCCCAGGGCTTCGCGCAGCTGCCGGAACCGAAGCGCCGCGACGCGCTCACCGACCTGGTGCGCACCACCCTGTCCACCGTGCTGGGACACGCGTCCGGAGCCTCGATCGGCCTCGATCTGTCGTTCACCCGGCTGGGACTGGACTCGCTCACCGCCCTGGAACTGCGCAACAGCCTCAGCCGTGAGACCGGCCTGCCGCTGCCGGCGACCCTCGTCTTCGACCACCCCACCCCCCAGGCGGTCGTGGACCACCTGCTGACCGCCTTCGGTCCACAGGCACCGCAGGACGTCCACGCGCCTGCCCCGCTCCCGTACGGCGAGAGCGGCACCCCGGCCGACGACCCGATCGCCATCGTCGGAATGGCCTGCCGCTTCCCGGGCGGCGTGGAAAGCCCCGAACAGCTGTGGGACGTACTCGTCCGCGGCGAGGACACCATGGGGGAGTTCCCCGCCGACCGCGGCTGGGCCGAACTGTCCGCCTTCGCCACCTCGGACCCCGACCACGCGTCCCTGGGCGCCTTCCTCGACGACGTCGCGGGCTTCGACGCGGAGTTCTTCGGTGTGTCGCCGCGTGAGGCGTTGGCGATGGATCCGCAGCAGCGCCTGCTGCTGGAGTCCTCGTGGGAGGCGGTGGAGCGGGCGGGGATCGATCCGCGGTCGCTGCGAGGCACCCGAGTGGGGGTGTTCGCGGGTACCAACGGCCAGGACTATCCGGCCCTCTTGGGCATGTCGGAGGGTGACTTCGGCGGGTACGTGGGCACGGGCAGCGCGGCAAGCGTGCTGTCCGGGCGTCTGGCCTATGTCCTGGGCCTTGAGGGTCCGGCCGTCACCGTCGACACCGCCTGCTCGTCCTCCCTGGTGGCGCTGCACTGGGCCGCGCGCTCGCTCGCCACGGGCGAGTGCGCGATGGCCCTGGTCGCCGGCGTCACCGTGATGTCCACCCCGGCCGCTTTCGCCGAGTTCCGTCGCCAGGGAGGTCTGGCGGAGGACGGCCGGTGCAAGGCGTTCGCGGAGGGCGCGGACGGCACCGGCTGGGGTGAGGGTGTCGGCGTACTGCTGGTCGAGCGGCTCTCGGACGCCCGTGCGCGCGGTCACCGCGTGCTGGCGGTGGTGCGAGGGTCGGCGGTGAACCAGGACGGTGCGTCCAACGGGCTGACGGCGCCCAACGGTCCGTCGCAGCAGCGCGTGATCCGTGCCGCGCTCGCGGACGCCAGGGTGTCCCCGTCGGACGTCGATGTGGTCGAGGCGCACGGAACGGGCACGCGGCTGGGTGACCCGATCGAGGCGCAGGCGCTGCTGGCCACCTACGGGCAGGACCGCGACGCCGACCGTCCGCTGTGGCTGGGGTCGGTGAAGTCGAACCTGGGTCACACGCAGGCGGCTGCGGGTGTGGCCGGTGTGATCAAGATGGTGGAGGCGCTGCGGCACGGGGTCGTGCCGCAGACGTTGCACGTGGACGAGCCGTCGTCGCGGGTGGACTGGTCGACGGGCGGGGTACGCCTGGTGACCGAGCGGCAGGAGTGGCCGGCGGTCGACCGACCCCGCCGTGCGGGTGTCTCCTCCTTCGGCCTCAGCGGCACCAACGCCCACGTCATCCTCGAACAAGCTCCTGAGGAAACAGCTGGTCAGGACGCCGAGCCCGATGCTCTGCCCCTGATCCCCTGGGTCGTCTCGGGTCAGGGCACTGACGCCCTGCGCGCCCAGGCCGCCCGCCTGCTCGCGTACGTACGGAGTGACCAGGACATCCGTCCCGATGCCGTGGCCGCCGCACTCGTCACGCAGCGGACCTTCTTCGAGAACCGTGCCGTGATACGAGGCCACGATCGGGACGAGCTCATGACCGGGCTCCTCGCGCTCGCCGAGGGCCGTACCGCACCCCAGGTCACCGTCGGTGCCGTCACCGAGGGCCGCACGGCCTTCCTCTTCTCCGGTCAGGGCGCGCAGCGTGCCGGCATGGGGCGTGAGCTGTACGACGCGTTCCCGGTGTTCGCGGACGCCTTCGACGCGGTGTGTGCACACGTCGGCGCGGAGCTGAAGGACGTCGTCTTCGGTGACGACGCGGAGCGTCTGGGCCGTACGGAGTGGACGCAGCCGGCGCTGTTCGCGGTCGAGGTGGCGTTGTTCCGGCTGCTGGAGTCGTGGGGTGTGCGCCCGGACTTCGTGGGCGGGCACTCGATCGGCGAGATCGCGGCTGCGCATGTGGCCGGTGTGCTGTCGCTGGAGGACGCGTGCGCGCTTGTCACCGCACGCGGGCGGTTGATGCAGGCCCTGCCGGACGGCGGGGCGATGATCGCCGTCGAGGCGGCCGAGGACGAGGTCCTGCCGCTGCTCGACGGGCGTGAGGCGGACGTATCGATAGCCGCGA
>MUNG01000471.1 GCA_002154585.1 Streptomyces pseudogriseolus
GCCCCACCACCAGGCCCCCGGCGCCCGCACGACCGCGCGCGTCACACACCCGCCGAATCCGCTCCACACACGGCCGGAACGCCCCTGGCGGCGCCGGCCGCCCACCTCTGCCACCTGGAGGGAACAGTGAAGGCTCTTGTGCTCGCGGGGGGATCCGGTACGCGACTGCGACCGATCACCCACACGTCCAGCAAGCAGCTGGTCCCGGTTGCCAACAAACCGATCCTCTTCTACGGACTGGAGTCCATCGCCGCCGCCGGCATCACCGAGGTCGGCGTCATCGTCGGCAGCACCGCCGCCGAGATCGAAGCCGCGGTCGGCGACGGCTCCGCCTTCGGCCTCGACGTCACCTACATCCCGCAGAGCGAACCCCTGGGGCTCGCCCACGCGGTCCTCATCGCCCGCCCCTTCCTCGGCGACGACGACTTCGTGATGTACCTCGGCGACAACTTCGTCCTCGACGGCATCGGCGACGTCGTCGACGAGTTCCGCAAGAACCCCTGCGACGCGCAGATCCTGCTCACCCGCGTCGGCGACCCCAGCGCCTTCGGCGTGGCCGTGACCGACGACCAGGGCAACGTCGTGGAGCTCGAGGAGAAGCCGAAGACGCCCCGCAGCGACCTCGCCGTCGCCGGCGTCTACCTCTTCAGCCCCGTCGTCCACGACGCCGTCCGCGCCATCGAGCCCTCCCCGCGCGGCGAGCTGGAGATCACCGACGCCCTCCAGTGGATGATCGACCAGCGGATGACCGTGCGCTCCACCGTCATCACCGGCTACTGGAAGGACACCGGCAACGTCACCGACATGCTGGAGGTCAACCGCACCCTCCTGGAGCGCCTCCAGCCCCGCGTCGACGGATGCGTGGACGAGGAGAGCGAGATCATCGGGCGGGTCCGGATCGAGGACGGCGCCCAGGTGCGGCGCTCCCGGATCGTCGGTCCCGCCATCATCGGCGCGGGCAGCGTCGTCACCGACTCCTACGTCGGACCGTCCACGTCGGTCGCCGAGGACTGCCGGATCAGCCACAGCGAGATCGAGTACTCCATCCTCCTGCGCGGGGCGTCCTTCGACGGTATCCGCCGGGTCGAGGCGTCCCTGGTCGGACGGGACGTCAAGGTCACCCTCGCGCCCCGGCTGCCCGCCACCCACCGCCTCGTCATCGGCGACCACGGGCAGGTCCAGATCTCCTCATGAGAGCCGTCCGCCTCCTCGTCGTCACCGCGGTCGCCGCCGAACGCGACGCCGCGGCCCGGGGGCTCTGCCCTGTCACCACCTGCCCGCCGCCCGCGACCCCGGGACGCAGCACCGTCCGCGTCACGACGGGCGGAGCCGGCCTCGGCCATCTGCCGATCCGCGCCGACCTCGTCGCCGGGGGAGTGGGCCCCGCCGCGTCGGCGGCCACCACCGCGGCCGCGCTCACCGCCGCGGCGGCCCGCGACGAGCCCTACGACCTCGTCATCTCGGCCGGCATCGCGGGCGGATTCGCCCCCGTCGCCGCCCTCGGGTCCGTCGTCGTCGCCGACCGGGTCGTCGCCGCCGACCTGGGCGCCGACTCGCCCGACGGCTTCCTGTCCGTCGACACCCTCGGCTTCGGCGTCACCGAGTACCGCAGCGCACCCCACCTCGCCGCGGCCGTCGCCCGCGGCCTCGGCGCCGTCCACGCACCCGTCCTGACCGTCTCCACCGCCACCGGCACAGCCGAACGCGCCGCCGAACTGCGCGAACGTCACCAGGCCGCCGCCGAGGCGATGGAGGGCTTCGGCGCGGCCGAGGCCGCCGCCGGCCAGGGCACGCCGTTCCTGGAGATCCGCACCGTCTCCAACGCGGTCGGCCCGCGCGACCGCTCCGCCTGGCGCATCAAGGAGGCCCTGGCGGCCCTGCGCGACGCCTTCGGCGTCCTGCACACCGTGCTCACACGGGGCGCCCCGCCGCCCTACAGCTGACGGCGGGCGACCCGCGGGGCGGCGGCTCGGCCCCCGCGGGACCGTGATCCGACACGGCGCCCGGGCGGCGTCCGGTACGGCGCTCCGGCCTGCGCGAACGGCGAAGCGCGGACGATTTCCAAGGGTTTCCCCAGACAACCCCGCCGGGAGCCGAAATCGGGTGACCGGGCGGGTCATGCTGTCCCCACCGCACGAGGAGATCACCACCGGCCGGGTCACCCGGACCCACCGGACCACCGGGCGTCCGGCCCGGAACCCGGCCCCTCCCCGCGGCACCACCCGTTCCGTCATCGAACCGAACAGCATGGGGGCAGTCCATGACGAAGGAAGCGCAGCTTCGGGACTACCTCAAGCGGGTCACCGTCGATCTCCACACCACGCGCCGCAAGCTGCGGCAGCTGGAGGCCCGCGACCAGGAGCCCATCGCCGTCGTCGGCATGAGCTGCCGGCTGCCCGGAGACGTGCGCAACCCGGACGACTTCTGGAACCTGCTGGTCTCCGGGACGGACGCGGTGACGGACTGGCCCGCCGACCGAGGCTGGCCCACCGCCCCGGCCCCCGGCTCCGAGTCCGGCTCCGGCCACCGCCGCGGCGGCTTCGTCCACGACGCGGACCGCTTCGACCCCGCCTTCTTCGGCATCTCCCCGCGCGAAGCCCTCGCCATGGACCCGCAGCAGCGCCTGCTGCTCGAAGTCGTCTGGGAGTCCCTCGAACACGCGGGCATCGACCCGGCCACCCTGCGCGGCAGCCGCTCCGGCGTCTTCGTCGGATGCAGCGACCAGGGCTACACCTCCGGCCTGACCGAGGTGCCCGACGACGTCCGCGGACACCTCCTCACCGGCAACTCCATGTCGGTCCTCTCCGGCCGGGTCGCCTACACCCTCGGCCTGGAGGGGCCCGCCGTCACCGTCGACACCGCCTGTTCCTCCTCCCTGGTCGCCCTCCACCTGGCCGCCCAGTCCCTGCGGTCCGGCGAGTGCTCCCTGGCGGTCGTCGGCGGAGTCACCGTCATGTCCAGCCCCGGCGCGTTCGGCGAGTTCGCCCGCCAGGGCGGTCTCGCCGGCGACGGCCGCTGCAAGGCGTTCTCCGACGACGCCGACGGCACCGGCTGGGCCGAGGGCGCCGGCATCCTCGTCGTGGAACGCCTGTCCGACGCCCGCCGCAACAACCACCCCGTGCTCGCGGTCGTGCGCGGCAGCGCCGTCAACCAGGACGGCGCCTCCAACGGTCTCACCGCCCCCAACGGCCTGTCCCAGCAGCGCGTCATCCTCGCCGCCCTGGCCAACGCCGGGCTCCCCGCCGCCGAGATCGACGCCGTCGAGGCGCACGGCACCGGCACCGCGCTCGGCGACCCCATCGAGGCGCAGGCGCTGCTCGCCACCTACGGCCAGGGCCGCCCCGCCGACCGGCCCCTGCTGCTCGGCTCGGCCAAGTCCAACCTCGGCCACACCCAGGCCGCCGCCGGCGTCGTCGGCGTCATCAAGTCCGTCCTCGCCCTGCGCCACGGCGTGCTGCCCCCCACCCTGCACGCCGAACGGCCCTCCACCCACGTCGACTGGGACGCCGGCCACGTCCGGCTCCTCACCGAGGCGCACGACTGGCCGGAGACCGACCACCCGCGCCGCGTCGGCGTCTCCGCCTTCGGCGTGTCCGGCACCAACGCCCACGTCATCGTCGAGCAGGCCCCGCAGCCGCCGGCCGAGGAAAGTGACGAGGCCGTCGCCCCGGAGCCGCGAGCGGCCCTCCCCGCCCTGCCGTGGGTCCTGTCCGCCCGTGACGAGGAGTCCCTGCGCGCCCAGGCCCGCCGCCTGGCCGACCACCTCGCCACCCGGCCGGAGGCCGACCCCTACGACGTGGCCGCCTCGCTCGCCACGACCCGCGCCGCCCACCCGTACCGCGCCGCCGTCGTGGGCGCCGACCGGGTCGAACTCGTCGCCTCCGTCGAGGCGTTGGCGCGGGGCGAAGCCGCCGCCGACGTCTTCACCGACACCGCCCAGGGCCCGGGCAAGGCTGCGTTCCTGTTCTCGGGGCAGGGTGCGCAGCGTGCGGGGATGGGGCGTGAGCTGTATGAGGCGTTCCCGGTGTTCGCGGAGGCCTTCGACGCGGTGTGCGCGCGCGTGGGTGCGGAGCTGAAGGACGTCGTCTTCGGTGAGGACGGTGAGCGTCTGGGGCGTACGGAGTGGACGCAGCCGGCGCTGTTCGCGGTCGAGGTGGCGTTGTTCCGGCTGCTGGAGTCGTGGGGTGTGCGCCCTGACTTCGTGGGCGGGCACTCGATCGGCGAGATCGCGGCTGCGCATGTGGCCGGTGTGCTGTCGCTGGAGGACGCCTGCACGCTGGTGACCGCGCGCGGGCGGTTGATGCAGGCCCTGCCGGAGGGCGGGGTGATGGTCGCGGTGGA
>MUNG01000472.1 GCA_002154585.1 Streptomyces pseudogriseolus
GTGCCGCCGGCGCATGCGCCGTCCGTACCGGCCGCTCCAGCGCCGAGCGATCCCGCCCCGGCGCCGAAGCCTGCCCCGGTGGTGAAGCCCGCCACGCCAGCCAAGCCGCCGGTGACTACAACGCCGACGCCCGGGCAGGCGGCACCGGAGAAGACCGGTCCGCAGACCGGCCCCGCCGAGTCGCCCGCGCAGACTCAGCCGGAGCCCACCGCCCCGGTGGAGGAAGAGCCCGCAGCGCCGCAGGACTCCCCGCCGCAGGAGCCTCCGGCTGACGACGTTCCTGCCGAGGAGACGCCGCCGGAGCCCACCACCCCGGTAGAAGCCGAGCCGGACCCGGCACCCGTGGAGGAACCGCCTGCGGCCGCCGAGCCGGACCCGGCACCCGAGGAAGAACCCCCGGCCGCCGAGCCGGACCCGGCCGAGGACGACACGGCCGCGCCGGAAACGGCTCCGGCCCCTCCCGTTGAGGAGGAGCCGGAGGTAGAGGGGCTGTCCCTGGACAGCCTGCCGCTGGCCTGGGCCGTCTAGAACGGAGGCTCGTCCGTGGGCGGCGCGCTCGTCGTCCACGGGTCATCCCCCGCCGGGCGTGCCTGCGCCTGCGAACGCTGCCCGGGCGAGGCCTTGGTGATGCGGGCGGTGGCGTTGCGCAGGCTCGCGCCGACTTCCTCGACGTCCAGCTCGTACACGGTGCGCTTGACGCCCTCGCGGTCCTCGTAGGACCGCTGCTTGAGGCGGCCCTGCACGATGACTCGCATGCCGCGCTGCAGGGACTCGGCGACGTTCTCGGCGGCCTGCCGCCACACGGCGCAGGTGAGGAACAGGCTCTCGCCGTCCTTCCACTCGTTGGTCTGCCGGTCGAAGGTGCGCGGGGTCGAGGCGACGCGGAACTTGGCCACCGCGGCGCCGGAGGGGGTGAATCGGAGCTCGGGGTCGTCGACCAGGTTGCCGACGACGGTGATGACGGTCTCGCCTGCCACGGAGGGCCTTTCGGAACGGGGCCGGCCCGCGGGGGCGGGCCGGCCGAGGGGTCAGGAGAACAGCAGCTTCCAGGTGAGCGGCCCGGGCAGACCGTCCGGTGCGCCCTTGAGCGCGGCCTGCGAGAGCTGGAAGTCGCGGACGTTCTTCCGGTCGGCGTCGGACCACTTGGGGCCCGGGCCGGTGCGGTAGTGCTTGCCGTAGCCCTTGCGGACGAGCTGCTCGCCGAGGAGCTTGATGTGCGCGTTGCTCTTGCCGTTGCCGAAGGCGTCCCTGCCCGGGAACGGCGGCATCGGCTTGGCCGTGACCTTCCGGCTGGGCAGCGTACCGAGCAGCTGCTTGAGGGACGTCGTCCCGGGAACGCCGTCGGCGTCGTCGCCGGTGAAGCCCAGGCTCTCCTGGTAGTCCTGGTAGTTGCGGGTGTCGGCGTCCGTCCAGGTCGGGCCGGGGCCGCTGGTGTAGTGGCGGCCGAAACCGAGCTTCACCAGGGCCTTGCCGACGGCGGTCACATGGGCGCCGACGGAGCCGTAGCCGTAGCTCAGGCCGTTGATGGTGACGCGCTTGCGGGACACGCTCTTGGCGGTCCCACCGGGCAGGGAGCCGCCCGGCGCGGGGGAGGCCTCGTAGTCGCCCGCGGGCATGCCAGCCCGCACCCACGCGTACAGGGTGCCGCCCGGGCACAGGGTGGCGAAGCCGTCGCGGTGCCCGCGCTTGGCGAGGGTCTTGCCGGTCTTCTTGCAGGCGAGTTCGTACAGGGCCCGGCACGCGGCCAGCGCCTTCTCGCTCGGCTTCTGGTCGCCGCCAATGGCGATCTGCACGCCGATGCCGCTGGTGTTGTGGTCGGGGCAGTGCGCGCCGACCAGGCCCCAGCCGCGGCCCTCGTAGATGTTCCCCTGCTGGTCGACCACGAAGTGGTAGCCGACCCCGGACCAGCCCTGACCGATGTGCTGGGCCTCGATGGCGCGCATGATGGCGTACCCCGTGCGCGTCACGGGGTGGCCGCCGTCGTAGTGGACGTAGAACTCCGTCCTGCGGGAGAGCGGGACGGATGCGGGGGTGCCGCGCCAGGCGCTGGCGCCCCAGGTCGAGCGGCTGATGATTTGCGGGGTGGGCACGGTGTCCTCCGGTGCTGGCGAGCAGGGAGGTGCACCGTGCTCCGGCGGGAGGGTTAGCGTCCCGGGCTCACTCGGCGCCGTGGCTGTCGTCGTCGGGGTCCTGGCCGTCGGTGTCGGGGTACTGCAGGGCGTGCAGCGTCTCGGCGAGGCGGGTGGCCAGGTCGGCGGCGGGGCCGGTCTGCTCCACCTGCAGCGGGCCGCCGGCCGCGCCGGTCAGCTCGACCTCCAAGTGGTCTTCCTTGCCGTACTGCTTGCGGTGCTGCCGCTCCAGGTACCAGGCGCCCGCCCGCCAGTCCGGGGGCGTCTTGTCGATGACGGTCTCCTCCAGCACCTTGCCGGAGTGGGGATCGAACTTGCGGTGCGTCTCCTTGGTGACGATGCCGCCGCGGGAGGCGCGGCGGATGTCCAGGGCGGCGGAGAGCGCCGCGGACGCCCGGGCCCGCTCCACCTTCTCGTAGAACTCCACGAACACGTCGAGTTCGGGGTCGGGGTCCTTGCCCGCGGAGCGGTCCACCAGCTCGGTGCGGCCGTAGGCCATCCAACGCAGGAACGTCGCCCGGGAGATCCCGGCGTGCACGGCGGCGAGGTCCACGGCCAGGCCCGCGCGGCTGGCCTCGATCAGGCGCGCCTCGACCTCGGGCGTCATCAGCCGTGCGCGCGCCGGCGCGAGGTGCTTGCGGCGGTGCTTACGGCGGGACATGGTGCGGAACGTAGGTGATCAGCCGGTTACTGTCCCGGCGTGAACAGGTGCCCGCACGCGGGGCAGCACAGGGTGCCGGTGCGTTCGTTGTCGCCGCTGTCGCCGAGGCCGCTGTCGAAGTCGTCGCCCGCCGGGCGGGTGCTGTCCTCGTCGTCTTCGGTGCCCTGGGGGAGCTTCTCGGGGTCCACCTGGCGGAGCAGGCTTTCCATCTCGTCGTCGGTGTAGGCGAGAGAGTCGAACAGGTCGGCGTCCGAGGTGGCGAGTTCCTCGAGGATCGCCGCGAGCGGCGCCGGGTACCAGCCGCCGGCCTCCTGCAGCCGGTTGAGGAGGATGAGCACGGCGTGCGCCTGGTGGTCGTTCTCGGAGGCCCAGCCGCGGGTGACGGGGACGAGCCATCCGCCGTCGTCGTCCACCAGGAGCCCGCCGGGGGCGGGTTCGCCGCGGACCTGCATCTCGATCAGGGCCGAGCGGCGGCCGTGGCCGTCGATCGTGAGGCCGGTGCGCTCGTCCACGACGGGGGTGCTGATGAAACCGTGGTCCTTGATCGACGCGATGATGCGTTCGAGCTCGTGCTTCTTGGGGTTGGCCGGGTCCGGCGGCAGGTCGGTGAGCGGGATGTACGTGATGTAGCGGGGCGCCTGGAGGGCCATCTGCTGCTCCTGCTGCGCAGCTTGGAGAAGGGGCGGGAAGCGGCCGGCGGTCAGCGAGCCCGCGGACTTGAACCGCGGCGCCCCGGCTCGCTACCGGGGCATGCCGTCATGGCCGGACCGGTCGGCCGCTTCCCTGGCCGGCGCCGTCTCACGAGTCCGGACGAGACGGTGCCGGTGCCGTGGCGTGCGCCGGCGGGTGCGCGTTCCGCCGTGCTCGCTTCTGGCGGGTCGGAACGTAGGCGGCGGGCGGGCTTGCGTCTCGGGTAGATCCCTCGCAACGGGCTTTGACCTGGTGTACAGTCTGCATCTGTGGTTGTACGAGCGAACAGCCACACCAGGGCTGCTGTAACGCTTTCGGCTCTCACTCCGTCCATGTAGCGAGAGATCACCGGCAGCAGGCCCTCCACGCTCCAAAGCCGGTACAAACCGGCACACCAGAAAGGCCATGAATCGCATGTCCGAGGAGAAGCCGAGCGCGCCGGAGCAGACCGGGCCGTCGCCGCAGGAGCTCGCGCTGAATGCCGCGATGGCCTACCGCGTCAAGGCGTACTGGAACGCCCTGTGCGACCCGATCATCGACGCGAACAAGAACTTCATCCGCGACAACCCCGGGATCCTCACCACGGTTGCCGAGATCGACGGCGCACGCGCCGCCATCTTCACCGAGTCCGTGAAGCTGCCGTTTTTCGAGGTCACCGACCCCGAGGCGTTCCTGCGGTGGGCGGACGACAAGGGCGAAACCGAGTGGGTCGTCCGCAAGTCCTTCCGGGACAACATCCTCAAGAAGCGCGCCCGCCACATCCAGCAGACCGGCGAGTGTGTTGACTCTGTGACGGGTGAGGTTATACCTGGTGTGACGAGGAACCCGGGTGGAACGCATATATCTGTAAAGCCCACCTTCACGGAGGCGGGGGAGGAACTCCTCGACAACTTCCTGGACGCCCTGTTCGGGAACGCCGCGGCCGCACTGCCGATGCTCGCCCCCGCCGAGGAGGAGACAGGGGAGGGGAACGAATGAGCACCGCGCCCACCTTCATGCAGTACGCCCCATGCGCGCAGGTCGATCCCGACCTGATGTTCCCTCACCCGCAGGACCGCCGCGGCGTCGCAGCCGCCAAGAGCATCTGCGCGGTCTGCGAGTTCACCGCCGAATGCCTCGCCCGCGCCCTCTCCCCGGAGACCCGCGCCAAGCACGGCGTGTTCGGCGGCAAGTCGGAGCACGAGCGCAGGGAGATTCAGCGAGGCCGGCCGGTACCGCTCGACTACGGGCCGATACCCCCCAAGCACCGGCGCATCGCCCACGCCTGACCGACCGGCCGCCCAGCCCCGGCGTACTCCACGCCG
>MUNG01000473.1 GCA_002154585.1 Streptomyces pseudogriseolus
GGTGACGACGGCGACCTTTCCTTCGAGACTGACCCTGCTCATGCGCTCTCCTCGGCGGGTACGGCGGGCTGCTGGGCACGCACGTGGGCGGTGACGAGGTCCCGGATCCGCGTGGTGACCAGGTCGGGCGCCTCGACGGGCGTCATGTGGCCGACGCCGGGCAGTTCGGTGAGGCCGCGGCAGTCGGGCAGCGCGGCGGCGAGCGCGCGCGCGTGCACGGGCGGGGTGAGCCGGTCGGCGGTGCCGGCGACGATCTCGGTCGGCACCCGCAACTCCCGTACGCCCGCGTCGAGATCGAGGGAGGCGAGCACGTGCGACCAGGCGTGGCGCACCGTGCGGGGGCAGGCGTGCACGATGCGGGCGCAGGCCTCCACCATCTCCGGCGCCGAAGCCGGCCCCATCGTCGCGTACTTGAGGATGCGCCGGGCGGCGGGGGTGACCGGGCCCAGCGGGGCGCGGCTGCCGAGGATGTGCCCGGTGATCCAGGTCCGTACCCGGCCCGGCCGCAGGGGCAGCACCGTCGACTCGGGGACGAGCCGCGTGCTGCCGGTGCTGCACAGCAGGACGGCGGCGGCGTGTTCGCGGAAGGCGGGACGTCCGGAGGCGGCCATCACCGTCATGCCGCCCATGGAGTGCCCGGCGA
>MUNG01000474.1 GCA_002154585.1 Streptomyces pseudogriseolus
GTGGGGGTTGAGCGCGCAGTTCCCCGCGCCCCTGGGGGGCGCTAGTAGGGTCGGGGTGTGAGGCTGACGATTCTTGGTGGTGGTGGGTTCCGGGTGCCGCTCGTGTACGGGGCGCTGCTCGCGGACCGTGCCGAGGGGCGGGTGACGCACGTCGTGCTGCACGACGTGGACGCCGGGCGGCTGCGCGCGGTGTCCCGGGTGCTGGCCGAGCAGGCCGCCGGGGTGCCCGACCCGGTCGAGGTGTCCACCACCACCGATCTGGACGAGGCCTTGCGCGGCGCGGACTTCGTGTTCTCCGCCATCCGCGTCGGCGGCCTGGAGGGCAGGGCGAACGACGAGCGCGTGGCCCTCGCCGAGGGGGTGCTCGGCCAGGAGACCGTGGGGGCCGGAGGCATCGCCTACGGTCTGCGCACGGTCCCCGTCGCCGACGACATCGCCCGCCGGGTGGCCCGCCTCGCGCCCGACGCCTGGGTCATCAACTTCACCAACCCGGCGGGCCTGGTCACCGAGGCCATGTCCCGCCACCTCGGCGACCGTGTCATCGGCATCTGCGACTCACCGGTCGGCCTCGGCCGCCGTATCGCCCGGGTGCTGGGGGCGCGGCCGGACGAGGCGTGGATCGACTACGTGGGGCTCAACCACCTCGGCTGGGTACGCGGTCTGCGCGTGGCCGGCGAGGACCGGCTGCCGCGTCTGCTGGCCGACCCCGCGCTGCTTGGCTCGTTCGAGGAGGGCCGTCTCTTCGGCGCGGACTGGCTGCGCTCCCTGGGCGCGGTCCCCAACGAGTACCTGCACTACTACTACTTCAACCGCGAGGCCGTGCGGGCCTACCAGCAGGCGGCCCGGACCCGCGGCGCCTTTCTGCGCGACCAGCAGGAGGGCTTCTACGCCGGGACGGCCGGCCCGGACGTCTCCGCCCTGGAGTTGTGGAACCGCACCCGCGCCGAGCGCGAGGCGANNCGGCGCGGGGGAGCGGGAGGCGGACGACCTGTCCGGCGGTTACGAGAAGGTGGCGCTCGCGCTGATGCGGGCCGTCGCCCGGGACGAACGTGCCACGCTGATCCTCAACGTCCGCAATCGCGGCACCCTTTCGGCACTGGATGAGGACGCCGTGATCGAGGTGCCCTGCCTGGTGGACGCCAACGGGGCGCACCCGGTCTCCGTCGATCCCCTCCCGGGGCACGCCGTCGGTCTGGTGAGCGCGGTGAAGGCCGTGGAGCGCGAGGTGCTGGCCGCCGCCCGGTCGGGGTCGCGTGCCACCGCCGTGAAGGCCTTCGCCCTGCACCCGCTGGTGGACTCGGTGAGCGTGGCCCGCCGGC
>MUNG01000475.1 GCA_002154585.1 Streptomyces pseudogriseolus
CGCCAGCATCGGCTCCATCAGGGGTGAGTGGAACGCGTGGGAGACACGGAGGCGGGAGGTACGGCTGCCCTGAGCGGCCAGAGCCTCGGCGATCTCGGTCACGGCGGTCTCGGTACCGGCGAGGACGACGGCCTTCGGGCCGTTGACCGCCGCCACCGACACCTCGGCCTCGCGGCCGCTCAGGAGCGGCAGGACCTCGTCCTCGGCCGCCTCCACCGCGACCATCACCCCGCCCTCCGGCAGGGCCTGCATCAGACGGCCCCGCGCGGTCACCAGCGTGCAGGCGTCCTCCAGCGACAGCACACCAGCCACATGCGCAGCCGCGATCTCACCGATCGAGTGCCCGCCCACGAAGTCCGGGCGCACACCCCACGACTCCAGCAGCCGGAACAACGCCACCTCGACCGCGAACAGCGCCGGCTGCGTCCACTCCGTACGGCCCAGACGCTCCGCGTCGTCACCGAAGACGACGTCCTTCAGCTCCGCGCCGACGTGTGCACACACCGCGTCGAAGGCGTCCGCGAACACCGGGAACGCGTCGTACAGCTCACGCCCCATGCCGGCACGCTGCGCGCCCTGGCCGGAGAAGAGGAAGGCCGTGCGGCCGTGGTGTGTGACGCCGGTGACTGTGTGCGGGCCGGGTTCGCCCTCGGACAGGGCGCGCAGGTCTTCGACGAACTGGTCCCGGTGAGCGGCGACCACCACGGCACGGTGCTCGAACGACGAGCGGGAGTGCGCGAGGGCGCCGGCGACGTCCACGACACCGGGCTCGGGCAACTCGTCCAGAGTCGCGAGGAGACGACCGGCCTGGGCACGCAGGGCCCTCTCATTACGGCCACTCACGAGCCAAGGCACCAACGCGTCGTCGGCGTCCTGTGTGTACGCGGACTCTTGCTGAGGGGCTTGTTCGAGGATGACGTGGGCGTTGGTGCCGCTGAGGCCGAAGGAGGACACACCCGCACGGCGAGGACGGTCCACCGACGGCCACTCCTGCCGCTCCGTCACCAGGCGCACCGCGCCCGTCGACCAGTCCACCCGCGACGACGGCTCGTCCACATGAAGCGTCGCCGGCACGACACCGTGCCGCAACGCCTCCACCATCTTGATCACACCGGCCACACCCGCAGCCGCCTGCGTGTGACCGAAGTTCGACTTCACCGACCCCAGCCACAACGGCCGGTCCGCGTCACGGTCCTGCCCGTAGGTGGCCAGCAGCGCCTGCGCCTCGATCGGGTCACCCAACCGCGTACCCGTCCCGTGCGCCTCCACCACATCGACGTCCGACGGGGACACCCTGGCGTCCGCGAGCGCGGCACGGATCACGCGCTGCTGCGACGGACCGTTCGGCGCCGTCAGCCCGTTGGACGCACCGTCCTGGTTGACCGCGCTGCCCTTCACCACCGCCAGCACCCGGTGACCACGCGCCCGGGCATCCGACAGCCGCTCCACCAGCAGCACGCCGACGCCCTCACCCCAGCCGGTGCCGTCCGCGCCGTCCGCGAACGCCTTGCACCGGCCGTCCCCCGCCAGACCACCCTGACGACTGAACTCCACGAACGCACCCGGCGTCGACATCACCGTCACGCCACCCGCAAGCGCCAGATCACACTCGCCGGACCTCAGCGACTGCACGGCCAGATGCAGGGCCACCAGGGACGACGAGCAGGCGGTGTCCACCGTGACCGCCGGACCCTCAAGCCCCAGCACATACGCCAGACGCCCCGACAGCACACTCGCCGCGCTGCCCGTGCCCACATACCCGCCGAAGTCACCCTCCGACATGCCCAACAGCGCCGGATAATCCTGCCCGTTGGTACCCGCGAACACCCCGACCCGGCCGCCGCGCAACGACCGCGGATCGATCCCCGCCCGCTCCACCGCCTCCCACGACGACTCCAGCAACAACCGCTGCTGCGGATCCATCGCCAACGCCTCACGCGGCGACACACCGAAGAACTCCGCATCGAAGCCCGCTACATCGTCGAGGAAGCCGCCCACCCGCACGTGGTCGAGGGCCGCCGTACCGTCCTCCGTGCGGACGTAGCGCTCGTAGAGGAGGTCCAGGCCGGTCCAGCCGCGGTCGGCGGGGAAGTCGGAGATGCCGTCGCGCCCCTCCTCCAGCAGGGCCCACAGGCTCTCCGGGGAGTCCACGCCGCCGGGGAAACGGCACGCCATCCCGACGATCGCCACCGGCTCGTCGACAGCGGCCGTCGTGACCGGGGTGACGGCGGCCTGCCCGGGCTGGGCGTCCTCGGCCTCGATCCCCTCGCGCAGTGCGCCGTAGATGTGTGTGGCGAGAGCCTGCGGTGTCGGGTGGTCGAAGACGGCCGTGGCCGGCAGGGGGACGCCGCAGCCCGCCGCCAGGACGTTGCGCAGTTCCACCCCGATCAGCGAGTCGACACCGAGGTCGCGGAACGCCCGTTCCGGGCCCACCTGTTCGGGTCCGGTATGACCGAGTACGGCGGCGGCGCGGGAGCGCACCTCGTCGAGGACCAGGCGTATTCCGGCCTCACGTGGCAGGGAGGCGACGCGGAAGCGCAGGCCGCCCGTGGCCGTGTCGGCCTCGTGGGCGGATGCGGCCTGGCCCGGAGCGGTCGTCAGGGCGGCCGGGCTCAGCGGTGTGAGGAGTGCGCTCGGGCGGGCTGCCGTGAACGCGGGCACGAAACGGTTCCAGTCGGCCGCGACGACCAACCGGGTGACGGTACCCGCGTTGAGGAGTGCTTCCAGCGCCGACAGTGCGGTCTCGGGTGCGAGCGGGGTCACCGCTCCCTGTCCGCGGCGTCGGTCACCGGCGGCCGCGGCCATGCCGGCGCCCGCCCAGGGACCCCAGGCGATGGACGTGGCGGGGAGGCCCTCGGCCCGCCGCCGCTCGGCCAGCGCGTCCAGTACGGCGTTGGCGGCCGCGTACACGCCCTGTCCCGGACTGCCGACGGTTCCGGCGAGCGAGGAGAACAGGACGAACGCGCTGAGGTCGGTGTCCCTGGTCAGCTCGTCGAGCAGCAGCGCCGCCTCGGCCTTGGGACCCATCACGCGCCGCACCTGGTCGGAGTCGCTGGTGAGAAGCGTCCCGTCGTCCAGCACTCCGGCCGCGTGGAACACCGCGTCCACGGGGTGTTCGGCGAGGAGCGCGGCCAGGTCCTCGCGCACGGAGACGTCCAGGGCCGCCATCGTCACGCGGGCGCCCGACTCCTCGAGTTCGGTACGGAGCTCCGCGGCGCCGGGGGCCTGTTCGCCCCGGCGGCTGACGAGGAGCAGGTGGCGGGCGCCCTGCCGGACGGCCCAGCGCGCCACGTGGGCGCCCAGGGCGCCTGTGCCGCCGGTGACGAGCACGGCGCCGTCACCCGGGGTCCACGCGCTCGGTCCGTCCGCCGGGGCGGTGCGTGGGGCGAGCGGCGCGGCCTGCTTCAGCCGGCGTCCGAAGATGCCGTGGGAACGCAGGGCGATCTGGTCCTCACCCTGCTTCAGGCGCGTCAGCGCGGAGGCCAGACGCGTCCAGACGCGGTGATCCGTCTGCGCCGGAAGGTCGATCAACCCGCCCCACACGTCCGGGTGTTCCAGCGCGGCGACCCGCCCGAGTCCCCAGACGGCACTGTGCGAGACGTCGGTGATGCGGTCCGGGGCGCCGACGGTGACAGCGCCCTGGGTGATCGCCCACATCCTCGCCCCGGGAACCTCCCGGGCCAGCGCCTGCACGGCGGTGAGCGTCGCGACGACGGCATCGGTCCGCGAGGAGAAGCCCAGCAGCGAGAGTACGCCGTGCACGGCCCCGGTCGCCTCACCGGCGGTACGGACGGCCGCCGCGCAGGCAGCGGGATCGGCGGCGTCGACGTGGCAGAGCCGCGCCGTGAGCCCCTGGGCGCCCAGCCCGTCCGCGAGTTCGCCGGCCAGCGCCTGCACCGTGGCGTCCGGGTCCTCGGGGATCAGGACCGTCCAGTGGTCCACCGGTGAGATCGTGGCCGAGGGCGGCACCAGGTCGTCGCCCGTCAAGGGGCGCCAGGTGACCTCGTGGCACAGGGCCTCGAGTTCCGCCTGCTCCTGTCGGCGCCGATACCAGTCGGACAGGGCGGGAACCACCGTGCCGAGGGTGTCCGGGGGGAGGTCGAGGTCGGCGGCGAGGCGCGTGACGTCCTGCCGTTCGACGGCGGACCAGAAGGCGTCGTCGACGACGGTGGAGACACGAGCGGGACCGGTCGGGGCGTGAGCAGCCGATTCGTTCGGACCCAGCCAGTAACGGCTGCGCTGGAAGGGGTAGGTGGGCAGGTCCACCGCGGGCGTCCCGTCGCCCCCGCCCAGGACGGCGGTCCAGTCGACCTCACCGCCGTCGACGTGAATGCGGGCCGCCGCTCGCAGGACGGCGAAGTGCTCCGGGTCGTCCTTGCGGAGGGTGGACACGAACAGTGAACCGTTCGTGTCGGGCAGGCAGTTCTGGGCGAGGGCGGTGAGGGTGGTGTCGGGGCCGAGTTCGACGAAGCGGGTGACGCCTTCCGCGGCGAGAGTGGTGACGCCGTCGGCGAAGCGGACGGCCTCGCGGACGTGGCGGACCCAGTAGTCGGGGGTGGTCAACTCGCCTTCGGCGGCGAGGCGACCGGTCACGTTGGAAACGACCGGAATGGCCGGCGCGGCGTACGTCAGGCCTTCCGCGACCTGACGGAACTCCACCAGCATCGGCTCCATCAACG
>MUNG01000476.1 GCA_002154585.1 Streptomyces pseudogriseolus
GCCCACCCGCACGGCGGACCCGGCACCCGAGCCCGACCCGGAGCCGCAGGGCACCTCCTCCGGCACCGCGGCCACGCCCCCGGCCTCCTGCTCGGTCGACTACGACGTGGTCAACGAGTGGCCGGACGGCTACCAGGCCACCGTCACCGTGACGCCCGGCCACCCCCTGAACGGCTGGCACGTCGCCTTCACCCTCCCCGCCGGCCACCGCATCACCCAGATGTGGGACGCCTCGTCCCACCAGACGGGCTCCCGCGTCACCGCGACGGCGGCCGACTACAACGCCACGGTCGCCCAGGACAGCACCGTGGCCTTCGGCTTCATCGCCGCCCGCCGGACCGACGACACCCACGCGACCGACTTCGCCCTCAACGGGGAGTCCTGCGCGGTGGCGTGACCCCCCCTCAGCCGGCGGCCAGCCGCCCCACCAGCAACCCCGCCGGCGGCGCGCCCCATGCCGACAGGTGCCCTCAGGTGCCGACAAGCCGGGGCCGGATAAATCGTTGGCGGCCCGCCGCCGCGCCCTCTACTGTGTGCCGTGTCGGCAGGGCGCCCAACGGGTGCCGATCGTGACGAGGTTCTTGGGAGGTGTGACCGATGGCTGTCTCTGTGATGGGCCGTGCCCGAATCCAGTCGTTCGTTCCGTCCACCTCCGTGGCCTCCGGCTGACCCGACCTCTCTTCGCGCGTCGGTGAACGCGCGCCGCCGGGGCCGCCCTTCGAAGGGTTCCCGTTGAACTTCTCCTCTCTTTCCACCCCCGCGCACGCTCTCGCTCCCTACGGCTGGGACGAGGAGTGGGCGGACGCCTTCGCCCCGTTCGCCGCGCAGGGACTGGTGCCGGGCCGCGTGGTCCGGGTCGACCGGGGGCTGTGTGACATGGCCACCCCGGACGGCGTGATCCGCGCCGACACCGAGTACGTCGTCCCCCGCGACCCCATGAAGGTCGTCTGCACGGGCGACTGGGCCGCCGTCGACCCCGAAGGCGCCCAGCCCCGCTACGTGCGTACGCTGCTGCCGCGCCGTACCGCGTTCGTGCGGTCCACCTCCTCCAAGCGGTCCGAGGGGCAGATCCTCGCCGCAAACGTCGACCACGCGGTCGTCGCCGTGTCGCTCGCCGTCGAGCTGGACCTCGCCCGGATCGAACGGTTCCTCGCCCTGGCGTGGGAGTCCGGGGCGCAGCCGGTCGTGGTGCTCACCAAGGCCGACCTCGTACCGGACGCGGCGACCCGGTCGTACCTCGTGCAGGACGTCGAGACGACCGCGCCCGGCGTGCCCGTCCTCACCGTCAGCGCGCAGGACGGCGAAGGGCTCGACGTGCTCGCCGCGGTCGTGTCCGGCGGGACCTCGGTCCTGCTCGGGCAGTCCGGCGCGGGCAAGTCCACCCTCGCCAACGCCCTCCTCGGCGAGGACGTCATGGACGTCCAGGCCACCCGGGACGTCGACGGCAAGGGCCGCCACACCACCACGACCCGCAACCTGCTCCTGCTGCCCGGAGGGGGAGTCCTCATCGACACCCCCGGCCTGCGGGGCGTCGGCCTGTGGGACGCCGGCACCGGTGTGGGCCAGGTGTTCTCCGAGATCCAGGATCTCGCCGAGCACTGCCGGTTCCACGACTGCGCCCACGAGAGCGAGCCCGGCTGCGCCGTCCTCGACGCCGTCGAGACCGGCGAGCTGCCGCAGCGGCGCCTGGACAGCTACCGCAAGCTGCTCCGGGAGAACCAGTACATCGTCGCCAAGACCGACGCCCGCCTCCGCGCGGAGATCCGCAAGGACTGGAAGCGCAAGGGCGCCATCGGCAAGGCGGCCATGGAGGCCAAGCGGGGCCGGCTGCGCTGACACCCCGCCCCGCCGGGCGCCCTCGACGGCACCCGGCGGGGCGGCTCAGCCGGACCCCCGCAGCTCCAGCACGTACCGCGCCGTCAGCGCCACCGTCCGGTCCCCGTCCCCGGTCAGCGACCTCAGCGTGTGCGTGGCCGCCGGGCCGGGGATCTCCGCCAGCGCCTGCGTCAGACGGCGGCGCGCCGACGCGTCCACGGCCGGGTCGGCGAGGCGGTCCGCCAGCTCCGCCACGACGCGGTCCGCCACCGCCGCGTCGCCCGCCAGCGTGCCCAGCGCGTCCGCCGCGTCGACGTCGTTCGCCTCCTCGACGACCATGCCGACCAGTTCCGGCATCGCCTGAGCCACCCCGCGCGCCCCCAGCTCCAGAGCCGCCGTCCGCCGCACGGACGGGTCCGCGTCCCCCAGGGCGTCCCGCAGCAGCGCCGTCGCCCGCTCGCCCGGGATCTCCACCAGGCACCGCACCGCCCGCCCCCGCACCGCCGGCAGCGCCGACCGCAGCCCCGCCGCCAGCAGCTCGGGCCCCCGCTCGCCCGCCTGCGCCAGCGCCCACCGCAGGGCCCCGGCGACATGCGGGTCCGTCTCGCTCAGCACCGCCTCCACCAGCGCCTCCACCGGCACCGGCGCCGTGTCCACCGACGACAGAGCCGCCCGCTGCCGCATCCCCGCGTCCCCCGACCGCAGGTTCCGCAGCAGCGCGACGACCTGGAGGACCTCCTGCCAGTCGGCGGGTTCCGCCGCGTCGATCCGCCGGAGCCGGGTCAGCAGCTCCGTCTCCCGCGCGATCCGCTCCCGCGTCCGCCGCGCCAGGTCCGCGACCAGCCCGGACGGGGTGAACCCGGGGTCGTCCAGGGCACGGCCCGCGTCCCGCAGCGACAGGCCCAGCGACCGCAGGCTCTCCACGTGGAAGATCCGCCGGATGTCCTCCTCCGTGTACGCGCGGTAGCCCGCCGCCGTGCGGCCCGTCGGCCGTACCAGGCCCAGCGACTCGTAGTGCCGCAGCATGCGGGGGCTCACCCCGGACCGCCGCGCCACCTCACCGATCAGCACCCCTGTCTCACTCCTCACTTACCGGGAGGCCCGTCCGGACCCAGCGACACCACGCGCTTCGCCTCCTCCACCGCGTCCGCGAACCCCGCCTCGGGGTCGCGCCGCAGCCGCTCCGTGGCGAGCGCGTGCTCCCGTACCAGGGGGTCCGGGTGATCCGAGGCCGCCCGCACCGGCGGGACCGCCGGCTGACCGAGCTCGATCAGCGCCCGGCTGAGACTGAGCCGCGTCTCCCGCCCGCCCCGGCCCAGCTGGGACACCAGCACCTCCGCCAGCTCCGCCCCTTCGTCCTCCGGCGCCAGCAGCACCGCCGTGCGCCAGGCGGTCCGCGCCACCTCGTCGTCCGGGTCGGTCAGCAGCGACCGCGTGATCGCCGGCCACACGCTCCGGTCCCGGATCTTGGACAGGGTGTGCAGCGCCTGACTCCGGGCGCGGTCGTGCGGCGACCGCAGCTCGGCCAGGACCCGCGGCACCGTCTCCGCCTCCGGGTGCCGGGTCAGGGCCCACGTCAGCATGTCCCGCACATGGAACACGGGTTCCACCCCGCACCGCTCCACCAGCGGCTCCACGAACTCAGGGTCCGGGTCCGCCCCGGCCGCCAGCGCCGCGCGCAGCCGTACCGAGGAGTCGTCGTGCCGCAGTCCCGCGAGCACACGTGATGTTGTCGTCTCCGCCTTGGGCGTGGTCATCGGAGCACCTCCAGGCCCGCCAGTGAAGACCTTCTCACCGTGTCAGGGTCAAGCGCCGCCTTCCGAAGCCCCCGAGCCGGGGTTCCATGTCCGATTCCCGCCAGCCGCGCCGCTCCCGCCAGGGGACACTGGACCCCATGACGGACGAGGACAGCAGGTACGAGGCGGTGCGCAGCCGGGACGCCCGGTTCGACGGCGCGTTCTTCTTCGCCGTCGAGACCACCGGCATCTACTGCCGGCCCAGCTGCCCCGCGGTCACCCCCAAACGCGCCCATGTGCGCTTCTTCACGACCGCCGCCGCGGCGCAGGGCGCGGGCTTCCGGGCCTGCCGGCGCTGCCGCCCCGACGCCGTGCCCGGCTCCGCCGAGTGGAACGTACGGGCCGACGTCGTGGGCCGCGCCATGCGCCTCATCGCCGACGGCGTCGTCGACCGCGAGGGCGTCGCCGGGCTCGCCGCCCGCCTCGGCTACAGCGCCCGGCAGGTGCAGCGGCAGCTCACCGCCGAGCTGGGCGCCGGACCGGTCGCCCTCGCCCGCGCCCAGCGCGCCCACACCGCGCGGGTCCTGCTCCGGACCACCGGCCTGCCGGTCACGGAGGTCGCCTTCGCGGCCGGGTTCGCCAGCGTGCGCCAATTCAACGACACCGTCCGCGCCGTGTACGCCACCACGCCCACCGGGCTGCGCGCCGCCGCGCCCCGCACCGGCCGGTCCCGCCCCGGCACCCCCACCGCCGGCGTGCCCCTGCGCCTCGCCCACCGGGGCCCCTACCAGGCGGGCCCCGTCTTCGACCTGCTGGAACGCGAGGCCGTCCCCGGCGTCGAGGAGATCACCGGCCCGCCCGGCGCGCGCACCTACCGGCGCACCCTGCGCCTGCCCTACGGCACCGGCATCGCCGCCGTCGAGGAGCGCCCGCACACCGGCGCCGGCGCCCGCCCCGGCGGGTGGCTCGACGCCCGCGTGCACCTCACCGACCTGCGCGACCTGACCACCGCCGTGCAGCGGCTGCGCCGCCTGTTCGACCTGGACGCCGACCCGTACGCCGTCGACGAGCGCCTCGGCGCCGACGCCCGGCTCGCCCCGCTGGTCGCGGCCCGCCCCGGACTGCGCTCGCCCGGCGCCGCCGACCCCGACGAGGTCGCCGTACGGGCGCTCGTGGGCCGTGACACGGCCGCCGAGCTGGTCCGCCGCTACGGCAAACGGCTCGACGCGCCCTGCGGCGCGCTGACCCACCTGTTCCCCGAGGCCGCCGTCCTCGCCGACGCCGAGCCCGACGGCCCCCTGGGCGCGCTCACCGCCGCCCTCGCCGACGGCACCGTACGCCTCGGACCCGGCGCCGACCGGGACGCGGCACGGGACGCCCTCGCCGCCGTCCCCGGCCTCGACGACCGCACGGCCGCCGCGATCCGCACCCGCGCGCTCGGCGATCCCGACGTGGCCCCGGCCGGCCTCGACGCCCCCGACAGCTGGCGCCCCTGGCGCTCGTACGCCCTGAACCACCTGCGTGCCGCAGGGGAGTTGGAGTGACCCGCATGACGACGATGACGACGACGTACTGGACGCACGTGGACGGCCCGCTCGGACCGCTGCTGCTGACCGCCGCCCCGACCGGCGAACTGACCTCGCTCACCGTGCCCGGCCAGAAGAAGGCGACCGTGGTGCGGGACGACTGGACACACGATCCCGGGCCGTTCCGGGAGGCGGAACGGCAGCTCGCCGCGTACTTCGCCGGCGACCTCA
>MUNG01000477.1 GCA_002154585.1 Streptomyces pseudogriseolus
GCCTTCGAGTTCGTGAAGACGATGCAGACCAAGACCAACGCGCAGAAGTGGTACGTCGCCAACTCCGGCATCGCCGTGCGCGAGGACGGCCCGCCGGGGGCGGGGAGGCGGCGGGCGGACCCGGGGTCTTCGCGAGGTCCGGGCCCGCGTGCGGTGCGGCGGCGGTCATCGGCGCGTCCCGTCGCCGCTCACCTGGAGGTGACCTGGCCGTCGGCGGCGTCGCGCAGCGCCTCGTCGTAGCCCCGCGCGGCCTCCTCCACGGACGCGTCACCCGTGGTCACGGCTTCCATCGCCTCCTGGACGGCGGTCGACACCTTCGGGTACGCCGGGTACGCGGGCCGGTAGTGGGTGTGCTCCACCAGGTCGGTGAAGAACCGGATGCCGGGCTGCGCCGCCGTGTACGCCGGGTCCGCGGCGACGTCCTCGCGCACGGCGATGCCGGAGTTGGCGACGTACCACTTCTGCGCGTTGGTCTTGGTCTGCATCGTCTTCACGAACTCGAAGGCCAGGTCGGGGTTGGCCGCCTTCGCGGGGATCGACCAGGTCCAGCCGCCCGACATGCTCACCTTGCCGGGCGCCTGCCCGTGCTGGGTGGGCATCGCCGCGAGCCCCAGCTCCTTGGACCACTCGGGCCACTCGTGGCCGCTGCCCTCCAGCCAGTCCTGCGGCAGCCAGGAACCGTCCAGCGCGATGGCGAGCTTGCCCTGCGGCAGCCACTCGCCGCGCACCCTGGTGCCCACGTTGGGGTCGAGGGCGTCGGCGACGTCGGGCCCGAGCTTCTCCTTGTAGACGGTCTCGACGAAGGTCAGGGCGTCCCGGAAGCCCTGGCCGGCCGTGACCCACTTCTTCGTGGTCTTGTCGTACAGCGGGTCGGACGTGCCGTCACCGGTGCCGTACAACAGCATCTCGAAGGTCTGCATGGTGGCCGCCTCGCCGACCGGCTTGCCGGTGTAGACGTTCAGCGGGATGACGCCGGGCACCTTCTCCTTGACGGTGCGGGCGGCGTCGAGGACGTCCTCCCAGGTCCGCGGCTGCCAGTTCGCGGGCAGCCCTGCCTTCGCGAAGACGTCCTTGCTGAACCACAGCCCCCGCGTGTCCGTGCCGTCCGGGACGCCGTACGTCTTCCCGTCCTCGCCCTTCGCCGCGGCCTTGGCGGTGTCGATGAACCGGTCCCAGTCCTTCCATCCGGCGAGATAGGGGTCGAGCGGCTTCAAGTACCCGCTGATGATGTCGGAGTTGATGAGGAAGGTGTCCTCGTACACCAGGTCGGGCGCGGTCCTGGGGGAGCGGAGCATCTGCTGGAGCTTGGTGTAGTACTCGGCGTCCGGCGCCTTGATGGGGACGAGCTCCACCTTCTTGCCGGGGTTGGCCTTCTCGAACTGCTTCTTGATGTCCGCGAGATAGGTGTCCATCACCTTCACGGAGTTGTCCGTGGACTGCTTGAACGACACCTTCAGCGTGTCCGGGTCGCCTCCGGATCCGCCGCCGCAGGCGGTCAGCAGCAGCGGGGCGGCGGCGCAGAGGGCGACGAACGCGGTCGGACGGGCGGTGGTGCGGGAGCGAGCGGCGGTGGGGCGCACGGGCACGACCTCCTACGGGCACACGACACTGTGGCCTGGACGGCTGCCTGGCGAACGTAAGTTGAGTGGTCTAGTCAGGTCAATGGACGTGCGCAGGGGGAACCGCCGGGGGCGGTGAAGGCTTCGTGAGCCTCAGGGTCCGGACACCCACCGGTACTGGAGTTCCGGCCGTCCCACCGTGCCGTACTGGGGGCGGCGGGCCGCGCAGCCGGAGTCGACGAGGTGCTCCAGGTAACGGCGGGCCGTGATGCGGGAGATGCCGACCGCCTCCGCGACACCCGTCGCGGTCAGGCCCTCGGGGGCGTCACGCAGGGCCGTGGAGACGCGTTCCAGGGTGGGACCGCTGAGGCCCTTCGGCAGCGCGGCCGGGCCGGGGGCGCGCAGGGCCGCCAGGGCGCGGTCGACCTCGTCCTGGCCGCTCGCCTCGCCGGCCGCCGCACGGAACTCGGCGTACCGCACCAGCCGGTCGCGCAGCGTCGCGAACGTGAACGGCTTCAGCACGTACTGGACGACGCCCAGGGACACCCCCTCGCGCACCACCGCCAGGTCACGGGCCGAGGTCACCGCGATCACGTCGGCGTGATGGCCGGCCGCCCGCAGCGAGCGGGCCAGCTGGAGCCCGTGCACGTCCGGCAGGTGCAGGTCGAGAAGCAGCAGGTCGACGGGGGTGCGGTCGAGCACCCGGCGGGCCTGGGCCCCGGTGTGCGCCTTGCCGACGGCGACGAAGCCGGGCACCCGCCCGACGTACATCACGTGCGCGTCGGCGGCGACCGGGTCGTCCTCGACGACCAGCACTCTGATCGGCTGCCCGGGCCGCCCGCTCATCGGGCGCCGCCCACGCCGTTCACGGCAGCATCGTCCACGCCGTCCGGGCCCGCGCCGCCCGCAGCCGCGCTGCCCGTGCCGTCCGCGCTGCCCGTACCGTTCGCGCCTGCGCCGCTTGCGCCGCTTGCGCCGTCCGCGCCGTTCGCGGTCGTGCCGCCCGGACCGTCCGCGCCGTTCGCGGTCGTGCCGCCCGCGCCGTCCGTGCCCGTGCCGCCCGCACCCGCACCGCCCGCACCGCCCGTGCCGTCCGCAGCCGTGCTGCTCGCACCGCCCGCACCGCCCGCACCCGCATCGCCCACGTCGCCGTTCACCACCGCCCCCGCCGCCCCCCGCAGCGGGACCCGCACGTCGAACACGGCGCCGCCGTCCTCGCCGGAGGTCACCGTGAGGGTGCCGCCGTGCCGGGACACCGCCTGCCGGACCAGGGCGAGGCCGAGTCCCCGGCCGCCCGGGCCGGACGGCTTGGTGGAGTAGCCGAGCCGGAACAGCTCCTCGGCGCGGTCCGGGTCGACGCCGGGACCGGTGTCGCCGACCCGCAGGACCA
Source organism: Streptomyces pseudogriseolus (assembly GCA_002154585.1). Classification (GTDB taxonomy): domain Bacteria; phylum Actinomycetota; class Actinomycetes; order Streptomycetales; family Streptomycetaceae; genus Streptomyces; species Streptomyces pseudogriseolus. The sequence continues at coordinate 2,950 of MUNG01000477.1, forward strand.
GCTTCGAGCCGTCCCCCTCGGTCAGCTCGGTCAGCTCGGTCCGCGCGGTCACCGTCACCCGCGGCCGCACCCCGCCCTGCGCCGCGTCCACCGCGTTGTCGATCAGGTTGCCGAGGATGGTCACCAGGTCACGGGAGGGCAGCGCGTCCGGCAGCAGGCCGTCGTCCAGCCGGCTGTCCGCGGACACCACCAGCTCCACGCCCCGCTCGTTGGCCTGCGCGGTCTTGCCCAGCAGCAGCGCCGCCAGCACCGGCTCGCTCACCGCCGCCACCACCTGGTCGGTGAGCGCCTGCGCCAGCTCCAGCTCGGCGGTGGCGAACTCCACGGCCTCCTCGGCGCGGCCCAGCTCGATCAGCGACACCACGGTGTGCAGCCGGTTGGCCGCCTCGTGCGCCTGGGACCGCAGCGCGTGCGTGAAGCCCCGCTCCGAGTCCAGCTCGCCCATCAGCGACTGCAGCTCGGTCACGTCCCGCAGCGTCACCACCGAGCCGCGCCGCTCGCCGCCGGTGACCGGGGAGGTGTTCACCACCAGCACCCGGTCGGCCGTCAGGTGCACCTCGTCGACCCGGGGCTCGGAGGCGAGCAGCGCGCCCGTCAGCGGGGCGGGCAGACCCAGCTCCGCGACCGACCGGCCCACCACGTCCTCCTCCTGGTCCACCCCGAGCAGCTCACGGCCGCCGTCGTTGATCAGCGCCACCCTGTACTGCCCGTCCAGCATCAGCAGACCCTCGCGCACGGCGTGCAGCGCGGCCTGATGGTAGTCGTGCATGTGGCTGAGCTCGGCCGCGTTCATCCCGTGCGTGTGCCGGCGCAGCCGCGCGTTGATCACGTACGTGCCGATCGCGCCGAGCCCGAGCGCGCCGCCCGCGACCACCAGCAGCGCGGTGAGCTGCTCCTGCACGCGCCGGCCGATCTCCTCGACCCGTATGCCCGCGCTGACCAGGCCGACGATCCGGTCCCCGTCCCGCACCGGGGTCACGGCGCGCACGGACGGACCGAGCGTGCCGGTGTAGGTCTCGGTGAAGGTGCGGCCCTGGAGCGCCGGCTCCGTGTGCCCCTGGAAGGGCAGGCCGATCTGGTCCGGGTCGGGGTGGGTCCAGCGGATGCCCCGCGGATCCATGATCGTCACGAAGTCGACGTCGGTGTCGCGCACCACCGCCACCGCGTACGGCTGGAGCCGCGCCGACGGGTCGGACGAGCGGATCGCCTCCCGCACCGACGGCGAGTCGGCCACCGAGAGGGCCACCGAGGTCGCCTGCCGTCCCGCGGCCTGCTCGGCCTCGGAGCGGTTGCTCAGATACGTGGCCAGGGCGTATCCGGCCACGACGACCGTGAGCAGCACGGCCTGCATGGCGAAGAGCTGCCCCGCGAGGCTGCGGGGCCCGGGGAGGGGGATACGCATTCAGCCAGTCTGCCTCGCGTCTCGGCGGTGAACTAAATGAACGGAAGGGTGACCGCGCTCACAAGGCGCGACATAGTCACCGCGTTCCCCCGAACCATCCCCCGGACGTGAGCCGCACGCCGGTGATGCCGACGACGACGTCAAGGAGGGCCGCCGTGACCAGCACCGCCGATACGGCACCTGCCGCACCCGAGGCCAAGCGGGACCGCACGCACTATCTCTACATCGCGGTGATCATCGCGGTCGCCCTCGGCATCGCCGTCGGCCTGATCGCGCCGGACTTCGCGGTCGAGTTGAAGCCGATCGGCACCGGCTTCGTGAACCTGATCAAGATGATGATCTCGCCGATCATCTTCTGCACCATCGTGCTGGGCATCGGGTCCGTGCGGAAGGCCGCCAAGGTCGGCGCGGTGGGCGGCATCGCGCTCGGCTACTTCATGGTCATGTCGGTCGTGGCGCTCGCCATCGGCCTGCTCGTCGGCAACATCCTGGAGCCGGGTTCCGGCCTCGCGATCACCGACGCGGTCAAGGAGACCGGCCACGCGCAGATCGACGCGGAGGCCAAGGACACCACCGAGTTCCTGCTCGGCATCATCCCGACCACCATCGTGTCCGCCTTCACCCAGGGCGAGGTGCTCCAGACCCTGCTGATCGCCCTGCTGGCCGGCTTCGCCCTCCAGGCCATGGGCAACGCGGGCCGGCCGGTCCTGCGCGGCATCGAGCACATCCAGCGGCTGGTCTTCCGCATTCTCGCCATGATCATGTGGGCGGCCCCGGTCGGCGCGTTCGGCGCGATGGCCGCGGTCACCGGCTCGGCGGGCGTGGACGCGCTGAAGAGCCTCGCGGTGCTGATGCTCGGCTTCTACGTCACCTGTGTGCTGTTCATCTTCGTGGTGCTCGGCACGATGCTGCGGATCGTCGCGGGTCTGAACGTGTGGACCCTGTTCAAGTACCTGGGCCGTGAGTTCCTGCTGATCCTGTCCACCTCCTCCTCCGAGTCCGCGCTGCCGCGGCTCATCGCGAAGATGGAGCACCTGGGCGTCAGCAAGCCGGTGGTCGGCATCACCGTCCCGACCGGCTACTCCTTCAACCTCGACGGCACCATGATCTACATGACCATGGCCTCGCTGTTCATCGCCGACGCCATGGGCACGCCGATGTCGGTCGGCGAGCAGATCCCGCTGCTGCTGTTCCTGCTGGTCGCCTCGAAGGGCGCCGCCGGCGTCACCGGCGCGGGCCTCGCGACCCTGGCCGGCGGTCTGCAGTCGCACAAGCCCGCCCTGGTGGACGGCATCGGCCTGATCGTCGGCATCGACCGCTTCATGAGCGAGGCCCGCGCGCTGACCAACTTCGCCGGCAACGCCATCGCCACGGTGCTCATCGGCACCTGGACGAAGGAGATCGACAAGGAGCGGGTCGCCGAGGTGCTGGCCGGACGCGCCCCCTTCGACGAGCGCACGCTGCTGGACGACCACGGCGACGGCGCCGGCCGGGACGACGACGCCCAGGCGTCCGAGCCGGGCGGCGAGAAGGAACTCGCCAAGGCCTGACCCGGGCAGGCGCCCTTCACTCCGGCCGGCCGGGTCGCACCCCCGTCGCCCCGGCCGGCCGGTCCCGGAGGCCCACCCCCCTGACAGGGCCTCCCGCCGGGCGGCCGGACTCCTCCCCCGTGAGTCCGGCCGCCCGGCTTCGCCGTTCCCTGCCCTCGTCGTCCCGCCCTTGCCTTGACGCCGAGGTCAAGGCTTACGTTCGTCCGTATGCGAATCGGCGAGCTGGCCGCACGCGCCGGGACCACGACGCGGACGCTGCGGTACTACGAGTCCCGCGGGCTGCTGCCCGCACGCAGGTCCGGGAACGGCTACCGGACCTACGACGAGTCCGACCTGAGGCTGCTGCGGCAGATCCGCACGCTCCAGGACTTCGGGTTCGGTCTGGAGGAGACCCGGCCGTTCGTGGAGTGCCTGCGGGCCGGGCACCCCGAGGGCGACTCCTGCCCCGCCTCGCTCCAGGTCTACCGGCGCAAGCTCGACGAGCTCGACACGCTCATCGCCGAGCTGGGGGCCGTACGGGAGACGGTGGGGCGGCAGCTGGCGCGGGCGGAGGCGGCCAGCGCGGCGCTGGCAGCCGAGGCGGCGGTCCCGGGAGGTCCGGAACCGGAGTGCGAACTGGGAGGGGGACCGCGATGAGCGGCGTGCCCGAGGTGACGGACGCGGATTTCGCGGAGGAGGTGCTCGGCTCCGGGCTTCCGGTGCTGGTGGAGTTCACCGCGGACTGGTGCCCGCCGTGCCGGCAGATGGCGCCGGTGCTGCGTGAGCTGGCCGCGGCGGAGGAGGGCCGGCTGAAGGTCGTGCAGCTGAACGTGGACCGCAATGCGGCCACGACCAACGCGTACAAGGTGCTGTCCATGCCGACGTTCATGGTGTTCCGCGACGGGGAGCCGCTGCGGTCCATGGTCGGCGCGCGGCCGGGGCGGCGACTGCGGGAGGAGCTGCGCGACGTGCTCTGAGCCGCCTCCACGTGGAGACGAGAAAACCCCCGGGCAATTGCGCCCGGGGGTTTTCCTTGCGTATATTCGTTGATTCACGCCTTCGTTGAAAGAAGTCGCGAAGAAGTCCAGTGAGCACAGTATATCCGGGCGGGAGCTGAATTGTCAAACACCGAATTTCCGGACGATGAATTGCGGCACGAACAGGAATTCATCGACGGACTGTACGCACGGGTGGACGTCCTGCGGGGCGACGCCGAGACCGGTGTGGCGGACGCCCTCGCCCAGGGCCACACCCCCCGGCAGGCCCGGCTGGAGCGGGACATCCTGGTCGCCGAGCGGTCCGGGCTGCTCGCCGCGCTGAACGCGGTGGACGGCTCCCTCTGCTTCGGCCGCATCGACCTCGCCTCCGGGCAGACCCACCACATCGGCCGCATCGGCCTGCGCGCCGACGACGAGGAGCGCACCCCGGTCCTCATCGACTGGCGGGCCGGAGTGGCGCGCCCGTTCTACCTGGCCACCGGCCACACCCCGATGGGGCTGCGCCGCCGCCGGCACATCGCCACCGAGGGCCGCCGCGTCACCCACCTGCACGACGAGATCCTCGACCTCGGCGACGAGACCCGCACCGGCCACGAGGACCCCACCGGCGACGCCGTGCTGCTGGCCGCGCTGAACTCCGCGCGCACCGGCCGCATGGGCGACATCGTCCGCACCATCCAGGCCGACCAGGACCGTGTCATCCGCGCCCCGCACCGGGGCGTCATGGTGGTCGAGGGCGGCCCTGGCACCGGCAAGACCGCCGTCGCCCTGCACCGCGCCGCGTTCCTGCTCTACGAGCACCGCGAACTGCTGGCCCGCCGCGCCGTCCTGATCGTCGGACCCAACCCGGCGTTCCTCGGCTACATCGGCGAGGTGCTGCCCAGCCTCGGCGAGACCGGCGTGCTCCTCGCGACCGTCGGCGAGCTGTTCCCCGGCGTGCGGACGACCCGCACGGACACCCCGCGGGCCGCGGCCGTCAAGGGACGGGCCGACATGGCCGACGTGCTCGCCGAGTACGTCCGCGACCGGCAGGCGCTGCCCGACCCGGTCATCGCGATCGAGCACGACCGCGAGGTCCTGATGCTCGACGACGGCCTGGTGAACGTCGCCCGGGAACGCACCCGCGCCACGCGGCTGCCGCACAACGTGGCCCGCGAGCACTTCGAGGGGCACATCCTCAACACGCTCACCGACATGCTCGCCGAACGCATCGGCACCGACCCGTTCGACGGGTCCAACCTGCTCGACCCGAGCGACATCACCCAGATCCGCGACGAGCTCGCCGAGAACCCCGAGGTGTGGTCCGCGATCGACCAGCTGTGGCCGCGGATCACCCCGCAGCGGCTGGTCGCGGACTTCCTCGCCGCCCCGGAGGGCTACCTCTCCGACGAGGACGCCGCCGCCGTCCGCCGCCCCGTCACCCAGCACTGGACCGTCTCCGACGTGCCGCTGCTGGACGAGGCCGCGGAGCTCCTCGGCGAGGACGACCGGCTCGCGCGGGAGCGCGCCGACCGCGAGCGGCAGCGGCAGATCGCCTACGCGCAGGGCGTGCTGGACGTCTCCTACGCCTCCCGCACCTTCGAGTTCGAGGACAAGGAGGAGGACGACCCGGAGTCCTCCGAGGTGCTCTCCGCGCACGACATCATCGACGCCGAGCGGTTCGCCGAACGGCACGAGGAGGAGGACCACCGCAGCGCCGCCGAACGCGCCGCCGCCGACCGCACCTGGGCGTTCGGCCACATCATCGTCGACGAGGCGCAGGAGCTGTCCCCGATGGCGTGGCGGCTGCTGATGCGGCGCAGCCCCACCCGCTCGATGACCCTGGTCGGAGACCCGGCTCAGACCTCCGAGGCGGGTGGTGTCGGCTCCTGGGAGGGCATCCTCGCCCCCTACGTCGAGGACCGCTGGGAGCACCACCGGCTCGGCGTCAACTACCGCACCCCCGCGGAGATCATGGAGGTCGCCGCCGAGGTGGTGCGCGCCGCGCACCCCGGCTTCGAGCCGCCCAGCTCGGTACGCGCCACGGGCGTGAAGCCGTGGGCCCGCGCCACCGCGGACCTGCCCGCCGCCACCGCCGACGCGGTCGCGGAACTCACCCCCGAGGAGGGCCGCCTCGCCGTCATCGCCCCGCGCGAGCTGCACCGCGCCCTGGCCGCCCGCCTGGACGGGGTGACGGCCGGCGCCGAACCGGACCTCACCCACCAGGTGGTGCTGCTCGACCCGCGCCAGGCGAAGGGCCTGGAGTTCGACTCGGTCCTGGTGGTCGAGCCGGGCCGCTACGGCACCAGCGACCTGTACGTGGCGCTCACCCGCGCCACCCAGCGGCTCGGCGTGCTGCACACCGAGCCGCTCCCGGAGCCGCTGGCCAGGGCGCTCGCGTAACCGGCGCGCCCGCCGTCAACCCACGCGCCCGCCGTCAGGCCGGGCGCAGCCACACCGTCGCCAGGGGCGGCAGGGTCAGCCGGATGCTCGCCGGCAGGCCGTGCCGGCCCTGCGGCTCCGGCTTCACCGGGTCGGGGCCCGCCACGCCGCCGCCGCCGTAGCGGGCCGCGTCGGTGTTCAGGACCTCGTGCCAGGCGGGCACGTCGTCCGGGACGCCGATGCGGTAGTCGTGCCGCACCACGGGCGCGAAGTGCGACACCGCGAGCAGCGGCGAGCCGTCGGCGTCGTACCGCAGGAAAGCCAGCACGTTGTCGTCGGCGGCGTCCCCGGTCACCCAGCGGAACCCGGCGGGCTCGGTGTCGTACTGCCACAGCGCCGGGGTGGCCCGGTACACGGTGTTGAGGTCGCGCACCAGGTCCCGCACACCCCGGTGGTCGGCCTCCGCGCCGTAGTGCGGGTCGAGCAGCCACCAGTCCGGGCCGTGCGCCTCCGACCACTCCGCGCCCTGCGCGAACTCCTGGCCCATGAACAGCAGCTGCTTGCCGGGGTGGGCCCACATGAAGCCCAGGTAGGCGCGCAGGTCGGCGCGCTGCCGCCACCAGTCGCCGGGCATCTTCGACACCAGGGACCGCTTGCCGTGCACCACCTCGTCGTGGGAGATCGGCAGCACGTAGTTCTCGCTGTACGCGTACACCATCGAGAAGGTCATCTCGCCGTGGTGGAACTTGCGGTGCACCGGCTCGTGGCTCATGTACTCCAGCGAGTCGTGCATCCATCCCATGTTCCACTTCAGCCCGAAGCCCAGGCCCCCGAAGCCGCTGGGGCCCTTGTGGTGGGTGGCCCGGGTGACGCCGTCCCAGGCGGTGGACTCCTCCGCGATCGTCACGACCCCCGGCACCCTGCGGTACACGGTCGCGTTCATCTCCTGGAGGAACGCCACCGCGTCCAGGTTCTCCCGGCCGCCGTGCTCGTTCGGCGTCCACTGGCCCGGCTCGCGCGAGTAGTCCAGGTAGAGCATCGAGGCGACGGCGTCCACCCGCAGCCCGTCGATGTGGAACTCCTCGCACCAGTACAGGGCGTTGGCCACCAGGAAGTTGCGCACCTCGCGGCGCCCGAAGTCGAACTCCAGGGTGCCCCAGTCGGGGTGCGCGGCGCGCAGCGGATCGGAGTGCTCGTACAGCGGGCGGCCGTCGAACTCGGCCAGCGCCCACTCGTCGCGCGGGAAGTGCGCCGGCACCCAGTCCATGATCACGCCGATCCCGGCCCGGTGCAGGGCGTCCACCAGGTACTTGAAGTCGTCCGGGGTGCCGAGCCGGGCCGTGGGCGCGTAGAAGCCGGTGACCTGGTAGCCCCAGGACGGCCCGTACGGGTGCTCGGCGACCGGCATCAGCTCGACATGCGTGAAGCCCATGTCCGTCACGTACGCGGGCAGCACCTCGGCGAGCTCGCGGTAGGTGAGCCCCGGCCGCCAGGACGGCAGATGCACCTCGTACACCGAGAACGGCGCCCGGTGCGCGGGCACCTCCGCCCGCCGCTCCAGCCACTCCGCGTCGCCCCACTCGTACGCCGACGACGTGACGATCGACGAGGTGGCCGGGGGCACCTCGGTGCGGCGGGCCATCGGATCGGCGCGCAGCGTCTTCGAGCCGTCGGGGCGGGTGATCTCGAACTTGTACAGCTCGCCCTCGCCGATCCCCGGCACGAACAGCTCCCACACCCCGGTCGCGCCCAGCGAGCGCATCGGGAAGCCGGTGCCGTCCCAGAAGTTGAACGAGCCCGCGACCCGCACGCCCTGGGCGTTCGGCGCCCACACCGAGAAACGGGTGCCGGTGACGCCCTGATGGGTCATCGGGTGCGCGCCCAGCACCGTCCACAGCTGCTCGTGCCGGCCCTCGCCGATCAGATGCAGGTCCAGCTCGCCGAGCGTGGGCAGGAAGCGGTACGCGTCCTCCGTCTCCAGCTCCGTCCCCTCGTACGCGACGCGCAGCCGGTACGCCGGGACCTCGCGCAGCGGCAGCAGCCCCGAGAAGAAGCCGTCGCCGTCGTCGTGCAGGGCGACGGTCACGCCGCCGGACACCACGGTCACCGACCGCGCGTACGGGCGGAACGCGCGGAAGGCCACGCCGCCGGGGACGGGGTGTGCGCCCAGCACGGAGTGGGGGGCGTGGTGCGTGCCGTGCAGCAGGCGGGCGCGGTCGTCGGAGCCGACGGCGGGGGACACGGCGAGCTCCGCCTCCGGCGGGGTGAGCTGCGGGGAGTTTTCCGGCACCGGTGCCGAGGCCGCCTCCGATGCTGCACGCGCGGCGCCTCGCGTCGTGCCGCCCGCGCCCACCCGTGCCGC
>MUNG01000478.1 GCA_002154585.1 Streptomyces pseudogriseolus
CTCCTCCCCAACGGCAAGATCGACCGCTCCGCTCGCCCCGACCCCGACCCCGGCACAAACCGCACCGCCTCCCGCCCCCCGTCCGGGCCGGCCGAGGAACTGATCGCCCGCGTCTGGGGCGAACTCCTCGACGTCACTGAAGTCGGCGCGGAAGACGACTTCTTCGCCCTCGGCGGTCACTCCCTCCTGGCCACCCGGCTCACTCACCGGCTCGGCGAGGCCCTCGGCACGCACATCCCGCTCCACCTCGTCTTCGAACACCCCATCCTCACCGACCTCGCCGCCCACCTCCCCGTCGGTATCGAGCAAGGGCGTACGTCACCCATCACCCTGCTCGACCGTGTCCCGGAACAGGACGGCACGCTCGTACTGGCGGCATCGCCGGGTCAGGAACGCCTGTGGGTCCAGTGCGCGCTGGACCCGGAGGCCAACCTCGCCTACCACATCAGGGGCGCCGTCCACCTTCACGGGCCGCTCAACGAGGACGCCCTCGTCACCGCCCTGCATCACCTCGCGTACCGACATGAAAGCCTGCGCACCTCACTGCGCCAGATCGACGGCGAACTCCGCCAGGTGGTGGCACCCCATCCCGAAGTGCCGCTGCTACGGACCGACACCGCCGACTGGGCAGCGGTGATCGATGCCGAGACCCGGCGGGCCTTCGACCTCTCCGCCGGCCCTCTCTGGCACGTCACGCTCGTGAGCGCCGGGCCCGAACACCACGTCGTCGTCATGAGCCTGCATCACGCCATCGCCGACGGCTGGTCCCTGGACGTCATGCTCCGCGAGATCGCCCGCACTTACGTCGAACTCCTGCGCGCCCCCGGCACCAAAGCCCTGTCGCCCGCACCCGTCCAGTACGCCGAAGCAGCAGCCTGGCAGCGCGAAACGGCGTCGAGCGACGCGGAGTTCTGGCGGTCGCACCTGGAAGGCACTCCTTCGGCCGGCCTGCCGACCGACCGGCCCCGTCCCCCTCGGCAGACCTTCCGAGGCGACGCGGTCCCGCTGAACCTTCCGCAGGAAGCGCTGGCCGGCGCGGCTCGGAATGCGTCGACCACCTCGTTCACCGTCCTCGCGACGGCCCTGGCCGTCGTCCTCGTCAAGCTCACGGACCGGTACGACGTGACCCTCGGCATTCCGGTCGCCGGCCGCGACCACCCGGACACGGCGGAGGTCGTCGGCTATCTCGTCGACACGCTGCCGCTCCGTCTGTGCCCGGATCCGCACGCCACACTCGCCGAGACCCTGGACGCGACCCGGGCACGGGTGGACGACGTCCGCGCACATCCGCGCATGCCACTGGAGGAACTGCTCCGCGAAGCACGCACCCAAGGCGACCGCGGCCCGCTGTTCCAGGTGCTGCTGGCGGTCAACGGGACGCCGCCTCGTTACGAACTGGCCGGCCTGGAGATGAGCCCGGCTCCCGTTCCGTTCCGCACCACCCCCTACGACCTGGTCGTCCAGGCGGAGGAACGCGACGGCCGAGTCACCGGGCACCTGCTCTTCAACACCGACTTGTTCGAGCGCTCCACCGCAGAGCTCATCGCGGACCGGCTCGTCACGGCGGTCCAGGCTCTGGCCGACGGCCCCACCCTGACTGTCGCCGAGGTGGATGTGCGGTCGGTGGGGGAGAGGGAGCGGGTGGCTGCGCTGTCGGCGGGTGCGCCACTGGCAAGCGGGGTGGCCCGTCGGGTGGAGGAGCTCGTTGAGGGGGTGGTTGACCGTCTTGGCGGTGCGGGTGTGGCGGTGCGGTGCGCGGGTGAGGCGCTGTCGTTCGGGGAGCTTGAGGAGCGGGCGAACAGGCTGGCGTGGGGCTTGCGGGGCGCGGGCGTGGGGCCCGGTGACGTGGTGGGCGTGCTGCTGCCGCGGTCGGTGGACCTGGTGGTCGCGTTGCTGGGCGTACTGAAGTCCGGCGCCGGTTACGTGCCCATGGACCCGGGATATCCGGATGAGCGTGTCGACTTCATGGTCGAGGACTCGGGAGTCTCCCTGGTTCTGAGGTCGGCCAAGGACTTTCCGGACGGGGGCCGCACGGACCGGGTTCCAACGTCCGGGAGCGGCTCGGATGTGGCGTACGTGATCTACACCTCGGGATCCACGGGTCGCCCGAAGGGAGTGATGATCGAGCACTCCCAGGTCGTGGCGATGCTGTCCTGGGCGGGCCGGGTGTTCTCGCACGAAGAGTTGGCGCACACGCTGGCTGCGACATCGGTGTCCTTCGACCTGTCGGTCTTCGAGATCTTCGCCCCGCTGTCGGTCGGCGGGACGGTCCACCTGGTGCCCGACAACGCGCTGGACCTGATCGCACATCCAGGCCGGTACGAGGACGTGACGTTGATCAACACGGTGCCGTCGGTCGCCCGGGAACTGCTCGCAGCCGGTGCGATACCTCCCCGCGCCCGGACGATGAACCTCGCCGGCGAGCCGCTGGCGCCGCACCTGGTCGAGGAGTTGTACGCGCACCCGGTGATCGGTGTGGTCAACAACCTGTACGGCCCGAGCGAAGACACCACCTACTCCACGCATGCGGTCACTGCCCCCGGTGACGCCCGCACACCCATCGGCCGCCCCGTCGACGGCACACAGGCTTACGTCCTCGACGGCGATCTGCGGCCGGTAGTCGTGGGCGCGGTGGGTGAGCTGTACCTGTCGGGAGCCGGTGTCACCCGCGGCTACCACGCCCGGCCCGCCCTCACCGCGGAGCGGTACCTCCCCGACCCCTTCTCCGCGAACGGCGGCAGGATGTACCGCACGGGGGACCTGGTGCGCTGGCGCCCTGACGGCCAGCTTGATTACCTGGGCCGCGCCGACGGACAGGTGAAGATCCGCGGTCACCGCGTCGAACTCGGCGAGGTCGAGGAAGTCCTGCGCCGCCACCCGCACGTGTCCGAGGCCGTCGTCATCGCCCGACCGGACACGACCGGCTCACTCCGCCTGGCCGCCTACATCGTCCCGCACGAGGCCGATGCCGGTGACGTGCCCTCCGACCTGCCCTCCCACGCACGCACCTGGCTCCCGGACTTCATGGTCCCCTCGGCCCTGGTCGCCGTCGAGGAGTTCCCCCTCCTCCCCAACGGCAAGATC
>MUNG01000479.1:0-144 GCA_002154585.1 Streptomyces pseudogriseolus
GCGCGTGGCCGGCACGACCGCGGGACAGCTCCGCGTGCTGGCGGCGGCCGAGCAGATGCTGGTGGCGCTGCGCTCCGTCTTCCCCTGCGACCCCCGCCCCGAGCGGATGCGCGAACCCGTCCCCGCCGGCGGCGGCCGGCTGCT
>MUNG01000479.1:208-1637 GCA_002154585.1 Streptomyces pseudogriseolus
TCGCCGACCTGCTCGCCGAGCCGTTCGCCGGGGGCCGCCTGGTGCGGGCCGTGCTGGACCGCGGCGACGGCGCCCGCACCACGCTGCGCCGGCTCGGCGACGGCGAACTGCGCTACACCGCCCTCGCGCTGGTGCTGCTCACCGGCCCCGGCGTGCTGGAGGCCGACGTGCCCGGCGAGGTGCCGGCCGCCCTCCAGTGCCTCACCGTCCTCGCGGACGGCCTGGACCGGGCGCTCGACCCGGCCCAGCGCGCGGCCCTGCTGGCGCTGGCGGCGCGGATGTGCGAGCGCGGCCACATCCGCCTGGTCGGCGCGGTGAGCGACGCCACCTGGGCCGCCGGGGTGCCCGGGGCGACCGTGGTACACCTGAGGCGTGACTGACCCGCACGACGACGCGTCCCGGCCCGCCGACCTGCCCGCGCTCCGGCGCCGTCTCGCCGACTTCGCCGCCGCGCGGAACTGGCAGCCGTACCACACGCCCAAGAACCTCGTCGCCGCGCTCGGCGTCGAGGCCGCCGAACTCCAGGAAATCTTCCAGTGGCTGACGCCGGAGGAGTCCGCCCGTGTGATGGACGACCCGGACACCGCGCACCGCGTCACCGACGAGGTGGCCGACGTGCTCGCCTACCTCCTCCAGTTCTGCGAGGTCCTCGGCATCGACCCGCTCGCCGCCCTGGCCGCGAAGATCGACCGGAACGAACACAGGTTCCCGGTGCCGGAGCGGTCCGACACTCCGCCCCGCGCCTAGGAGCCATCCCTTCCGCTCTCACGCTCCGTGGTCGAAAACGCGTCTCGTTGCCAAGGTGTGTCCACAGATTTCGGACTTCCTCTGGCCTTTTGTCTCACCAAGCTTCACTCTGGGTAGTGAACAAGGGAGTTCAACGGATGCGGACGCGTGGGCAGCGCGTCGGACAGACGGGGGCAGCGCATGGACGCTGTGCGGCTCATCGTGACAAGCAGGAGGGCCCTGGCCGCCGGTGGCGGAGTGCCGGAGCTGACGGCCGAGGTGTGGCAGGCGCAGGCGCTGGCCCAGGCGATAGGGAGCCGCCTGGCCCTCGTGGGCCCGCCCCCTCTGCGCAACGAGGCCATCATGGTGGCCGATCTGGCCGGCCGGGGCTGCGGCGTCCTCGGTCCGCCGCCGCTCGGCCCCGACGGACCGCGCGCGGCCCGGCTCACCGAGCTGGGGGAGACCCACGCGTGCCTGATGCACCTCGGCGGCCTGCTCGGCGACGTCGGCATCGCCCTGGTCGGCATCGCCTGCGCCGCCGACGACGAGGCGACGTACTGGAGCTGCGTCGAGGCCATCGACGCGGCCGACGAGGCGCGGGACCGCGTCCGGGACATGCTGCGCAAGCTGGCGGACAGGGAGGCGGCGTTACCCCGGCGGGAGGCCGGCTGACCGCCCTCCCGCCCCACCGCCAGCTCAGCGA
>MUNG01000048.1 GCA_002154585.1 Streptomyces pseudogriseolus
CTCCGCGCCCGCCGACGCGCCGAGCCAGGGCAGCGCGGAGAGGAGCGGGGTGCCGGTCACCGTGCAGGCGGACCCCTACGCGTGGGAGAGCCCCTGCTCGCAGCGGTACCTGGCGGACAAACCGGCGAGCGAGATGAAGCCGCCGCCGGTCGAGGAGGGCGCCGCGAGCTGGGTGGCGGCGAACGGCGCGGTGTCCTCGGGGCAGCAGTACCTGCGGCTCACCGTGCAGGGCACCGGCCCCGAGACGGTGGTGATCGACGGTCTCACCGTGCGCGTCGCGGGCAAGCGGGCGCCGCTCGCCTGGAACGACTTCGCGATGGCCTACCCGGGCGTGGGCTGCGGAGGCGGCGTCCCGACGCGGGCGTTCAGCGTCTCCCTGGACTCGGCGCGGCCGGCCCTGACCCCCGACCCGGGCAACCAGGACTTCCCGTTCAAGGTCAGCGAGTCCGACCCGGAGGTGTACTACGTCACCGCCTCCGTCTCCGCGTACGACGTCGACTGGTACCTGGAGCTGAAGTGGTCCAGCGGCGACCGCAGCGGCACGCTCACCGTCGACGACGAGGGCCGCCCCTTCCGCACCAGCGGCAACAAGGGCCGCCCGGCGTACGAGTTCCCGATCGGCGGCGACGGCTGGGTGCCGGAGGGGACGACCAAGCTGGAGTGACGACTCGGGGTGGGCGAGACCCGGGCAGGCGATGCGCGGGATGTCCGGATCGCGGAAAGGCGCGTGTAAATACCACGCGTTTCCTTAAGCTGCGGGAACGCGCCGTCGCCGTCACCCAGCCCCAGGAGCCGTGCCATGACCCTCACCGAGCCGTCCACCGCCCCCGCACCCACCCCACGGCTCGCCGCACGGGCGTCGGCGGTCGGCGGCTCGCCCGTGCGGGACATCCTGGCGGTCACCGCACGCCCCGAGGTGATCAACTTCGCGGGCGGCCTGCCGGCGCCGGAGCTGTTCGACGCGGACGGCATAGCGGAGGCGTACCGGGCGGTGTTCGCCGAGACGCCCGCGCGGGCGCTCCAGTACTCCACGACCGAGGGCGAACCCGCGCTGCGGGCCGCGCTCGCCGCACGCGCCACCGCCCGCGGCCTGGCGACCGCGCCGGACGACCTGCTCGTCACCACCGGCTCCCAGCAGGCGCTGTCCCTCCTCGCCACCGCCCTGCTCGAACCCGGCGACACGGTGCTCGTCGAAGACCCCTGCTATCTCGCGGCACTTCAGTCCTTCGCCCTCGCCGGGGCGCGGGTCGTCGCGGTCCCCGGCGACGAACACGGCCTGCACCCCGACGCGTTGGAGGAGCTGGTGGTCCGGGAGCGGCCCAAGCTGCTCTACACCGTCCCCACCTTCCAGAACCCCACCGGCCGCACCCTCCCCGCCGCCCGCCGGGCCGCCGTCGCCGAGGTCGCCGCGCGGCACGGACTGTGGATCGTCGAGGACGACCCGTACGGCGAACTGCGGTACGAGGGCGAGCGGGTACCGTGGATCGCCGCCCACCCGGGCGCCGAGGACCGCACGGTGCTGCTGGGCAGCCTCTCCAAGATCATGGCGCCCGGACTGCGGCTCGGCTGGCTGCGCGCACCCGAGGCGCTGCGCCGCGCCTGCACCGTCGCCAAGCAGGCCGCCGACCTGCACACCCCGACCGTCAACCAGCTGGCCGCCGCCCGCTATCTCGCCGACCGCGACCTCGACGCGCACGTCCGCCGCGTGGCGGGCGTCTACGGCGAGCGCCGGGACGCCATGCTGGCCGGCCTCCCCGACGCCCTCCCCGCCGGCTCGGCCTGGTCCCGCCCCGAGGGCGGCATGTTCCTGTGGGTGCGGCTGCCGTCCTCGTACGACACCACGGCCCTGCTGCCCGAGGTCGTCCGGCACGACGTCGCGTACGTCCCCGGCGCCCCCTTCCACGCGGGCGAACCCGACCGCTCCACCCTCCGCCTGTGCTTCGTGACGCAGACACCGGAGGAGATCGCCGAGGGGCTGCGCAGGCTGGGCGCGGGGCTGAGCGCCGAGTTCGCATCGACGTACCCGAGGGCCTGACGCTGCCGCGGTGAGGACGGGGACGGCTCCCGCCCCCCGGTTCAGCGCACCGTGGCCTCGAAGCACTCCGGGTCCGTGCCGGCGGCCGACGAATGGAAGCAGGCCCGGACGACCGCGCCCGGACTCGTCACCGCCATCGGTGTGTAGAGGTACGCCTGCGCGTCCAGGGCGTCCGTCACCTCGGCGGAGCGGGGCGGGCCGGGCGCGACCAGTTCGACGCGGTCGCCGATCTCGGTGGCCCACATACGCGCCCAGCTCGTCCCGCACCGGGGGCTGTGGCGCAGCTCCAGGCGGGCGCCGACCGCGGTGCGGTAGGTGGTGAGGGTGTCCGGGTGGACCCCGCACAGCATGTTGATGGGGTCCTTGCCCGCGCAGGACGCGCCCCGGCAGCGCGGCGGCGGGACCACGGCCGCCCCCGGGGACGCCGGCGCCGTACGGGCCGCCCCGGCCGAGCCGTCCGGCGCGCCGCCGTCCGTCAGCAGGACGGCCGCGGTGACGGCCGACGCCAGCACCGCCGCCCCGGCCGCGACCGCCACCGCGACGCGCAACGACCGATTCCGGTTCGTCCCTTCGGGTGGCGGCGGCGCGGACGCCTCCTTCCGCCCGGTCCCGCGGGACGGCGCGTCCGCCGGGGCGTGGGCGGCGCGTCCGCTGCCCGCCGCCTCCGCGATCTCCCACAGCGCGAGACAGCGCCCGTCCGGTTCGCCCGCCAGACGGCACAGCGCCCGCACCGCGTCGCGGGGCGGCAGGGTGTCGCCCTTGAGATAGCGGCCCCAGGAGGACTTGCTGAACGGGGTGCGCTCCTCCAGGCCCGTCAGGCTCAGGCCCGTGCGCTGCCGCACCTCCCGCAGGGCGGCGGCCAGTTCGGCTCGTTCCAGCGGTGGTGTCATCCGCGCAGGGCTCCCCAGGTGTGCGGCCCGACGATGCCGTCGTCGACCAGGCCCGCCTTCTGCTGGAGCCGCTGGACGGCCCGCTCGGTCCTCGGGCCGTAGATGCCGTCGATGTCCCCCGGCGGGAACCCGGCCCGCCGCAACAGGCACTGCGCCTCGGCGACCTGGGGCCCGGCGTGCCCGCTCGCCAGGATCGCGTCCCGCGTCCGGCTCAGCCCCGCGAACCACTGCCCGCCGATCCGCTCGATCCGGCAGGTGTACGACGTGGCCACCGGCGACGGCGCGACGCCGGCCGGTGCGGCCGTGGACACCGCGGGCGGCTCCGCCCGACCCGCGTCACCCCCGACGGCCCGCGCCACCAGCACCGCCGCCGACGCGGCCACCAGCACGAACGTCACCAACCACGCGACGACCGGGCCCCGCGCGGGCCGTCGACGGCGGGCGGGCGGTCCGGGCGTCGCCCCGGCCGGGGTGGTGTCGGCGGCGTCCGCGTCCGCCGGCGGCCCCGTCCAGGCCGCCGACGCCACCTCCCACAGGGCCAGCAGGCGGGTCGGGTTCTCCCCGGCGACCGCCGCGACCGCCTCGACGGCCTCCTTCGGCGGCAGCGACCTGCCGCCCAGGTACCGCTCCCACGACGACGTGCTGTATCCCGTCTTCGCCGCCAGCTGACGCATGCTCAGCCCGCTGTGGTCCTTCAGCCGGCGCAGGCTCACCACCAGATGCCGTGCCCTGGGATCGAGGCCCGCGGGCAGTGCTTTCCAACGCGACATCTTTTCCCCCGATCGCGCGTACGGGTTCTCCCCGTTCGCATTCTGCAACAGCCAGGGGCGCCCCCACGGGACTTCGGCGCCGGCCCCGCACCGTTCCGGCCACGGCGTCCCGCCGTCCCGCCGGACCGTCCCACGACCGTGGGAAACCGCAGGTCAGAGGGTGGAACGTCCCACGGTGACGTCACTTCGGCGGCAGCCGTGGCGGTGGCGGGGCGGTGTCCGCCAGTCTCGGTGACGAGCCGGCCCGCCGGGGCCGGCGCCACCCGCGTTTCGAAGGGGGAACAGCATGACCATCACCCGCAAGCTCGCCGTCCTGGCCACCGGGGTCGCCATGACCGGGGGCCTGCTGGCCGGCACCGCCGGGTCCGCCGGGGCCGCCGAGACCGCGCCGTCCGCCGCGAGCGACTGCCCGTCGGGCTGGTTCTGCGTCTGGTCCGGGCAGAACTACACCGGACGCATGCAGAAGGTCGCCGGCACGAACAAGGACCTGACCCAGTTCTCGGTCTTCCAGAACTTCAAGTCCTGGTACAACCACGGTGCGTCCTGCGACTTCAAGTGGTACTCCGCGAAGAACCACGGCGGCTCCAGCGGCATCGTCCCGCGCGGATACAAGACGACCGACGGCGCCTCCCACTACATCAAGTCCAACACGTGGGTGAACTGCCGCTGACCGACGGCGGTCACGGGGGCCCGTACACGACCGCGGCCCGTCCGCTCCCCCCGAGGGAGTGGACGGGCCGCGTGCCGTAGGGCCGTCGGGGCGTCAGAGCCGCTCGGGCGTCCTGATGCCCAGCAGCGCCATGCCCTTGGTCAGCGTGCGGGCCGTGAGGTCGCAGAGGAACAGGCGGTTCTCCGCCACGTCCCGCGGAGGCTGCGGCTTGATCACCGGGCACTTGTCGTAGAACGACGTGTACAGCGACGCCAGCTGGTACAGGTACGCCGTCAGCTTGTGCGGCGCGTACTCCGCAGCCGCCTCGAACACCGTGTCCCCGAACGCGTCCAGGTGCAGTCCGAGCGCGCGCTCGGCCTCGTGCAGCTCCAGCTCCGGGTGCGCGGCCGGCCGTACGTCCCCGGCCTTCCGCAGGATCGACTGGATCCGCGCGTACGCGTACTGGAGGTACACCGAGGTGTCGCCGTTGAGCGAGACCATCTGGTCCAGGTCGAACTTGTAGTCGCGGCTCGGCGACGTCGACAGGTCCGCGTACTTCACGGCGCCGATGCCGACCTGCTCGGCCCGCTCCTGGATCTCCTCCTCGGTGAGGTCCTTCGCCTTCTCCCGGACGACCTCGGCGGCCCGCTGCACGGCCTCGTCCAGCAGGTCCTCCAGTCGGACCGTCTCGCCCGCACGGGTCTTGAACGGCTTGCCGTCCGCGCCCAGCACGGTGCCGTAGGCCATGTTGTGCGCGGTGACGTCGTCGTTCAGCCAGCCGGCCCGGCGGGCGGTCTCGAAGACCATCTTGAAGTGCAGCGACTGCCGCACGTCGACCACGTACAGCAGGGTCGTCGCCCGCAGGTCGAAGACCCGGTCGCGGATCGCGGTCAGGTCGGAGGCCGCGTAGCCGAAGCCGCCGTCGGCCTTCTGCACGATCAGCGGGACCGGCTGGTCGTCCTTGCCGCGGATGTCGTCGAAGAACACCACCAGCGCGCCCTCGGAGCGCTCGGCGACGCCCATCTCCTCGAGCAGCCGCGCGGTCTCCGGCATGCCGTCGTTGTACGCGGACTCGCCGACGATCTCCTCGTCCCGGATCTCCATGTCGAGCTTGTCGAAGACCGAGTAGAAGTAGACCTTCGACTCGTCCACGAACTGCTGCCACAGCTCGAGGGTCTCCTTGTCGCCGGACTGGAGGGCGACGACCCGCTTGCGCGCCCGCTCCTTGAACGCCTCGTCGGAGTCGAACACCGCCCGCGAGGCCTTGTAGACCCGGTTGAGGTTCGACATGGCCTGCTCGCCGTCGACCTCGGAGGGCGGGGCCAGCTCGCCCGGGTGCTCCAGCAGGTACTGGATGAGCATGCCGAACTGGGTGCCCCAGTCGCCGATGTGGTGCCGGCCGATCGTCGTCTCGCCGGTGAAGTCGAGCATGCCGCGCAGGGCGTCGCCGATCACCGCGGACCGCAGGTGGCCGACGTGCATCTCCTTGGCCACGTTCGGCTGGGCGTAGTCGATCACCGTGACGCCCGGCTTCTCGGCGAGGGGCACGCCGAGGCGGCCCGTGTCGTCCGCGTACCGCGCGGCCAGGTTCTCCACGACGGCCCGGTCGGCGATCGTGATGTTGAGGAAGCCGGGTCCTGACACCTCGACGTCCTTGATCACGTCACCGGTGGTGATGCGGGAGACCACCTCGGCCGCCAGGTCACGCGGGTTGGCCTTGGCCTTCTTCGCCAGCGCGAGGATCCCGTTGGCCTGGAAGTCCGCCCGGTCGCTGCGTCGCAGCAGCGGGTCCGCGGACGCCTCCGGCCGGGTGGCGGAGAGGGCGGACGCGAGCTGCTCGCTGACGAGATCGGTGAGCGATGTGACCGAGGCCATGGAGTGGGTGCCGTTCTCCTCGTGGGTCAGATGGACACGGTCAGTATCCCACGGGGGGTAAAGCGGTTTTTCCGTGCGCGGGGGCGCGGCCTCCCTCGCGGACGCCCTCCCGCGAAGGCGTCCGGGGCCGCGCGGAGGCCGGTGAAAAGGCGTTTTCGCGGTGGCCGCGGGAGCTGGGAGAATGGCACGGTCAGCCGTGCGACCGTACCGGCTGCCCGAGCAGAAAGAAGGACGTGCCGATCGTGGCTCAGAGCACCGAGACCACCGACTGGGTCTCCCGTTTCGCGGATGAGGTCATCGAGGAGTCGGAGCGCCGGGCCCCGGGCAAACCCGTCGTCGTCGCGTCCGGGCTGTCCCCCTCCGGCCCGATCCACCTGGGCAACCTGCGCGAGGTCATGACCCCGCACCTGGTCGCCGACGAGATCCGCCGCCGCGGGTACCAGGTGCGGCACCTGATCTCCTGGGACGACTACGACCGCTACCGCAAGGTGCCGGCCGGCGTCCCCGGCGTCGACGAGACCTGGGCCGAGCACATCGGCAAGCCGCTGACCTCCGTCCCCGCCCCCAAGGGCTCGCCGTACCCCAACTGGGCCGAGCACTTCAAGGCCGCCATGGTCGAGTCGCTGGCCGAGCTGGGCGTGGAGTTCGACGGGATCAGCCAGACGGAGCAGTACACCTCCGGCGTCTACCGCGAGCAGATCCTGCACGCCATGAGGCACCGCGCGGACATCGACGCGATCCTCGCGCAGTACCGCACCAAGAAGGCCCCGGCGAAGAAGCAGCAGCAGAAGCCGGTCGACGAGGCCGAGCTGGAGGCCGCCGAGGGCTCCGGCGCCGCCGCCGAGGACGACGGCAGCTCCGGCTCCGCCGGCTACTTCCCGTACAAGCCGTACTGCGGCAACTGCGAGAAGGACCTCACTACGGTCACCTCCTACGACGACGACTCCACCGAGCTGACCTACTCCTGCACGTCCTGCGGCTTCTCGGAGACCGTCCGGCTGGGCGAGTTCAACCGGGGCAAGCTGGTCTGGAAGGTCGACTGGCCGATGCGCTGGGCCTACGAGGGCGTGATCTTCGAGCCCAGCGGCGTGGACCACTCCTCGCCCGGCTCGTCGTTCCAGGTGGGCGGCCAGATCGTCGGGATCTTCGGCGGCAAGCAGCCGATCGGCCCGATGTACGCGTTCGTCGGCATCAGCGGCATGGCGAAGATGTCGTCCTCCAAGGGCGGCGTGCCCACCCCGGCGGACGCCCTGAAGATCATGGAGCCGCAGCTGCTGCGCTGGCTCTACGCCCGCCGCCGCCCCAACCAGTCCTTCAAGGTCGCCTTCGACCAGGAGATCCAGCGCCTCTACGACGAGTGGGACCGCCTCGAGGCGAAGGTCGCCGACGGCTCGGTCCTGCCCGCCGACGCCGCCGCGCACTCCCGCGCGGTGCGCACGGCGAGCGGCGAGCTGCCGCGCACGCCCCGCCCGCTGCCGTACCGCACGCTCGCCTCCGTCGCCGACATCACCGCCGGCCACGAGGACCAGGCGCTGCGCATCCTCAGCGACCTCGACCCGGCGAACCCGCTGACCTCCCTCGACGAGGCCCGCCCGCGCTACGACAAGGCCGAGGCGTGGATCAACACCCACGTCCCCGCCGACCAGCGCACCATCGTCCGCGACGAGCCCGACACCGAGCTGCTGAAGTCCCTCGACGAGCAGGCCCGCGAGTCCCTGCGACTGCTGCTCGACGGCCTCGCCGACAACTGGTCCCTGGACGGCCTGACCCACCTCGTCTACGGCGTCCCGAAGGTCCAGGCGGGCTTCTCCCCCGACGCCACGCCCAAGGAGCTGCCCGCGGAGATCAAGACCGCCCAGCGGACCTTCTTCGCCCTGCTCTACCAGCTCCTGGTCAGCCGCGACACGGGCCCGCGCCTGCCCACCCTGCTGCTCGCGGTGGGGCAGGAGCGGGTGAGGACCCTGCTCGGGGAGTAAGCGGCGGTACGACGACAGGGGGCGCCCGGTGCAGGCCGGGCGCCCCCTGTCGTCGTGTGCGCGCGTTACGCGATGTGGTCCTCTTCCATCTCCGCCGTGTGGCGCGTCTGGAAGCGTTCCGCGAGGGCCTTCAAGGTGCTCGGGCTCAGTGCCGTGCCGTAGGTCGCCTCGATGTTGTCCCCGAGAACGCGGGGCGTGGGGTAGCTGCCGTCTATCGACTGGCGGAACACCTGGTAGTACGCCTCCTCGTCCGGCTCCGCGCCGGGCACGCCGCCGCCCTCGCCGAGCTCGCGGGTGCGGCCGCCCGGCACCACCGGGATGGGGAAGCTGCCGGTCTCCTCCGGGGAGGGCTCCTGCAGCGGCGGCTCCTCCTGGTACTGGTCCTGGTACTGCTCGGCCTGCTGCTGCTCCGCGTACCAGCGGGCGTACTCCTCGTCCGGGTCGTACGTGGGGTCGTAGCCGCCCTGGTACTCGACGGACTGCGGGTCGCGGGCGTGCAGCCAGGGATTGGCCGCGGCGTCCTCCCCCCGACCGGGGTTCTCGTGGCCCTCGAGCTCCAGGCGCTGCTCGGCGGGAGGCGCCGCCGCGCCCACCTGTGCCGCCCCGGCTGCGCGGCCGTCCGCCGCCATGGGCGGCTCCGGCGCCGGGGGTATCAGCGCCGGCTCTATGCCCGCCGCCGCCAGCCCCGACGGAGCCGTCTCGGCCAGCGGTACACCGTACTTGGCGAGACGCAGGGGCATCAGAGCCTCCACCGGCGCCTTGCGGCGCCAGGCGCGGCCGAAGCGGGAGCGCAGCCGGGCCTGGTAGACCAGCCGCTCCTGCTCCAGCTTGATCACCTGCTCGTACGAGCGCAGCTCCCACAGCTTCATCCGGCGCCACAGCAGGAACGTCGGGACCGGCGAGAGCAGCCAGCGGGTGAGCCGCACGCCCTCCATGTGCTTGTCGGCGGTGATGTCGGCGATCCGGCCGATCGCGTGCCGGGCGGCCTCCACGGAGACCACGAACAGCACGGGAATCACCCCGTGCATGCCCACACCGAGCGGGTCGGGCCAGGCCGCCGCGCCGTTGAAGGCGATCGTCGCCGCCGTCAGCAGCCACGCCGTCTGCCGCAGCAGCGGGAACGGGATGCGGATCCACGTCAGCAGCAGATCCAGCGCCAGCAGGACGCAGATGCCCGCGTCGATGCCGATCGGAAAGACGTAACTGAAGTCGCCGAAGCCCTTCTTCAGGGCCAGCTCACGGACCGCCGCGTACGAACCGGCGAAGCCGATCCCGGCGATGACGACGGCACCGGTGACGACCACGCCGATGAGAACCCGGTGCATCCGTGTCAGCTGCAGTGGCGCGGCCACCCGTACTCCCCTCCCAGTGCGTGTTGTTGCGCGCAACAGAGTGGCACATGTGTGCGGAGGACGGGTGGCCGGTTCTGGTACAGCGGGTTCAGCTCTTGCCGGAGGCGGACGCCGACGCCGCGTCGGACGGCGTCACCGACGGCCTGCCGGACGCCTTGCCGGACGGCGCGGAGGACGGCGAACCGGCCGCCGCACCCGGGCCGTTGGCCTTCGTCACGGACAGCACGGCCTCCTTGGCGGCCTTCTTCGCGTCCGCCATCAGCGCGTCGGCGTCCGGCGTCTTGTCGCCCGCCAGACCCGCGCCGTTGTAGTCGAGCGTGACGACCACGTTCTCCACGCGCGCCACGACCGTCTGCTGCTTGAAGGTGCCTTCCTTCTTCTTCAGGTCGTAGCGCACCGCCGTCGCCTCGTCGCCGGTGCCCGCCAGCGCCTCCGCGCGCAGGCTCTTCGCGTCCGGCGTCGCCCGGACCTCGCCCACCTGCTTGTCGTAGTACTCCTTGGCCAGCTTGTCGCCCGGGCCGCGCGTGGTGTCCGACTCGAAGCGCAGCAGCGACACGTTCAGCCAGCGGAACTGCGAACCCTTCACGCCGTTGTTGTCCAGGCTGCTCCAGGAACAACTGGCCCGCGAGGCCACGTCGTCCGAGCTGCCCTGCTTGCCGGACTTCGCCTTCGGCGCCAGGTCCTTCAAGGTCTTCTTCGTCAGCACCCCGCACGCCTCCGGCAGCGTCCGGTACGCCGCCGCCTGCACGGTCGGCGACGGGCTCGCCGACGCGGACGCGCTCGCCGCCTTGTCCCCTCCGTCGTCGGAGCCGGAGTCCGAGGAGCAGCCGGCGGCGACCAGCATCACGGGGACCGCTGCCGCGCAGACAAGGACGCGGGTCAGGCGCTTGGCTCGCTCGGGCTGCTCTCGCTGTGCTCGTCGCTGCATGGTTCCTTCACTCATGACGCTCGTGTTCCCTGCGGTCGGAACGGTGTCCGAGGGGTCACGGTACGCGCCCCGTCACCCGTACGGCCGTAACTCGCGGGCTTCGCGGAGAGCGTGGAGGCGCCGTGAACGAGGGTCAGCCGCCCAGCGACTCGGACAGCTCGGCGGCCAGTTTCCGGGCCCTGTCCTGCATTTCCTTGCTGTCCGGCACCGCTCCGACGGTCACCGGCTGCTCCGCGTACTCGACGGTCACGATGACGTTGGACGTGCGGAACGCCACAGTCACGGTGCGCTCCTGAGCGGTCGACCCGGACCGGTCGAGCGCGTCGTCGAGGAACGCCTCGTCGCCCAGATCCTCCAGCACCCGCGGCTGGAGATCGGACGGCGCGACGGACGGCGACGCCGACGACGAGGGCGACGAGGGCGAACCGGACGCCGGCGCCGAACCGCCGGGATCCGCCGGGGCCGTCGACGTACCGGAACCCGACGGGGACGGCGAACCGGAACCCGTGACCGTCGGCTCGGGCAGCTGCGCCGCCTCCCGCTTGCGGGCGAACAGCTCCTCGGCCTGGACGTCGTCACTGACCGCGTTGTCGTACGAGACGACCCGCTCGAAGTCCACCAGCAGCCGGTCGGTCGCCGCGAGCGACTCCACCTTCCAACGGCAGCCCACCTTGCGGTCGGTGTCGTAGGTCAGCGTCGCCTCGCCCGCGTACGCCTTCTCCCGCTGCTGCTCGTCCGTCAACTCCGCGAGCCCCGGCAGGAGTTCCTCCAGTGTCCGGCCGTCCACGGCGCCGCACGGCTCAGGAAGGGTCGCGTACCGGCCGGGCTGGGCCGCCTGGGTCGCCGTGCCGGCGCTGCCCGGGTTGGAGTCGTCCGCCTGACCGCCGCTGTCCGGGCTGCCGGTGCAGCCGGCCAGTACGGCCGCGAGGAGCGCGGCGACGCCGGGTCCGTACGCCTTCCGCTGCACGGTCCAGGTCCTCTCGACGGTGGGTGCGGGCCGCTGCCCGCCGGGTCCTTCCAGTGTCCCCGCTGGTTATTCGCTTGCCGCAGGGGGGAGCCGGTCGCAGACAATGTGTATCGCACGCACTGCCGCGGACGCCGGTCCGTCATCCCTTTTCACCGACCTTGGCGCCGGTTTTGCGTTATGAGACTTCTGTACGTTTTCCGGGGGAATGAGGACACCATGTCGTACGTGGAACTGCCGGGCGCGAAGGTGCCGATCCGTATGTGGACGGACCCGGCGACGGTCGAGGAGGGCGCGCTCCAGCAGCTGCGCAACGTCGCCACCCTGCCCTGGATCAAGGGCCTGGCCGTGATGCCGGACGTGCACTACGGCAAGGGCGCCACGGTCGGCTCGGTCATCGCGATGCGGGGCGCGGTGTGCCCGGCGGCGGTGGGCGTCGACATCGGCTGCGGCATGTCCGCGGTGAAGACCTCCCTCACGGCCAACGACCTCCCGGGCGACCTCTCCCGGCTGCGCTCGCGCATCGAGCAGGCCATCCCGGTGGGCCGCGGCATGCACGACGACCCGGTCGACCCCGGCCGCCTCCACGGCTTCGCGACGTCCGGCTGGGACGATTTCTGGACCCGCTTCGGCGGGGTCGCGGACGCGGTGAAGTGGCGCGAGGAGCGGGCGGCGAAGCAGATGGGAACGCTCGGGTCGGGCAACCACATGATCGAATTGTGCCTCGATCAGTCGGACGCGGTCTGGCTCATGCTGCACTCCGGTTCCCGCAACATCGGCAAGGAGCTGGCGGAGCACCACATCGGTGTCGCTCAGAGCCTCCCGCACAACCAGGGCCTGGTCGACCGGGATCTCGCCGTCTTCGTGGCGGACACACCCCAGATGGGGGCGTACCGGAACGATCTGTACTGGGCGCAGGAGTACGCGAAGTACAATCGCGCGATCATGATGGGGCTCCTGAAGGACGTGGTCCGCAGGGAGTTCAAGAAGGCGAAGCCGACCTTCGAGCAGGAGATCTCCTGCCACCACAACTATGTGGCCGAAGAGCGCTACCAGGGGGTGGACCTGCTCGTCACCCGCAAGGGCGCGATCCGGGCGGGCTCCGGCGAGTACGGAATCATCCCCGGGTCGATGGGGACGAGCTCCTACATCGTGAAGGGGCTCGGTAACGAGAAGGCCTTCAACTCGGCTTCGCACGGCGCTGGGCGTCGCATGAGCCGGAACGCGGCGAAGCGGCGCTTCACGGTCCGGGACCTGGAGGAGCAGACGCGCGGGGTCGAATGCCGGAAGGACTCCGGCGTGCTGGACGAGATCCCGGGCGCCTACAAGAACATCGACCAGGTGATGGAGCAGCAGCGTGACCTGGTGGAGGTCGTGGCGAAGCTCAAGCAGTTCGTCTGCGTGAAGGGCTGACGCGCGCGGCTCCGGATAGTGACGCCCGGGGCTTCTTCGCCGTCACTGCCCGCTGGGCAAGGGCACCTGACCGGACCGGAGCCGCCACATGCGGAGATTGCAGCTCTGTGGCGTCCGGCCGAGCACCTCGGCTGCCGTGGTGGGGCTGCCCAGTCGCAGCAGCACGCGATCCTCGTCCGGGGTCCAGCGCCGCGACGTGTACGCGGACCGCATCCCCGCCGGGCGCACCCATGAAGCGAGCGAGTCGGCGGCGGCCTGCTTCCGGGCCAGAGCGAGGCAGCCCGGGTAGTACAGGTCCGTCGCCAGACGCTGGCCCGCCTCCATGGCGATCAGCACGTTGTAGATGTCGTCCCGGGCATTGCGTCCGACCGTGCGCCTGACGCCGGCCACCTCTTCCACATAGGTGCAGAAGTAGCGGCCGATCGCCGTGCTGGCCGTCGTGAGAGAGACGAAGGGGAACCCTTTGCCCGTGTACCCCACCGATCCGTCGGCGTCGATGACCCCTCGCAGGTAGTCGCGTGCGGAGAAGCGGCCGCGCGGTGGTGCGACCGTCTTCGACTTACGCCCGTAGGGGAGGCCGAGGCCGTTGAGGGTTGTCCTGGCCTCCAGAGAACACAGGCACCAGACCGCCGAGGTGTGTGTCTCGGCGAAGTTGGTGGACCGGGTGCGCTGGGTGATGCTGCTGTTGTACGGAGTCAGCCTCTGGAACTCGCGCAGGAGGTCGATGTCCCTGACGCTGACCTCCAGCGTCAGTCGTCCCCGCTGCCGGGGCTGCTGGGAGAGGTGCCCGTCGGCCTGAAGGAAGCCGAACATGTAGGCGTACTCCGGGACCGTGAGGTCCATGAACCGGTGAACGACAGGCTCGCGTGCAGCCATGGAAGGTCGCGCCCTTCTCGCTGGTCAGGTCCTCGCGCCGGACCCGTATCCGGGCGCGATGGCCGTCGAGTTGATCTGTGGCGCGAGCCTAGGTCGGCCGTTCGGCGGCCGTATGGGTGATCGGCCGACGTTCACTCGTGTGAGTCAACTCGGCGAGCAGCCGGCGTTTCCGGCGGCTACCGCTTCACGCGGTGGCGGAGGTACACCGCTCTCGACGCCAGGGGGCGGGTCTCGACGAGGTCGAGGTCGACGCGGCGTTCGTCGTGGGGGAAGAAGCGGGTGCCTCCGCCGACCAGGACCGGGTGGACGATCGTGCGGTACTCGTCGATCAGGCCCGCCGCGGCCGCCTCGGCGGCCAGGGTCGCGCCGCCGATCGCGATGTCGCCCTCGCCCGGCTCCGCCCGCAGCCGCGCGATCTCCTCGGCGACGCTCCCGGTGGCCAGGCGCGCGTTGCCCCGCACCTCTGTCAGCGTGCGGGAGAAGACCACCTTGGGCAGGGGGTTCCACACGTCGATCCACTCGCGGTCCGCCTCACTGAGCGTGGGGTCGTCGGCGACGGTCTCCCAGTAGAGCATCGTCTCGTACAGCCGCCGGCCGAGAAGGTGGACGCCGAGCCCCCGGGTCTCGTCGATCCAGAAGCGGAAGATCTCCTCGTCGGGCGCGGACCAGTCGATGCCGCCGTCCGGCCCGGTGATGTAGCCGTCGAGCGAGATGCCCATCGCATAGGTCACGTCACGCATGGCGCGTCCTCCTCCGTGTCGGGGGTCCCCGGTAACACGTACAGGATCGCCCTACTTGGCGTGCTTGACCGCGTAAATCATCACGAACGCCACGATGTGGATGCCGAAGAGGAAGTAGCCGAGGTAGAGCCAGACGTAGCGCTCGCGCTTCTTCTCCAGCTCCAGGCGGTGCCGCTCGCCGTCCGTGGTCATCGTGCTTCCCGGTGCACCTTGCTGTTCGACGCCTGGGCGCGCGGGCGGACGACCAGCAGGTCGATGTTGACGTGGGGCGGCCGGGTCACCGCCCAGGTGATGGTGTCGGCCACGTCGTCCGCCGTGAGGGGCTCGGCGACCCCCTCGTAGACCTTGGCGGCCTTCTCCGCGTCGCCGCCGAACCGGGTGAGCGCGAACTCCTCCGTCTTCACCATGCCGGGCGCGACCTCGATCACCCGCACCGGGCGGCCGACGATCTCCAGGCGCAGGGTCTCGGCGAGGACGTGCGCGCCGTGCTTGGCGGCGACGTACCCGGCGCCGCCCTCGTAGGTGGCGTGGCCGGCGGTGGAGGAGACCACCACGACCGTGCCGTCGCCGCTCGCGTCCAGCTTGGGCAGCAGGGCCTGGGTGAGGTTGAGGGTGCCGATGACGTTGGTCTCGTACATCGTGCGCCAGTCCTGCGGGTCGCCGGTGGCGACCGGGTCCGCGCCGAGCGCGCCGCCCGCGTTGTTGACCAGCACGCCGACGGTGCGGAACGCGGTGGCGAACTCGTCGACGGCGGCGCGGTCGGTGACGTCGAGGGGGTACGCCGTCGCCGAGTGCCCGGCCGCGGTCAGCTCATCGGCGAGCGCCTCGATGCGGTCCTTGCGGCGGGCCGTGAGGACGACGCGGTAGCCGGCCTCGGCGAGCCTGCGTGCCGTGGCGGCGCCGATCCCGCCGCTCGCCCCGGTGACGACGGCGATACGGGACGCGGCGGGCGGTACGGCGGTGGCCATGGGCTGCTCCTCCAGGCGGACGGTCGGCGCGTGCGGTACGGCCGCGCCCGGCCAGCATAAGCGGGGGCGGGAAGGGGGCGGGCAGCCCTTCGGAGCGCCCGCGTCAGCCGCCCCGCGGGCCCCACATGATCACCGCCATGCCGGCCAGGCAGACCAGCGCGCCGGTGATGTCCCAGCGGTCCGGGCGGTAGCCGTCGGCAACCACGCCCCACAGGATCGACCCGGCGACGAAGATGCCGCCGTACGCGGCGAGCACCCGGCCGAAGTGGGCGTCGGGCTGGAAGGTGGCCACGAAGCCGTACGCGCCGAGGGCGAGGACGCCGCCGGCCGCCCACATCCAGCCGCGGTGTTCGCGGACACCCTGCCAGACCAGCCAGGCGCCGCCGATCTCCAGGATCGCGGCGAGGACGAACAGGGCGGCGGAGCGGAGGATCAGCATGTCCGCAGCTTGGCACGGGCCGCGCGGGTCACCTGAGTCACCTGTGTCACCTGTGTCACCTGTTGGAGGGCGCCTGTGCCGGTGCGGTGCGCGGGATACATGGCCCCGTGACGGACGCAGCGGACGGACGGGCCGGGGACGCGACGAGGACGGGGGCAGGGGAGTCGACGGCGGGACCGCCGGAGGCCCCTCCCCCGGCGGGGACGCGGTCGCGG
>MUNG01000480.1 GCA_002154585.1 Streptomyces pseudogriseolus
GCCGCCGTCACCGCCCGGGCGGACTCGGGCGCCCGGGCGGTGACGGCGGCACGGACCGGGCGGGATGGTGGCGGTTACGGCTGACTGGGAGGTGAGCCGGTCCCGGTGGCCGGAAACCTGCCTCGCGGGCGGGCGCGGCCCGGGTGCCCGGGCGCGGGCGGGTGGCGTCGGCAACGCCGACTGCGCCGGGCGGCCGGTCGCCTGCGCGGGTTGGCGCGGTTGCGGTCAGCCGCGGAGCGAGCCGGTCGCACCGCGGGGCCGCCCGAGGATCGCGCGTGTGCGCCGCCCGCGTGTGGCGGCGCGGCTTCCCGGCCGAACCGGCCGTGGGTACCCGCCAGGGCCGGCACCCGCGGCGACCGAGTACCGGAAGAGCCGGCCGTCCCCGCGGGAGGCC
Organism: Streptomyces pseudogriseolus; assembly: GCA_002154585.1. Classification (GTDB taxonomy): domain Bacteria; phylum Actinomycetota; class Actinomycetes; order Streptomycetales; family Streptomycetaceae; genus Streptomyces; species Streptomyces pseudogriseolus. The sequence goes on from MUNG01000480.1 coordinate 395, forward strand.
GGCGTAGGCCGCCCGCATGCCCGGGGAGAGCCGGCGTGCATGGCCCGCATGCCCGGGAGGTCCGGCGTGCGCCGCCCGCGCCCAGACGTGGCCGGGGCGTCGGCCGTCCGCTGACGTGGGTGCTGCCGCGTCCGAGCGGGCTCGTGCCGCGGTCACCGGGCGTCCGGGGGAGCCGGTTGCCCCGGACGCCGGCTGGAGCGAGGGTGGCCGGGAAGGGGGCCGGAGTGCCGCCGCAACCCCACCGCGTGAGAGGGCGGGCCGCGAACCGGTCGGCCCCCTGGTCCGATGAGGGCCGAACGGCCCTGGCCGACCGGCCCCGGACCGGTGAGGATCGTGGTGGAACACCCACGCGTACAGCAAGGAGCATGCGATGGCGGACGGCGCGCAGCCCGGCCCCGGCCCAGGTCCCGGTGACCCGATCCGGGTCTTCCTCCTGGACGACCACGAGGTCGTCCGGCGTGGCGTGCACGACCTGCTGAACGACGAGCCGGACATCGCGGTGGTCGGCGAGGCCGCCACCGTCGAGCAGGCGCTGGTACGCGTTCCCGCCCTGCGCCCGCGCGTAGCGGTCCTGGACGTGCGGCTGCCGGACGGCGACGGGGTGACCGTGTGCCGGGAGCTGCGCTCCCGGATGCCGGACCTGGCGTGTCTGATGCTCACCTCGTTCGACGACGAGGAGGCCCTGCTGGACTCGATCATGGCGGGCGCGTCCGGTTACGTGCTCAAGCAGATCCGCGGCTCCGACCTCGTGGAAGCCGTCCGCACGGTCGCCCGCGGCCAGTCGCTGCTCGACCCGAGCGCCACCGCCAAGCTGATGGAGCGCCTGCGTGGCGGCCCACGGAAGGAACAGGAGGAGGACGTCCTGCCCGGCCTCACCGAGCGGGAGCGGGAGATCCTCGAGCTGATCGGCGAGGGGCTCACCAACCGCCAGATCGGCCGGCGGCTCTACCTCGCGGAGAAGACCGTGAAGAACCACATCTCCCGGCTGCTCGCCAAGCTCGGCGTGGAGCGCCGGATCCAGGCCGCGGTGATCGCCACCGAGGCCCGGGACCGGCTGCGCCACGACCGCGACGGCCGCTGACAGGCGCTGCCCGTCGCGCATCGTCGCGGG
>MUNG01000481.1 GCA_002154585.1 Streptomyces pseudogriseolus
CACCCGGGCGTTCCCGCCCGGCCCCCGAAGCCGCCCGCACGGGACGTGCCGGTCGTGCCGGGGATATGGCCCCGGGGCCCGCGAACGAACCGTCCTCGAGCCGCCTTCAGAGGAACATTTGAGGTTGGGGGAGCGCCGCCGGGGCAGCGGCACCGCCTGACGCGTTGTCAGTGGGCTGAGGAGCTGCGCCGCGCCGGGGTGGACGAGGACCTGCTGCTGTACCCGCACGTGTTCTCCGGCCCGCCGAAGGAGATACCGTTCCTCTTCCCGCACGCGGTGGACGGCCCGCACATCGGCATGTTCCCGCTCGCCAAGGCGGGACCCGCCGCGGACGCCTACCGCGCGGTGTCCGGCTCGGTGTCGCCGGAGTTCCGCGACGAGGTCGACCGGTTCGCGTCCCTGCTGGAGAGCGAGCACGGCGAGTGGGAGTACGCGACGAAGGCCCTCGACTGGTACGACCAGGACACGATCTTCTTCTCCATCACCGGCTGAACCGCCGCCCGCGCGCGCCGGACCCGCCCGCCGGGCCCGCCCCCCGGGCTCAGCGCACCTGGAAGGCCGTCGAGACGCCCTCGATCGACGAGATCGTCCCGCCGAGACTCTTCGCGTCGCCGTGGTAGACGACGCGGTAGGTGCCCGAGGGGGTGTCCTGGGGGATGTCCCAGGTGACGGTGACCTTGGACGCGGCGATGCCGTCGCGGGCCCAGTGGAAGCGGGTCGCCCAGTCGCCGTCGTCGGCGACGGTGCGCCAGGCGCCGGCGGAGTCCCGCCGCTCGATCCGCAGGTACGTGTCGCCGCGGTGCAGGTCGTTGCCCGGGTGGGCGCCCGCGAAGACGACCTCGACGCGTTCCCCGGTCCGGTAGTTCTCCCGCGGCGGCACCAGCACGTCGCCGAACGTCCGGAACAGGGGCGGGGCGTCCAGCACCACGCCCGGCTGGAGCGAGAGCACCGAGCCGGACAGGTCCGGCGGCTCGGGCCCGAGCGGCAGGTCCGTGCCGTCGCGCAGGGACACCGCCAGCTCGGCCGCGGTCTGCTGGAGCGCCGGGAGCTGCCAGCGCCCGAAGAGGGTGCTGCCGCCCTCGTACTGCTGGGCGTCGTACTCCTCCGGCGTGGTCACGTAGTGCATGTAGGAGTTGCTGTACCCGGCGACCAGCACGTCGTCCAGGTCCGCGCCGACGATCCCGGCGACCGTGCGCCGCAGCCGCAGGCCCGCGCAGACGGTGACCTCGCCGGGGATGCCGATGAGGTACAGGCCGCCGATGCGCACCAGCATCACCGGCACCCGCTCCTGGACCCACGGGTAGATCCGGTTCATCTCCCCGATCGGCACGAAGACGTCCTTCGGCGCCTGCGCCTGCTTCAGCTCGGGGGACACCGTGTAGACGATCGAGTTGGAGACGGCGTCCCAGAACGGGTTGTCGCCCTCGTCGAAGCCGGGGAAGGCGGGCCCGTCCTCCAGGCTGCCGGCCGCCATCGACGCGCCCACGCACGGCTTGGACGTGCGGTGCGTCTTCCCGTCGCCGGTGAACTCGGGGCGGACGGTGACGTCGGACAGGTCCACATACACCAGCCGGGAGTCGACCGGCCCGGACAGCCGCACGCCGGGCGTGGCCGCCTGGGCCGCGGCCGCCTCGTACTGCCGGAGCCCGCTGGTGCGGGTGGCCTCGAAGTCGGCGGGCGTGGTGGGCGGCACCAGATCCAGGTTGGGCGACATGTCGCCGCTGTTGGTCTGCGCGAACGCCGACACGAACTCCGGTGTGCCGTCGGCGAGATAGTCCACGCCGTGGACCTCGCGCTCCCAGTGGTAGGCCGCGTACCCCTTGTTGTCGGCGCTGATCAGGCGGTTGTCGCCGGACATGCTGGTGCCGTGCACCGGGAACCAGTTGACCGCCCCGACCGTGCGGCCCTCCCGCTCCACCCGCAGCAGGGTGGTCAGGGTGTCCACGCCGTCCGGGAAGTGGTCGCGGTCGGCCTTCGGGTTCCGGTCGAAGGCCGACCGCGAGCGGTTGGCGCTGACTCCGGTCAGCGTGCCGTGGCTGAGCACCAGTCCGGACGGGGCGAGGTCCTCGTGCGCGTGGCGCGCCGCCTCGAACAGGCCGTCCGCCACCGCCTCGAAGGTCGCCCGGTGGAAGCCGAACGTCGTGGTGTTGTAGAGGAGATGGTGCGAGTAGCCGCCGGGGCCCGCGTGGGTGTGGGTGGCGGAGATCAGCACGTTCCGCGCGGTGTAGAGGTCGCCGTACGCCTGCCTGAGCCGGCGCAGCACCGCCCGGTGCACGCTGTCGAAGATCATGGGGGAGTCGGCGACGATCAGCAGCACCCGGCGTCCGCTCGCCTGCTCGACCACCACGAACGCCCGCGCCCGCAGCCGCGTGTGCAGACCCGCCGCCTGCTGGTCGAACCGCCCGTACCCCATCATGCCGACCTCGGCGACCTCGCCGGTGGCGTCGGAGATCCCCCGGCCGACGAGATAGCCGCCGTCCTCCGCGGCGGACGCGGAGCCCGCGGAGACCAGGTGCGCGCCCGCGAGACCGAGGCCGGTGACGGCGCCCGCCTTCAGGACGGTCCGGCGGCTGCGCAGGGGAGGACGTTCCGCGGTCATACGCTGCTCCTCGGGCTGGGTCGGCCGCCGACGGGCGAAACATGAACAACATTCAAGTTCGCGCGCTTCCTTGGTACACCGGCTGCCATGAACACGGCAAGAGTGCTGCGCGTACGACGAAGCCGGCCCGGCCGGTCCGCTCACCACGGACCCGCCGGGCCGGCTCCCGCCGCCGTACCTCCGCGCCTACCCCTTGCCCTGGAGCGGCTCCCGCTCGCACACGGTCCCCGCGGCCGGCACCGTGCCGTCCAGCAGGTACGCGTTCACGGCCTCGCGCACACAGGTGTTGCCGGAGTCGTACGCGCCGTGGCCCTCGCCCTCGTAGGTGAGTTCCACGCCGACGCCCTTGCCGAGCCGCTCCGCCATCCGCGTGGCGCCCTCGTACGGCGTCGCCGGGTCGCCGGTGTTGCCGACGAGCAGGACCGGCGGCGCGCCGGGCGCGCTCACGTCCGGGTGCGCGGCCCTGCCCCGCACCGGCCAGTCGGTGCACTCCAGCGTGTCCCACAGCATGGTGTCGCCGAACAGCGGGGACGCCTTCTCGAACGCCGCGGCCCGTTCCATCACGTCGTCCACGGTGTAGCGGTCGCTGCGGTCGGCGCAGGTGATGGCGGTCTGCGCGTCCCGCTGGTCGCTGAACCCGCCGGCGTGGCGGCCGATCAGGGCGTCGGCGAGGCCGAGCAGGGTCTCGCCCTCGTCGGCGGCGAGCAGCTGGAGGCCCACCTCCAGGGCGGGCCACGCGGTCTCCAGGTAGAGCGCCAGGACGACGGCGTCGATGAGCTGGGAGCCGGTGAACACCCTCTCCCCGCCGACGGCCAGCGGCTCGTCGTCCAGGGCCTCCTCCAGCCGCATGACGAGCTGCGTGATCTCCTCCGGGGTGTCGCCGAGGGCGCAGCCGGTGTCCACGCACCACTGCGCGAAGTGGTCGAAGGCCAGCTGGAACCCGCTCGCCTGCGCGAGCGCGCCCTCCATCTGGTCCAGCGTCGGGTCCACGACGCCGTCCAGGACGGCACGGCCCACGTGCTGCGGGAACAAGTGGGCGTAGACGCCGCCCAGTTCGGTTCCGTAGGAGATCCCCAGGTAGTGCAGCTTGTCGTCGCCGAGCAGATGGCGCAGCAGGTCCATGTCGCGGGCGGCGTCCTCGGTGCCCACGTGGGGCAGCACGCGGCCCGACTTCTTCTCGCAGGCGTCGGCGTAGTGCTGCCGCGCCTGGAGCAGGGCGGTCACCTCGTCGTCGCCGTCGTCGGGGGTGTCGTCCTGCTCGGTCATCGCCTGCGCCGCCTGGGCGTCCAGGCAGGTGACCCCGGAGCTCGCGCCCGCCCCGCGCGGGTCGAAGCTCACCAGGTCGTAACGGGACCGGAGTTGCTCGTAGTCGGCGGCCAGGGCGGGCAGGGTCGCCACGCCGGACTCGCCGGGCCCGCCGAAGTTGAACAGCAGCGAGCCGATGCGGTCGGCGGCGTCCGCGCGGGACGCCGCCCGGATCAGGGCGAGGCCGATGGTCTCGCCGGCGGGCTCGTCCCAGTCCAGCGGCGCCCGCATGGTGGCGCACTGCCAGCGGGTGCCGTCCGGCAGCGGCTCGGGCGCCTCTCCTCCGCCTTGCAGGGGGGACGGTGCGGGGCAGTCCTTCCAGTCGAGGGACTGCGCCCATATCCGTCCGCGGTCGTCCTCCTCGCCGCCTCCGCCTCCGGCCGCGCCCCCGCCGGCCGGGCCGCAGGCGGCCAGGGAGGCGGAGAGCAGGACGGCGCCGGACAGCAGGGCGGCGGCTGTCGTACGTGGTGTCGGCATGCGCCCAGCCTCCGGCGGCCCAACGGCCGCCGCACGGCCGCACATCCATCCGGGGGACGCGCCAGGGCCGGCGCGGAGCCGGTCCGGCGCGGAGCAGGCTGAACGCAGCGCCGGCCGAACGCAGCGCCGGCTCAGCGCAGTGCCGGGTGGTCCGCCACCACCGTGCACGAACCGGGGGCGATCTCCGTGAAGCCCGCGTCGCGCACCGTCGGCAGGCCACTGCCGGCCAGCGCGGGCCAGTCGGCCGGGTCGGCGGTGCGCACGGCCAGCGGGAAGCCGGCCGCCCGCCAGGCCTCACGGGCCGCGCCGGACAGCTCCCGCCAGGCGAGCTGTGCGCCGTGCCCGGCCTGGGCCATCGCCTTGCCGGCCGACATCTCGAGCTCCGGGTTCATCCACAGCGTCGGCACGCCGGGGTCCGCCGGCGGCACCGGGTCCGGGTCGTCGAGGTCGGTGCCGGACACCTGGAGCCGGGCCAGGTCCTTGGGCCAGCCGTCCAGCGGCACCGGCGGGAAGACCCGCACCTCCGCCGACTTCCCGGTCACGGTGATCCCGGGAAGCGCCTCCGCGCGCCGCCACTCCGCGCCGCGCGCCCGCCGCACCACCTTGCGGATACGGGCGTCCTGCCAGTCGCGCATCGCCCGCGCCCACTCACCCTCGCCCACCGACCGCTCGTCGGTCAGCATCACCAGCACCGCGCGGGCGGCCGTCTCCAGGGCGTCCGTCCGCGCGGGCGGCGAGCCGCGCTCGATACGGACCACGAGCGGCAGCACGAACTGCGGCGCCGCGTCCCGGTCACCGGGCTCGGGTCGGAAGGGGCTGTCGGGGGCGGGTGTCGTCCGGTCGTCGTTCACCCGCCCAGTGTGCCAAGGCACCGAGCGGGCACCAGGGTGGGGGAAGGGACTGATGCGCGATGACTCAGGCGGTGCCGCAGCGCGGCGGGGGCGGCTCCAGCGGTCTGTACGACGTGCTGGAGCTCATTCTGGACCGAGGGCTGGTGATCGACGCGTTCGTGCGGGTGTCTCTGGTCGGGATCGAGATACTCAAGATCGACATACGCATCGTGGTGGCGAGCGTCGACACCTATCTGCGCTTCGCCGAGGCGTGCAACCGGCTCGACCTGGAGGCCGGGCCGCGCAAGCCCGCCGGGCTGACGGAACTGCCGGACAAGATGCGGGAGTCCGGCTCCCGGGGAGTGGCCAAGGGGCTGCTGTCCGGCGCCGCGGAGACCCTCTCCGAGGCATTCCGGTCCGGGCGCGACGAACCCAGGCGGGCGTAACGAGGACAGAGCGCCCCGGCCGGTCAGCCGGAGCAGGCCGTGCGCTCCGCCTCGCGCCATTCGCAGACCGGGCACAGCGTGATGCCCCGGTACGTCTCCGGGTACTCCGTGGGCTCCTGGCACTGGACGCACGCCGCGTAGGGCGGGCCGTCCGCCTTCGGCGGGCGCTCGCCGCCGGCGAGGCAGTAGTCGCGGTCGGTCACGTCGTCGCTCATGCCTCCAGCGTAGGACGGTCAGCCGCGTCCGTTCGCCGCGCCGATCAGCTCGGAGACCTTGACGAACCGGTAGCCCCTGCGGCGCAGCTCCGGCACGACCGTCCGCACCGCCTCCTCCGTCGTCGGGGCGGCGCTGCGGGTGCAGTGCAGGACGACCACCGAGCCCGGCCGCACCCCGTCCAGCACCTGCCGGGCCACCGCGTCCGCGTCGGTGGCGAAGGCGTCGCCGCCGACGACGTCCCACTGCACGGCCGTGACGCCGGCCGGGGTGAGCGCCCTAAGCGCCCGCCGGTCGTAACAGCCGCCGGGAAAGCGGAAGTACGGCATCGGGTCGGGCACGCCCACCGCGCGGAACGCCCGGTACGCACGCTCCACGTCGGCCCGCATCCGCTCCTCGGGCACCGAGGGCAGGCCGTAGCAGTCGCCGGTGAAGGCGTAGTGGCTGTACGAGTGGTTGGCGACCTCGAATAGCGGGTCACGGCCGAGGGAGCGGGCCTGGTCCGGGTACTCCTCGGCCCACCGGCCCGTCATGAACACCGTCGCCGGCACCTTCAGCGCCCGCAGCGTCCCGATCAGCCGCGGATGGTCGAAACGCTCGCCCGCCGCGGCCCTCGGGCCCTGGTCGGCGGTCATGTCGGCGTCGAAGGTGAGGGCCACGGTCTCCCCGGCGTCCCGGGGCCCGTGCTCGAACACCGGGGTGAGGCCGGCGGGGCCCGCGGCGAGCGTGGGCGGCGCCGACGGGACGGCGGGGG
>MUNG01000482.1 GCA_002154585.1 Streptomyces pseudogriseolus
CGCCCCACACCGGCCGCCCAGCCCACGCCCGGCTCCGGAGCCCGGCCCGCGCCCGGCGCCGAGCCCGCCGCGTCGGCCTTCCCCACCCCCGACATCGACGTGCCCGCCGTGTCCGTGCCCGAGCTGCCCGCCGTGCCGGAGCCGCGGCCACCGTCCGTGCCCGCCCCCGCTCCCGCGAAGGGCGTGCCGCCGTTCGGCGCCTTCCTGGCCTCCGACGCGCGCGGCGTGGAGCGGATGGAGCAGCTCAGCCGCTGGCTCGGCGGCGCGGAACTGCGCGTGGGCCACACCTACCTGCCCGGCAACCACTGGAAGGACATCGAGGGAGACATCGGCTTCCTCGAGGACTGGGCGCGCTGGCGCAACGCCGACGACAAGCGGATGCTCGTCCTCAACGTCCCGCTCCAGGAGCGCAACGAGGCGGGCGTGCCCGACGGTGAGGTTCGCGAGCTGCTGCGGCGCGGCGCGGCCGGCGAGTTCGACCACCACTTCCGCGCTCTCGCCGAGCGGCTCGTCGCCCTGAAGATCCCGGACACCGTCCTGGTCCTCGGCTGGGAGATGAACGGCGTCACCTACACCCACCGCTGCGGCCCCGACCCGGAGAACTGGAAGAAGTACTGGAACCGCATCGTCACCACGATGCGCTCCGTCCCCGGCCAGAAATTCCGGTTCGAGTTCACGCCCAACCGCGGCCGCGACGCCGTGCCGTGGACGCAGTGCTATCCCGGCGACGACACCGTCGACATCATCGGAATGGACTCCTACGACCAGCCGCGCGGAATGTCCTTCGACGAACAGGTGAAGGAACCGTACGGACTCCAGGCGCACGTCGATTTCGCCAAGGCGCACAACAAGCCCATCGCCTATCCGGAGTGGGGGCTTTTCCGCAACGGCGACAATCCCGAGTACATGCGCCGCATGCTCGCCTGGATGCAACGGCACCGGCCGCTCTACCACACGGTCACCGACTACTGCCCGCACGGCGTGTGGCAGTGCGACGACAACCCGGACTCCTCCCGCGTCTTCCGCTCCGCCCTCTACGGCCGTACGCCCGAGGACCCGCAGACACCGGCGCCCACCGAGCCGCCCGCGACGCCGCAGCTGCCGGAGCAGTGCATGCCGCTGGACCTCGGACGCTGGGTGGAGCACTGGCTCGGCGGGAAGCTGTGCCTGCGCCTCGACTGGTGGTCGCGCACCGGATGACGCCGGAGCCGTCCCGGCCGGGCTCACCGCCGTCACCGCGGCACGTCGGCGGCGGTGGCCGGACCGGGCACGGAGGCGCTGGGCGCCGCCTCCCCGTCCCGGCCGCCGCGCCGGGGACGGGCCAGCAGCGCCAGGCCGCCGAGCAGTCCGCCCGCGCTCGCGCCGACCAGCGCGGTCACCGCGGGCGACGCCGAGGCGGGCGCGGACGGCTTCACCGCGCGGGAGAACTGCACCAGCCGCACCCGGGTGCTGTCCTTGGTGTCCTCCGCGTGCCGGGTCAGCGCCCGCGCCACCGCGTTCGCCATGTCGACCGCCGTCCCGGGCCGCTCCGAGACGGCCGTGACGGAGACCATCGGCGCGTCCGGCGAGGTCGCCGTGCGCACCCCGTCCCGCAGGGTGCGCACCGGCACGCCCGCCCACACCTGCGCGTCCCCGAGCACCGCGAGCTGGGTGGCCACCCGCCCGTAGGCCTGCGCGAAACCGCGTGCGGACTCCGGGGTGGCCTGGTCGGTGGGAACGGCCACGACGTAACTGGTGGCCGTGTACTCGGGCGGGGTGAGCAGGCCGTACGCGCCGCCGGACAGACCGCCCAGCAGCGTGCCCGCCACCAGCGCGGACCAGGCCGGCAGCTGTCTGACACGGTCCAGGGACGGCAGGCGCGGACGACGCGGACGGGTCGGGGTGTCGGTCATGACGACGGTGCTTCCTTGACGGGGAGGGAGGGGGAGGAGCCGGCCACGGCGGCCGCGTACACGTCCATGAGGCGGGCCGAGCTGCGGGTGATGCTGTAGTGGCGGGCGGCCTCGGCGGCCGTGCGCGGGGCCGGGCCCGCCGCGCGCGCCTCGGCGATCGCGCGGGCGTACGTCTCCGGGCCGCCGCGCACCCGCCGCGCGCCGGCCGAGGACTCCGGCGGCAGGTCGTCGATCGCCGGGCAGGAGCCGTAGAGCACGGGCAGCCCGGCGGCCAGGGCCTCCACCGCCGCCAGTCCGAACGCCTCCTCCGTGGACGGGGCGGCGAACAGGTCCATCGCCGAGGTGAGCGAGGGCAGGTCGGGGCCGGGCGTGCCGTCGGGCACGGCGGGCCGCTCCCCGGTGAACAGCACCCGCCCGGACACCCCGGCCTCGTGGGCGGTGCGCCGCAGCACGTGCTCCTCGGGGCCGCCGCCCACCAGCAGCAGCCAGCAGTTCTCCGGGAGCCGCGCCAGCGCCCGCACCAGCACGTCGAACCGCTTGCCGGGGGCGAGCCGGCCCACCCCGCCGACGACGAACGCGCCGTCCGGCAGGCCCAGCCGCCTGCGGGTGCGCTCGCGCCGCTCCGGGTCGAAGCGGAAGCGGTCCAGCTCGATGCCGTTCGGCACCACCTCGATCCGGGGAGCGGGCACCCCCCACCGCTTCAGCCGGTCGGCCACCGTCGGGGAGACGGCGACCGTCGCCGAGCCGAGCCGCTCGCTCGCCAGGTACAGCGCCCGCACGCCCTGGGTGAGCGCGCGGCCCTCCATCTGGGAGTCGCCCAGCGAGTGCTCGGTCGCCACGACCGCCCGCACGCCCGCCATCCGCGCCGCCGGCCTGCCGTACACGCAGGCCCGGTAGAGGTGGGTGTGCACCAGGTCGTAGCCGCCGGAGCGGATCACCTTGACCAGCCGCGGCAGCACGCCCACGTCGCGGTTGCCCGCCATGCCCAGGTGCAGCACCCGTACCCCGTCGGCGCGCAGGCCGTCGGCGACCGGGCCCGGGTTGGTGAGCGTCACCACGTCGCACTCGACGGGCAGATGACGCAGCAGCAGCCGCAGCTGCTGTTCGGCGCCGCCCACGCCGAGACCGGTGATGATGTGCAGCGCCCTCATCTCACACGCCCTCCGCCGGACGGCGGCGCCAGCGGTGCAGCCGCAGCTTCAGCCGCAGCCGCCACGCCGTGTCGCTCTGCCCGACGTGCGCACGCGGCAGGGCGTGCGGGCCGGTCAGCGGGCCCGGGTCGATGGCGCAGGCGTACCGGTAGCCGGCCTTGCGTACGGCCTCGACGGCGCGCGCGTCGACCGTGCCGTACGGGTAGCAGAAGCCGTCCACGGGCGCGCCGGTCAGCTCGGCGAGCCGGGCGCGGCTCCCGGTCACCTCGGCGTCCAGCAGCGCGTCGTCGGCGCGGGTCAGGTCGACGTGGGTCAGCCCGTGCGAGCCGATCTCCACGCCCTCCCCGGCGGCGCGCCGGATGCCGTCCGCGTCCAGCAGCGGCTTGCGCGGGCCGAGCGGGTCCCAGGCGTTGTCGCCGCCGAGCCGCCCCGGCAGCACGAAGAGGGTCGCGTTGAACCGGAAGCGGCGCAGCAGCGGCAGCGCGCCGGTGAGGAAGTCGGTGTAGCCGTCGTCGAAGGTCAGACCGACCAGGTCCCGGCCCTCGCCGCGGGTGCGCGCGTCCAGCAGCTCCGCCACGGACACGCCCCGCAGCCCGCGCCGGCGCAGCCAGGTCAGCTGGTGCTCCAGCCGGTCCGGGGTGACCGTGATGCGGTACGGGTCGTCGGAGCAGTCGCCCACCGAGTGGTACATCGCCACCCAGGGGACGGTCGCCGGGCGGCGGGCCGCCGGGGCCGGGTCGGCGAGCGGGGAATCAACGGGTGCGGCCATGTGTGAGCCTTCGTGTGACGGTACGGACGGAGCGCCGCGCGGTGGCGGCGCCCACGCCCAGGGCGGACAGGGCGATGGGGGCGAAGACGGCGGTGACGGCGAGGCAGCCGGCCGCGAGCGCCGCCACGGGCGAGGCGAACCGGCCCGCCGCGAACACCCCGGCGGCGACGGCCAGGACGGACCCGAGGACCGGGCGGCCCAGGTCGGCGAGGACCCGGCGGACGCCGACGGTGACGCCCGGGGCGTCGCCGGAGGGGGTGGCGCGCAGCCCGAGCAGCAGCAGGGCGGCGGTGACGGTGATGCCGGCGGCGTTGGCCGCGGCGATCCCCGCGACGCCCCAGCGGCCCACCGCGAGCACGCCGGTCAGGGACGTGACGGCGATGCCCACGCCCATCACGCCCAGCGGGTACCAGCGGGCGCTGCCCGCCGAGAAGTAGCAGCGGACCAGCGCGCCCACCAGCGTCTGGCCGAGCAGGCCGAGCGCGTACACCCGCATCACGTCCGCCGTCGCGGCGGTGTCGGACGCGGTGAACGCCCCGCGCTGGAAAAGCAGTCCGATCATCTGCGGGGCGCAGGCGACCACGGCGCACATGCCCAGCAGCACCACGCAGGACGCCAGCACCAGGTCCCGCTGCACCCGGGCGCGGGCCCGCGCGGTGTCCCCGTCGGCCAGCGCCCGCGCCACCACCGGGAAGGTCACCGTGCACACCATCAGCGACAGCGTCATCGGGATCTGGGCGACCTTCTGCGCGTAGTTGAGGTGCGAGATCGCGCCCGCAGGCAGCGACGACGCCAGGAACCGCTCGACCAGCACCTGTGACTGGCGGCACAGCGCGAACAGCAGCACGGCGGCGATCAGCGCCAGCCGCACCGGCCGCTCCTCGTCCGCCGCACCGCCGTCCACGGCGGCCGGCGCGGACGCGCGCGAGGTGAGCCGGCCCCACAGCGACGGCAGTTGCACCGCCACCATCAGACAGCCGCCCACCGCGACCCCGGCCGCCGCCGCGCGCACCCCCCACTCGCCGCCGAAGGCGAACATCGTCGCGATGATCCCCGTGTTGTACGCGACGTAGATCGCCGCCGGGGCGAGGAAGCGCCGGTGCGCCCGCAGCGCGGCGCTGCAGTACCCGGCGAGCCCGAAGGCCAGCAGGCTCAGCGCGGTGAGCCGGGTGCAGTCCACGGCGAGCCGCGGGTCCGGCAGCCCGGGCGCGAGCACGGCCACCAGGTACGGCGCCCCGGCGGCGGCCAGCGCGGCCACCGCGGCGAACGCCAGGCACAGCCGCGGCAGCGTGGCCCGCACCAGCTCCCGCACCGGGTCGCCGGGGACGCCCCGCGCGCGCCGGGCCAGCGCCATGCTGAACGCCGGGATCAGCGCGATCGCCAGCCCGTCCTCGATCAGCAGCGTCGCCGCCATCTCGGGCACGGTCCACGCGACGAGGAACGCGTCGGTGTCGCTCCCCGCCCCGAACAGCCGCGCCAGCGACTGGTCCCGGACCAGCCCGAGCAGGGACCCGGCGATGGACAGCGCGGCGGTGACCAGCGCGGCACGGGCGAGGAAGCGGCGGGAGGGGCTGGGGTCGTTCCGGCTTTCGGACCCGGTCCCGGACGTCTCGACCGGGAGAGGGGGCGCGTCGGCGGTCCGGGACGGGGCGCAGTCCGTGCGGGGTGTCGTCATCGGGCCACCGCCTCCTCGACGCGGCCGGGCAGGGTGTCCCGGCGAGCCGTGTCCGCGGAGGCCCGTTCCGTCAGCCCCCACCACGCCGTCAGGCCGAGGGCGACGCCGGTCAGGACGGTCGACGGGCCGCCGATGTCGCCGTACACGTAGTCGACGAGCTGCCACAGCAGCAGGCCGCACGCGATCAGCGCACAGTCGAGACCGGACCCGTCGCGGCGCGCCGGCGCGCGCACCGCGCACACCAGCAGCGCCAGCCAGCTCCCCACCAGCGAACAGAAGCCGAGCAGTCCCTGCTCGCTGAGCACCAGCAGGTACATGCTGTGCGGGGAGAGCAACGCCTGCTTGTGGAACGTCTCCCCGGCGCCCTCGATGTCGCTGCCCGACGACAGCGCGAGCGTGGCGTGCCCGTCGCGGTACTCGGGGAAGTTCTTCAGCCCCACCCCGGTCAGCGGCTGTTCGCGCCACATGCCGACGGCGGACGCCCACAGCGTGTACCGGTCGGTCACGGACTGGTCCGGGGCGTCGGCGACCTGCGTGATGCTGTCGATCCGCTCCTGGAGCATCGCCGTACCGACCCCGAGGCCGCCCACGAGGATCACCCCCGCCGCGGCCACGGCCGCCGCCACCTTCAGCGCCCGCCGCAGCCCCGCCATCGTCAGCTGCACCGCGCAGGTCAGCGCCGTCGCGATCCAGGCGCCCCGGCTGAAGGACACCGCCAGCGGCACCAGCAGCACGACCGCGCACCCGGCGGCCAGCGCCCGCTGCCACAGCGGCGTCCGCCCCAGCGCCAGCCCGGTCGCGCAGACCACGCCGAGCGCCACCGCCGTGGCCATGCCCATCACGTCCTGCGCCCCGAAGGTGCCCACCGCGCGGACGGTCTCGCCCTGGTAGGAGGCGCCGGTCCCGGTGACGTACTGGTGCACGCCGACGGCCCCCTGCCACACCGCGAGCCCCACGAACGACCAGGCCAGCAGCCGGAGGTCGGCCCGCCCGCGCAGCAGCACCAGCACGGCCGCCGGGACCAGCACGAACACCTGGAGATAGCGGGCCATCCCGCCGAGCCCCGCCGCGGGCGAGGCCGCGCCCATGGCGGCGACCGCGAGCCCCGCCACGGGCAGTCCCAGCACCACCGCCGCGCGGCGCGACAGCGGACGCCGCCGCTGGCGCAGCAGCAGGATCACGCAGTACCCCACCACCAGCGCGGACACCACGTCGGCGGCCCCCGCGCCGTCCCCCGTCGGCGGCAGGCCCAGCAGCGCGACCACCGCCACCAGCGGCAGCACCGGCGCGAACCGGGCGGCCGCGCGCGGCAGCGGCAGTACGGGGACGTGGCTCACCTGGCGTCAGCTCCCCGTCGGACGGACCAGCGTGGCCGCCGTGCGCAGCAGGATGCACACGTCCTGCCACAGCGACCAGTCGTCGATGTACGCGTTGTCGAACCGGGCGCGGTCCTCGATCGAGGTGTCCCCGCGCAGCCCGTGGATCTGCGCGAGCCCGGTGATCCCGGTGCGCATCCGGTGCCGGGCCGCGTAACCCGGGTACGTCTCGCTGAACTGGGCGACGAAGTACGGGCGTTCGGGGCGAGGCCCGACCAGGCTCATGTCGCCGCGCAACACGTTCCACAGCTGGAGCAGCTCGTCCAGCGAGGTGCGGCGCAGCATCCGGCAGAAGCGGCGCATCTCGTGCTCGCCCGCCACGCTCCACCGGGTCGCCGACTCGTGCTCGTCGACCGGCCGGTGGGTGCGGAACTTCAGCAGCGTGAACGGCTCGCCGTCCCGGCCGATGCGCTCCTGACGGAACACCAGCCCGGGTCCGTCGGTGAGCCGCAGGGTCACCGCGCACACCAGCAGCAGCGGGCTGACCAGCAGCAGCAGCGTCCCCGACACCAGGATGTCCAGCACCCGCTTGCCGGCGCCGCCACCACCGCGGACCGGCGCGAGGTCCAGCCGCCGGCAGGAGAACCCGGCCAGCCGCTCGGGCGCCGGGTACGGCGAGGCGTCGGCGTCGACCTCCCACACCGCGCACCCCGACGCCGCCAACGAGCCCAGCAGCGCGCTCTGTTCGGCACGCACCGACGGGTGGACGGCGAGGACCGCGCGCACCCCGTTCTGGATGACCGCGCGTTCCACCTCCTCGTCCGTGTGCAGCACGGGGACG
>MUNG01000483.1 GCA_002154585.1 Streptomyces pseudogriseolus
GAGACAGCGGTCCCGGTTCCGGTCCCGCCCCCGCCGTACGCCCGCACGTGCGCGGTGACGTCCAGCTCGGCGGCGGTGTACGAGTCGTTCAGCGGCGTCTCCAGCTTGAAGTCGCGCAGGTGCACGGGCGGGGTGGAGTACAGGTAGACCGAGCGGAAGATGCCGCTCAGCCGGATCATGTCCTGGTCCTCCAGCCAGTCGCCGTCGGAGTAGCGGTACACCTCGACCGCGATCTGGTTGGCTCCGGGCCGGAGGTGGTCGGTGACGTCGTACTCGGACGGCGTGTAGGAGTCCTCGTCGTAGCCCACGAGTTCGCCGTTGATCCACACGTAGTGCGCGGACTTGACGCCCTCGAAGTGCAGGAAGACGCGGCGGCCGCTCCAGTCGCGCGGCACGGTGAAGGTGCGGCGGTACTGGCCCACCGGGTTGTAGCGGGTGGGCGCGGCGGGCGGCCGGGGCTCCTCGCCGCGGCCGTTGGGGCCCCAGTAGGGGTAGGTGATGTTCAGGTAGATCGGGAAGTCGTGGCCGTGGAGCTGCCACACCGACGGGACGGGGACGGTCTCCCAGTTCCGGTCGTCGGTGTCGGTGCGGTGGAAGTCGGGGTCGCGGTCCTCGGGCCGGTCCGCGTAGGCGAACTTCCAGGTGCCGTCGAGGTCGAGCCGGTAGGGCGAGCGGGTGCGGTCGGCGGCGAGCGCCTGCGGCAGGCCGGCGTACGGCATGAGGGTGGTGTGCGGGGGTTCGGTGCCGAGGCGGAAGACGCCGAAGTCGTTCCACTCCGGGGTTCCGTCGTCGGGGAGCGGGCGCGGGCCGGCCGCGTGCGCGGAGCCGGGCGGCGCGGACAGGGCGAGCGCGCCGAGCACGGCGGCCCCTGACTCCAGGAGACGGCGGCGGCTGACGGCCGGACGGACGGGGCGGGCGGGACCTGCGGCGGGGGACGCGTGCGGGTGCGGCATGACCGTGGCCTTCCTCGGTGCGACAGGGCACTGCGCGGACTGAGGGCGCGCCGGATCCCCCGGCGGCGCGGCGTCACGGCGGCGACGTCACGCCGGAGGAGAACCACGACGGGTGGTGACGGTGCGACTACTGGGCCCGCCACACCCTAGAACTCGCACACAAACGAAGCAATGATGCCGTCGGACTCTGTGCGGTCGTGATGATTCCGTACGAGGTGGCGTCCGGGGGGACGGCCCGGGTGCCGTCATCTGTCCGCGGCCCCGCCCGGGTCCGGCGCGCCGCGTTCGCCCAGCCAGCGGGCGAGCTTGCCGCGCCGGCCGATGGCCCGCAGCCGGCGTTCGGCGTCCTCGCGGGTCCTCGGAGTGGCGATGAGCAGGAGGTCGTCGCCGGCGTGCAGGACGGTGCCGCGGTCCGGCACCAGCGTGGCGCCCTCACGGACGATCAAGGTGACGACGGTCGGGGGCGGCAGCCGCAGTTCGAAGACGGCCACGCCGTGCAGGCGGGAGCCCTCGGGGATGCTCACGGTGAGCAGGTCGGCGTCCAGGACGTCGAGGGGCGCGGTCTCCACCTGGATCTCGCGCAGCGCCTCGGTGCGGACCAGGCGGAGGCGGCGGGCGACGGCGGGCAGGGTGGGGCCCTGGAGCAGGGTGAACAGGGCCACCAGCACGAACACGATGTCGAGGATCTCGCGGGCGTCCGGCACGTCCTCCACCACCGGGAAGGTGGTGAGCACGATGGGGACCGCGCCGCGCAGCCCCGCCCAGGAGATGAACGCCTGCCGCCGCCAGGGGACGCGGAACGGCAGCAGGCAGAGCAGCACGGACACGGGGCGGGCGACGAGCAGCAGCACCAGGCCGACGACGAGGGCGGGCAGGACCGCCCCGGCCAGCTCGCTGGGGTCGACGAGCAGGCCGAGCATGACGAACAGGCCGATCTGCGCCAGCCAGCCCGCGCCCTCCGCGAAGGACCGGGTGGCGGCGCGGTGCGGCAGCCGGGAGTTGCCGAGGACCAGCCCGGACAGGTATGCGGCGAGGATGCCGCTCGCGCCGGCCGCGCCGGCGGCGGCGAAGGCGATGATGCCGAAGCCGACCGTGGCCAGCGGGTAGAGGCCGGTGGCGGGCAGGGCGATGTGGCGCAGCGCGACCGCGCCCAGGAGCCCGGTCAGCACGCCGAGCGCCCCGCCGGCCGCGAGCTGGAACAGCAGGTCGCCGAGGAGCGGCACGATTGGCGGGACGCCGGACGTGGTGGTGGAGAAGACCAGCACCAGGATCACGGTGGGCGCGTCGTTGAAGCCGGACTCGGCCTCCACCAGGCCGGTCAGCCTCCGCGGCAGCGGCAGCGCCCGCAGCACGGAGAAGACGGCGGCGGAGTCGGTGGAGGAGACGATCGCGCCCAGCAGCAGCGCCACGTTCCAGTCCAGGCCGAGCAGCCAGTGCGCGCCCGCGGCGGTGACCAGGAGGGACAGGCCGACGCCCACGGTGGCCAGCACCCCGGCGGGCGCCACCAGCCGCCGGACGTCGTTCCACCGGGTGGTCAGCCCGCCCTCCACGAGGATCACGGCCAGGGCGGCGGTGCCGAGGGCCTGGGCGAGCTGGGCGTCGTCGAACCGCAGGCCGAGGCCGTCCTCGCCGGCCACGATCCCCACCGCGAGGAACAGCAGCAGACTGGGCAGACCCACCCGGTGCGCGGTGCGGGCGGCGGCGATGCTGGTCAGCAGCACGGTGCCCGCGACGAGCAGCGTCACGTACAGCTCGGGCAGGGTCATCGATCAGTTCCTCGTGCCGTCCTCGGCCGTCCGTCGGTCGCCGGCGTCCCACGGTCCGTGCGGGGACGCCCTGCCTCACGATCACACCCGGCGCGGCGGGGCGGGCGGCGCCATGAGGGGCGCCACCCGAAGGGACGCGTACCGGACATGTACGGCGGGAATACCCCGTGCACGGACCTCGGCACCCGGGCCGCCGCTGGGTAAAGTGGGTGCAAAGGTGCCGGCCTGTCCTCGCGTGCCGGCCGGCGCCGGGCCACAGCCCTCCACCCCGGGTGAGAGAAGGCGCGACATGGACCCCTGGCTGATCTGGCTGATCGTCGCGGCCGCCCTGGCCGTGGCGGAGATCTGCACCCTCACCGCCGCCCTCGGCATGCTGAGCGTGGCCGCGCTGGTCACGGCGGGAGTCGCGGCGGCCGGGCTGCCGCTCTGGGTCCAGCTGGTCGCGTACGCCGTCCTCGCCTCCGTCACGCTGGCGTTCGTACGGCCCCTCGCCCTGCGCCACCTCCAGCGCCCGCAGGGTGCCCGCTTCGGCGTGGACGCGCTGGTGGGCAGGCCCGCGCAGGTGCTGACGGCGGTGTCGGGCACCGGCGGCAGGGTCCGTATCGACGGCGAGGAGTGGACGGCCCGCAGTTACGACGAAACGCTGGTGATCTCGCCGGGGACGACCGTCGACGTCATCGAGATCAGTGGCGCCACCGCGATCGTCTACCCACGGGACTGAAGCCATGGACGTCTCCGCCTCCCTCGTCGCCGGCCTGCTGATCGCACTGTTCGCGATCTTCACGGTGATCCGAGCGGTGCGCATCGTGCCCCAGGCGCGCGCCCGCAACGTGGAGCGGCTGGGCCGCTACCACAAGACCCTGACCCCCGGTCTCAACCTCGTCATCCCGTACATCGACCGGGTGCATCCGCAGATCGACCTGCGTGAACAGGTCGTCTCCTTCAAGCCGCAGCCGGTCATCACCGAGGACAACCTGGTCGTCGAGATCGACACGGTGCTGTACTTCCAGGTCACCGATCCGCGCGCGGCCTTCTACGAGATCGCCAGCTTCCTCCAGGCGGTGGAGCAGCTGACCGTCACCACGCTGCGCAACGTGGTCGGGTCCATGGACCTGGAGAAGACGCTCACCTCACGGGACACCATCAACAGCCAGCTGCGCGGAGTGCTGGACGAGGCGACCGGCAAGTGGGGGCTGCGGGTCAACCGCGTGGAGATCAAGGCCATCGACCCGCCGCAGTCCATCAAGGAGGCCATGCAGAAGCAGATGCGGGCCGAGCGGGACAAGCGGGCCGCGATCCTGGGCGCCGAGGGGCAGCGCCAGTCGCAGATCCTGACGGCGGAGGGTGACAAGCAGGCGGCCGTGCTGCGCGCGGAGGGCAACCGGACCGCCGCGATCCTGGAGGCCGAGGGCCAGTCGCGCGCCATCGACGAGGTGTTCCAGGCGATCCACCGCAACGACCCGGACCCGAAGCTGCTGGCCTACCAGTACCTGACGGCGCTTCCCCAGCTCGCGCAGGGGCAGGGCAACAACTTCTGGGTGATCCCGAGCGAGATCACGACGGCGCTCCAGGGTGTGTCGAAGGCGTTCAGCGAGTCGCTGCCGCCGTCGCCGGCCACCCGGGCGAAGCCCCCGGCCGACGACGAGGCGGCGGCCAAGGCGGCCGACGACACGGCGGAGGCGGCTCAGGCAGCGGCGGAGGCGGTGGCCGACGCGGCGGAGGCGGACCGGCGTCCGCCCGGGGTCTGAAACGGGCGCGGGCGCTCATGAAGGGGCGCGCAAGCTCACGCGCCCCCTCGGTCCACCTGCGCCGCGAACGCCTCGTACGCCCGTTCGTCGAAGAGGACGAACGTGATCTCCTCGACCGCGGTGTCCGTCGAGCGGACCGTTTCCACGGCGATGCGGGCCGCGTCGTCCAGCGGCCAGCGGTAGACGCCCGTCGAGATGGCGGGGAACGCGACCGTGCGGGCGCCCAGTTCGCCGGCGACGCGCAAGGACTCGCGGTAGCAGGAGGCGAGAAGCGCGGAGCGGTCCTCGGTCGCGCTGTGCACCGGGCCCACGGTGTGGATCACCCAGCGGGCGTCCAGCCGGCCCGCCGTCGTCGCGACGGCCTGTCCCGTGGGCAGCCCCTTGCCGTACCGCGAGGCGCGCAGGGCGCGGCACTCCTCGAGGATCTCCGGGCCGCCCCGCCGGTGGATCGCGCCGTCGACGCCGCCTCCGCCGAGCAGGGACGAGTTGGCCGCGTTGACGATCGCGTCGGCGCTCTGCCGGGTGATGTCGCCCTGGACCAGCGTGAGCGTGGGGGTCGGGGTCATGTCTGGCGGAGCCTCCTCCACACGGCCTTGGCCGCATTGTGGCCGGGCATGCCGTGCACGCCGGGGCCGGGCGGGGTGGCCTGCGAGCAGATGAACACGGCGGGGTGCGGGGTCGCGTACGGGTACAGCGACAGCTTGGGGCGCAGCAGCGTCTGGAGTCCGGAGACCGCGCCGGTGGCGATGTCCCCGCCGACGTAGTTGGCGTTCCGCGCGGCCAGTTCGGGCGGGCCCGCGGTGGCGCGGGCCAGGACGCGGTCGCGGAAGCCGGGCGCGAACCGCTCCAGCTGGCGTTCGATCGCGTCGGTGAGGTCGCCGGTCCAGCCGTGCGGGACGTGCCCGTAGACCCAGAAGACGTGCTTGCCCTCGGGCGCGCGGGTGGGGTCGACGACGGAGGGCTGCACGGTGATGAGGAACGGCGCGTCGGGGGCGCGGTTCTCCCGGGAGGCGGCGCGCAGGGCGGCGCCGATCTCCGCGCTGTCCGCGCCGATCTGCACGGTCCCGGCCCTGCGCGCCTCGGGGGCGGTCCAGGGAACGGGCCCGTCCAGCGCATAGTCGATCTTGAAGACGCCGGGCCCGTAGCGGTAGCGGGCGTAGTGGTCGCCGAAGCCGGCGATGCGGGCCAGCGCGGTGGGCGAGGTGTCGAAGACGTACGCCCGGGCCGGCGGCAGGTCGTCGAGGCGCTTGACCTCGTAGTCGGTGTGCACGGTGCCGCCGAGTTCGCGCAGGTGGGCGGCGAGGGCGTCGGAGATCGCCTGGGAGCCGCCGCGGGCGACGGGCCAGCCGCGGGTGTGCGCGGCGAGGGCGAAGACGAGACCTATGGCGGAGGTGGCGAAGCCGTTGAGCGGGGCCATCACATGGGCGACGAGCCCGGCCAGGAGGGTGCGGGCGCGCTCGTCGTGGAAGCGGCGGGCCAGCCAGGTCGACGGCGGCAGTCCGACGAGGCCGAACCGGGCGAGGGTGACGGGGTCGCGGGGCAGCGCGGTCAGCGGCAGCGACATGAAGTCGCGGACCAGGGTGTCCCAGCGGTGCAGGAACGGCGTGACGAGCCGCCGGTACGCGCCGGCGTCGCGCGGCCCGAAGGAGGCGGCCGTCTCGCCGACCGAGCGGGACAGCACGGCCGCGGTGCCGTCCAGGAAGGGGTGGGCCATGGGCAGCTCGGGGTGCAGCCACTCCAGGCCGTGCCGCTCCAGCGGCAGGCCGCGGAAGGCGGGCGAGCTGAC
>MUNG01000484.1 GCA_002154585.1 Streptomyces pseudogriseolus
CGTACGGGGGCTGACCGTACGGGGGCTGGGCGCCGGGCCGGCCGTACGAGGGCTGCCCGTACCAGGGCTGGCCGTAAGGCGACTGCTGCCCGTACGGACCGGGGGCGCCGGAGGGCTGCTGGGGGAACGGTGTCGGATGCTCGTTCGACATGCCGCGACTCTAGCCAGGGGCCTGCGCGCGGCGGCGGGCGCAGGGGGCGGAGCCGGGTGGCGTGTGGGGTGCGTAGCGGCATGGCGAGCGGCGGGCACAAAAAACGGGCCGGTCCGTGGGGGGGAGACGGACCGGCCCGAGGGGGGGTTTCCACCATAACCCTTCGTAAGTGATGCTGCGTGCATCGACGCGACACAACTACTCTCCGGAATCGCCCGGCGACGCCCGGAAGCCCTCGGAGGGGCCGATTCAGGGGGTCTTCCTGGCCGGAACCCGGCGAAATCGTGCGAGAAAAGAGCGCTGAGGGGACTCTGTGCACGGTGTGACACCAACCCTGCACCATTCCGGCCACTCTTCCGGCCGTCCCCCCGACGGGTGACCCCGGCGCAGGCTCCGCCTTGACCGAACGGGGGGTTCGACGTCCGAGACACCGCGCAGCCCCCTCCACCGCGCGGTGACCCTTCCGCGCAGCTTTGCTGGCGCGAATCAACTTGGTCCGAACCTAAGTGATGCATCGCCGCCGAAACCAGCCCTCACCCATAACGATGCGGACACTACGCGCGTTGCGCGTGGCCCCGCGGGGCGTCAGCCCCGAGGCCCGCCGGGCCTGCGCGCCTGGACGAGATGACGTGAGCTGTGGGCCACGAAGGACCCCTCCGCCTCGATCCGCTCGTGCAGCTCGCGCAGCCGCGGCCGGTACGCCTCGACGGTGAACCCGGGGACCATCCAGATCACCTTCCGCAGGAAGTGCACCACCGCGGCGATGTCGAAGAACTCCATGCGCAGCCGTTCGGCCCGCAGCTCCACGATCTCCAGCCCGGCCGCCTCGGCGTCCTTCCGCTCACGGTCGGGATGGCGGGCGTGCCGCCGTTCGGCCGGCTGGGGGCCGAGGAAGTGCTCGACGACCTCGTAGGCGCTGTCGGGTCCGACATGCTGCGCCAGATACGTGCCGCCGGGCCGAAGGACGCGGGCGATCTCGCGCCAGTGCGGCCGGACGGGGTGCCGGCTGGTGACGAGGGCGAAGGATCCGTCGGTGAACGGCAGCGGCGCGTCCTCGGCGGACGCGACGACGGTGGCGCCGCGCGTCCGCAGCAGTGCCGCGGCCTTGCTGACGTTGGGCGGCCAGCCCTCGGTGGCGACGACGAGCGGGGGCCGACCGGACGCACGGGAGAGGGCGAAGGCGAGGACCTCCCCTCCCCCCGTCTGGACGTCGAGCACGGGCCCGTCGACCGAGCTCAGCCGCCCTGCGACGGTGGTGGCGTACCCCCAGGAGGGCCGGGCCTCGGTGGCGCGCCCTTCGAACCAGGAGAAGTCCCACCCCTCGGTGGGCACGGAGGCGCCTTCGGCGAGGAGTTCGTCGAGCGTACGGGGCCGGGGTCGGCGCTGGGTCATGCGGCGAGGATGCCGCAGGGCGGGGCGAGTCGTCGCGTGCTTTTCCCCCACCCCGTCCGGGCCGGCGGCCGTGGGGTCAGGGGAGGAGCGGCCGCACCTCCTCGGCGGCGAAGCGTACGAAGCCCTCGGGGTCGGGTTCTTCGGCGGTCGGCTGGAGGACGACCGTGTCGGCGCCGGCCTCGGTCAGCCGCCGTACGGCGTCGGCGACGGCCTGGGCGTCCCCGGCGACCCCGAGGCCGGCGTCGGGGCCGTGTCCCTCGGCGGCCAGCTCGGACCGCAGCCGCTCGTGCGCCCCGTCGCCGGTCGCGGTGAGCAGGTAGACGACGACCCGGTGGGTGTCGGGATCACGTCCCGCCGCGACACGGCCCTCCCGGATGAGCCCGCACCACTGCCGGACGCCGTCGGCGGAGGTGTCGGCGGTGAGGATGGTGCCGTCGGCGGCCTCCCCGGTCAGCCGCACGGTGCGGGGGCCCATGCCGCCGGCCAGGACCTCGACGGGACCGGACGGGGGCCAGTCGAGCGCGACGCCGTCGAGGGTCACGTAGCGGCCCTTGGTCGTGACCGTCTCCCCGGCCAGCAGGGCGCGCAGCGCGAGGAGATGCTCCCGCAGCAGGGTGAGGGGCGACCCGACGCGCGCGCCGACCTGCCCCATCCAGTCCTGCACACCGTGCCCGACGCCGAGGATCGGACGGCCGGGGAACATCCGGTGCAGGGAGGCGGCCTCCATGGCGGTGACGGCGACGTTCCGCAAGGGGACGGGCAGCAGCCCGATACCGACGCGCATGCGCTCGCTCCAGGCGAGGGCGGCGGCGCCGGTGGAGATGCCGCCCTCCCGGAAGCAGTCCTCCCACAGCCAGAGCTCATCGAGCCCGGCCGCGTCGGCCGCCCGCACGACGGAGCGCAGCCGCTCGGGGGCGAGCTGGGGGCGGAACACAGCACCGAGTGTCGTCGTCATGGGGCTGTACCTACCCACACCCGCCCGCCCCGGCAAACCCTTGCCGGGGCAGGCAAAGCCGCGTGCGGAGCCGCGTGGACACGGCTAGCGGTTGACGGCCTGGATCTCCTGGACGACGACGTCCTGCGTCGCTCCGAACTCACCGTCCGGCAAGTCGCCGCCCGCGCCGTCGGAGCCCGTCCAGTGGACCTCCCACGTGACGGTCGCCTGCAGCGGGAAGGTGCCGTCGCCCGAGGAACGCAGATACTGCACCCCGCACGGAGGCGTCCGGTTCGCCTTGCCCTTGGCGTAGGGCTCGCCGATACGGCCGTTGTTGATCTCACAGACTCCGGAGGCGGGGTACGTCTCGGCGTCCGGGGTGCCGGGCTGGATCTTCAGCGAGACCGGCTCCGCCGTGGCCGTCGCGGAGATACCGATCTCCGGCACGGAGGCGGTCACCGAGACCGGCTGGAACTGCGCGCCGTCCAGCCACGCCCAGGTCGGCAGGTTCACCTTGGTCGCCTGGGCGGGCGCGAGGGTGACCTCGGTACCGGGGACGCGGATCTCGGAGTAGGCGAGTTCGGCGAGGATCTCCGGGGTGACGGCGTTCTCGGCGTCCGCGGGCGGCGGGTCGCCCTGGTCCACCCAGAAGTAGTCCTTCGTGCAGGAGTCCCATCCGGGCGGGAAGCTCTTGTTCACGTATGAGCCCCACCAGTAGCCCTTGCCGGACTTGTGCTTGTTGAAGTCCTTCTCGGGGTCGTCGGGGTTCGTGTACTTCTTCCGCTGCTCGTTGTCCCACTGGTGCCCCGTCGACCCGGCCTCCCAGATGGGCTCCAGGTACGCCTGCAACTCCTCCGGGGAGTACTTGGGCGCGTACCAGCAGGGGGGCGGCGACCACGAGGTACTCGACGTGAGCGCGCCGACCTTCCCGCCCTTGCCGTTCTTGGAGTGGTCGAAACGGACGCCTCCGGCGGAGACGGAGAGGGTGCCGTCGTCGGTCAGATTGGCGTTGTTCCCCCCACCGTTCGTACCATCGCCGAACCCCGTCTCGGCGTACGCGGGCGTGGCGGCGAGCATCGCAGCAGCAAGTCCCACGGCTATCAGTAGATGCTTGCCCTTGATCACGGCTGGCACTTGGCGCTCCCCCTCTGCGACGTCAGACGCTCAGTTACCCACACACCGTTCTCGTTCTTGCGCAGCGTGGCTGCATAGATGACGTAGGAGTCTTTGGACACCGGTGTCACGTCGACCTTGCCGGTCTCGAGGAACTTGTTGTACGCCTTGCCCTGGTCCTCGCAGTACACCAGGGCGGCAGTTCCGTCCTTGTTGACCGTCACGTCCGCGTCGTAAAAGCGCGTGACGCCAGTCGTTCGCGCCTTGTGGTCGACGAACGACTGAATCCACTCCTCGGTGCCGGCGGCAGCCGTACCTTCGGTGTAGAAGCGGTAGGCCTCGTGGAGCGGGTCCTGCTCTGCGATGGCCATGTCGGTGGCCTTGATCCGCTGCTCCGAGTCACTGAGGACGGCGTCCTTGTCCTCGTCGCCCGTCTCCGGCCAATCGAACTTGTAGGTCACGTCCGCAGGCAGTTCAATCTTCGGGCGTTCCGCCGACGCAGAGGCCGAAGCGGTCGGCGAGGCCGACTTCTTGCCGCCCGTGTCGGCACCCGCGATCGTGTCCTTGTCCTTCGCAGGAGTGTCGTCGTCGCTTCCGCACGCGGACAGCGTCAACGCCGCGGCGGCGGTCAGCGCAAGCGCTGCGAGCAGGGTGGGACGGCGGTTCACAGTCGGCTCCCGGTGGGGCGAGGCGTCACATCAGCGCGCCAACGCTACCCAGCGCGCACAGTGCGACACCAGAGTGAATGGACCAACTGCAACAGAGCTAATACCGAATTGGGACGCGGCAGCCTACGTCAGGGCTGGCATTGGTCGTGGCCCCCTTCGGACACCAACTTGGTGATGACCCACACGCCCTTGTCGTTCTTCTTCAGCGACGTGTGGTACATCACGTAGCTCTTGGCGGTGACCTCGGTCTTCTTGATCTTGTTGGTCTCGAGGTACTTCACGAAGGCCTTGCCCTGGTCCTCGCAATAGCTGAGCGAGGCCGTTCCGTCCTTGCGGACGTTCACTTCGGATGCGTAGAAGCGGTAGGACCCGGTGATCGCGGCCTTGTGGTCCACATAGTCCTGCACGAACTTCTGCGTCTCGGCCGCGGCTTCGCCCTCGTAGTAGTAGAGGTAGGCCTTGTCCAGTGCGTCCTGCTTGACGATCGCCTGGTCCACCGCCTTGATGGACTGCTCGCTGTCGGCCAGGACCGCGTCCTTCTCCTTGTCGCCGGTCTTCGGCCAGTCGAAGGTGTAGGAGATGTCGCCGGGCAGCTCGATCTCCGGGCGGTCGTCCGACACCGGAGCGGATGACGTCGGCGCCTCAACTCCGGTCGTCTCGTCGCTCCCCTTGGCCGGGGCATCGGTGTCGTCGTTGCCGCACGCGGTCAAGCTCAGGGCCGTAGTCACGGCGAGCGTCGTAAGGAAGGCTTTACGGCGGTTCAAGAAGGCTCCCGGTGGGGCGAGGCGTCTCTTCGGCAGGGTCACGGTATCTACGGCCGGCATTGAGCCGCGCCCCTGGTGGAGACGATCTGAGACGTCTGCCAGACGCCGTCGGTGTTCCTGTCGAGCCTCGTGTCGTACAGCACGTAACTGTTCTCGGTAACGGGCGTCTTATGGACCTCATCGGTCTTCTTGTCCTTGCTGAAGCCCTTGCTCTCGTCCGCGCAGAAGACCAGGGTGGCGGAGTCCTCACCCTTGAGCGTCACCTCGCGGTCGTAGTACCGGGCCTCGCCCGTCAGCGTCGCCCCGGCCTCCTCGAACTGGGCGACCCAGTCCAGCGCGGCTTGCAGGGCCTTGCCCGTGTTGTAGAAGGCGAGCGCCTTGCCCTCGGGGTCCGTTCCGGTGATCGCGGCGTCGACGGCGCGCATACGTTCCGCGTTGTCCGCGAGGATCGCGTCCTTGACCGGGTCTCCCGTCTCGCCGCCCTCGAAGGTCAGCTTGAGGTCGGCCGGCAGCTCGATCTCGGGGCGGTCGGGGGACGGGTCGGCCGACGCGGTCGGGGACGCCGGCTTGCTGTCGCGCTCGACCTCGGTGCCCCTGGCTTTACCGTCGTCGCTTCCGCACGCGGACAGCGTCAATGCCGCGGTAGCGGTCAGCGCGAGCGCTGTGCGGATGGTGGGGCGGCGGTTCACGGTCGGCTCCCGGAGGTCGGTCACGGCTTTTGGGTGTGCGGACATCTTCACGGCCGGCACTTCTCGCTGCCACGGTCGGAGGCGACATCCGTCGTCTGCCAGACGCCGTCGGCATTCCTGGTGAGTGCGGTGTGGTAGAGCACGTAACTGTCGGCCGTGGTCGGAGTGTTGTCCACCTTGCCGGTCTTCCTGTTCTTCAGGAACGATTTGCTCTCGTCCGAGCAATAGGTGACGTATGCCTTCTTGTCGCCGGAGAGCTTCACCTCGTAGTCGAAGTACCGGGTCTCTCCGACCCATGTGTCGTTCGCCTTGATGTACCGCCGCACGAAGTCGA
>MUNG01000485.1:0-1199 GCA_002154585.1 Streptomyces pseudogriseolus
TGGCTGCGGCGTACCGGTGCCGTGCTCGCGGGCACCCCCCTCCTGGCCGGACTTCTCCAGCTGCCCGCGGCGTCCCCCGTGGAAGCCGCGGCCCCGGCCGCGCCGAAGGCCGCCTCCGACGACGGCTCCGTGGCCGTCTCCGTGGACTCCCTCACACCCGGCGCCCCCGCCGAGGGCGACACCGTCACCGTCACCGGGACGGTCACCAACACGGGCAAGAAGGCCGTCACCAAGGCCGCCGTCGGGCTCCGGGTGGGACCCCTGATGGACACCCGCTCGAGCATCGACACGGTCGCCAAGAACTCCGGTGACGTCGACGGCCCCGTCGGGTCGGAGATCGACGACAAGTACTCCGAGAAGTTCTCCAAGCTCGCTCCCGGCGTCTCGCAGCCCTACACGCTCTCCGTGCCGGCCGACGAGCTGGACCTCGGCCAGGACGGCGTCTACGACCTCTCCGTCACCCTCACCGGCGAGACCTCCGACCAGCCGTGGGAGCAGACGCTCGGTGTCCGCCACACGTTCCTGCCCTGGCAGCCGGACGAGGCGGACACCAAGACCAGGACGACGTTCATGTGGCCGCTCATCTCCACCGTCCACATGACGGCGGAGACCGGCTCGGACGAGGAGCAGACGCCTGTCTTCCTCGACGACGAGCTCGCCGCGGAGATCTCGCCGGGCGGCCGCCTCGACCGGATGGTCGCCCTCGGCAGGGACCTCGACGTCACCTGGGTGATCGACCCGGACCTGCTCGCCTCGGTGGAGGCGATGACCACCCGCTACGAGATCCCCGGCGAGAACGCGGACGACAAGAACGCCGTGGGCGGCCACCAGGAGGTCGCCAAGCGCTGGCTCACCGAGGTGCAGAGGGCGGTGGCGGACAAGGAGGTCGTCGCGTTGCCGTTCGGCGACCCCGACCTGGCCTCGCTCGCCCACCACGGCACGTCGGTCACCGGCTCGCTGCGCCACCTCAAGGAGGCCACCGACGTCGCTTCCGGCACCGTCGAGTCGATCCTGCACGTCAAGCCCAGCACGGACTTCGCCTGGCCCGTCGAGGGCGCGGTCGACCCCTCCATCGTGAAGGTCTCCACCTCGGCCGGCGCCGACAAGGTGATCGCCCGCGGGGACACCTTCGAGGGCGGGCGCGACCTGACCTACACGCCCACCGCGCCCCGGCCCATCGGCGGCGGCACCACCGCCGT
>MUNG01000485.1:1265-1597 GCA_002154585.1 Streptomyces pseudogriseolus
CGGCCGCCGGCACCGAGGTGCCCTCGGCGTCCGCGTACCCGAAGTCGCTGCGCAAGCAGGAACTCCCGCGGTCGGCCTTCGAGCAGATCGCCAGGACGCAGGACAAGCTCGACCGCTTCAAGGTGATCCTCTCCGACCAGTCCCGTGTGGTCACGCCCTTCGGCCNNCGGCCGGCCGGCCGAGGCGGCGATCTACCGCAGCGGCGTCGAGACGTACCTGGACACGCTGAGCGGCCAGGTCCGCCTGATCGAGAAGTCGGAGACCAAGCTCTCCGGCCGCAGCGCCACCATCCCCGTGACGGTCCAGAACAACCTGGTGCAGGGCGTCGAGCA
>MUNG01000486.1 GCA_002154585.1 Streptomyces pseudogriseolus
CACGGCGACGGTGAGCGTCTGGACACGGGACACGGTCAGTTGAGCCTCTCGTCGGGGACAAGGACGCACACCCAGGGCACTTTGCCCCATTTCGTCCCGCCGTGATGAGGGTGACCACCCCGAAAGGGGCCGGACGAGGCACCCGGGGGCCGGCAGGGAGGGAGGGCGCCGGAGGCCCGGGTGCGCGTCGACCCGGGCCGTCCAGCCACCCGTGGCGGCGCGGGATCAGCGACGACAGCGGTCCGCGCCTCGAGCCCGAACACCCTTGGCAGCAAGGGCGGTTCGACCCGTTCCGGTTCCAGGATACGTAACGCCCCACGGCGGTCGACCCGGCACCACCCCTTGATGTGAGCGCGTCAGCGACCCCATATTGGTACGGACCTTTGAACGGACCGGTAGGGCAGGGACCCCCAGGAGGCGAAGTCGTGCGTGGCGTTACCCCAACCGCGTCATCACGCCGCCTGCTCGCGCTCTGCGCCGCCCTGCTGCTGACCGTCTCCTGCCGCTGGGGCG
>MUNG01000487.1:0-7185 GCA_002154585.1 Streptomyces pseudogriseolus
CATGGACCGGCCCAGCTGGGCGGCCTTGTCCCCGGCGTGGTCGAGGAATCTGGCGAGGGATCCGGTCTCCCGGCCGGCCTGCACGGAGGCCCGCATCCACTGCGTGAGCCGCTCGGTGCCCGCACCAACCCGCTCCACGAACGGCCCGGACGCCACGAGGAAGTCGAGTGTGGTCCGCCCCAGGTTGGCCAGCGAGTCCGTCAGGTGGCCCACGACAACGCGGTTGGTGCCTGCAATCGTGGAGAAGTCGCGGCGGAAGATGCCGCTGCGCATGAACTCGGCGCCGCGGTGGGCAAGGTCGCCCATCTGGCTTGCCGAGTCGCCGAGCGCGTTCTTCAACATCGGGAGGACGGTGTTGGCGAGCGGCTTGATGTCGGCCGTGACCCTGCTGAAGAACCGCTCACTGACGGAGGCCTTCACCTCGTCCCAGGCGCTGGAGAGAGAGCCCACCGCCGTGACGGCCTTCTTCGCCGACGGGGCCAGCGCCTCCATCGCCTGCGCCGTCTTCTTCTGCTGCTCCTCGGTGACCTTGCCGTCGGTCGCGAGCATCTGCTGCGACTTGAGCGTCTCCTTGAGCGCCTGCCCGAACCCGCTGAACGCGAGCTTCGTGCCCAGCGCTGCGCTGCCCGCCGCGACGATGAGGCCGGGGATCGCGCCGAGGACACCCACAGCCGGGGCGGCCGCGGAGAGGAGAGCAGTCAGGCCCGCGCCGTACTGCACCAGGGCGGCCACCGCGGGCTGCACCACAGACAGGAGCGCACCGAACAGGATCATCCGGAAGCGGCGGCGCCCGCCGCGGCCGCCGAGGGACGGCATCACCGGCACGTTGATCGGCATGGCGTCGGCCATGGCCTGGCCGGCGGCGAGCACGCGGCGGATCCCGCGGGAGAGGAAGTTGCCGTTGTCGTCGTCCGTGCGCATGCGGGCGCGGATGACGGTGGTGGCGGCGCGGGAGGCCCGGCCGACGACCGTCGCCACGCCGCGCGTCAGGTCCGCCACGGCGCGGGCGGCGGGCTGCACGGCGACACGGACCGCGGTGCGGGTGTCCCGCGCCGCGGTCGCGGTGACCCGGCGCAGGTCCCGCACCAGGCCGGCGGCCGCCGTG
The DNA here is from genome assembly GCA_002154585.1 of Streptomyces pseudogriseolus. Classification (GTDB taxonomy): domain Bacteria; phylum Actinomycetota; class Actinomycetes; order Streptomycetales; family Streptomycetaceae; genus Streptomyces; species Streptomyces pseudogriseolus. The sequence goes on from MUNG01000487.1 coordinate 1,106, forward strand.
CGGGCCGGTTCGGTCGCCACCCGCACGCGGGCCATCAGGTCGCGGGCGTGCGGGGAGAGCGTGTTGCGGATGCTGCGGCCGAACGAGGTGATTGCGTTGCGGGAGGAGTCGGCGGCCAGGCGCACGCCGACGGTGAACTGGTCGCGGTAGCGGACGGCCATGTCGCGGACGGACCGGGCGAACGCCACGGCGGACCGGCGGGACATGTCGGTGCCGACCCGCACGCGCACCGCGAGGTCCCGCATCGGGCCGAGGATCAGGCTCTCGATCCAGCCGGGCCCGCCGAGACGGCCACCGAACGCCATGCGCAGCGCGTCCGCGGCCTCCTCGCCGAGACGGCGCATCTCCCGGCCGATGGCCCGGAAGTCCGTAGAGGCGAGACGTAGCCCGCCGATGCGGACGCGGGCGACCAGGTCCCGGCTGTACGTGGCGAGGAAGTGCCGGGCTTCCCCGGCGAAGCTGCGTATCGCATCGCCCGTCTTGGCGACGCCGAGCCGGACCCGGGCGACGAGCGCCCGGGTGGGGGCGGCCTTCCTGCCGAGCATCGTCCAGAACGCGCGGGAGAACGCCCGCCCGGTGTCCCGGCCGGCGGTGACCGCGATGCGGCCCATCTCCCGCACGAACGTGGTCAGCCCGCCCCGGGTCGGCGCCAGCGCGTCCCGGGTGACCATGCGGAGCTGCCGCAGCGCCACCCGGACCACGGACGTCAGGGAGCGGCCGAACCGGCGCTCCGAATCCCGCGACGGGGCTACGCTCACCCGGACCGTGGACGCGTCGGGGTCACGCGCCACCCGGGAGAGCAGGCCCCGCAGCGAACCGCGGAGCCTGCCCACCAGACGGCCCAGACCACCGCCACCGCTGGAGCCGCTGCGGGTGCGGCCATTGCCGTCGTCGTCACCCAAGCGCACCGGCAGGTTCACCGCGGCGCCCTGGGCGACCTCGTCCGTCACCGCGGACACCTCACGCCGGAGCTGCCGCGTGTCCTCGTCCACCTTGACGCGGACCTTCGCGGTGACGCCCTTGGACGCCTTCTCAGCCGCCTTCTTGACCTGCGACCGCAGCTTCTTGACGCTCTTGTCGTCGATCTTGACGGCGATCTTCGCGGCCACGCCCTCCGCGGCCGCCTCGACCTTCGTGCGGAGCTCCCGGGCGAAGCCCTCAAGGGAGGCGACGACAGTGACCTCAAGCCGCCCGGCCTGCATCCCCTCAGACACTGACCTGCACCATTCCTCTCCGGGCTGCGGCCGCCAGCATCTTGCGGTGACCTGTCATGGGCGGCTGCGCGCGCGGGCTGTTCCCCCGGGGAACAGGTGCGGCGTCGGTGACGGCGTCCGGCCTGGGCACGGTCAGCGGTTCACGGCGACGCCGGTCCGCGGCAAGGATCGACACCTCTTCGATGAGCTGCGCCAGGAGCTCGTTGGTCACGGTCCATCCGCCGGCAGGGGCGGAGGTGACCCGGGAGCCTTCGGGCAGCCGGTCAATGAGGGAGATCAGCCGGCGGAGTCCGATGAATCCGGGCTCTCCTGGTCGGAGCCAGACGCCTCGGGCGTCGAGCTGGTGGTATCGGGAGAGGTCGGACTCGACGTCGCCCCACCGCTCCCGGAGGAGCCGCCCAGCCCGAAGAGCTTTCCCAGGTCGACCCCGTACACGGCGACGAGCGCCTTCGTCAGGCGTACGTACTCGCCGATGGACGGCCGGTGCGCCTTGAAGTCCTCGAACTCGTCCTCGCCGAGGAGTTCGCGGTAGATGTCCTTCACCGCGGCGATGAACTTCCGCGGCAGGCTCGCGTGCCGGAACAGAAGGTCGATGACCTCGCTGGTGCCCACCTCGCCGGAGGAGTTGACGACCTCACCGAGCAGCCCCATCAGGTCGAGGTCCTCGGACAGCAGCGGATCGAGTGCGTCCGCCGGGATCTCCGCCGGGAAGAACAGGGACCAGTCCTTGCGCACCTTCACGGCGATGCCGTGCGGGAACTGCACCTCGCGCCGCTCGGCGGAGAGGTCGATGGCGTAGGTCGGGTCGGCCTTGGTGGTCTTGGCGGTCATGAGTCGGGTCCTCCCGGTGGGTGTCGAAGCACCGGGAACGTAGGGAGGGCCGACGGCTTGCGTCTCGGCCATGCGGCCGCCGCGGTTCCCCCAGAGCGCGGCTGCACAAGGCGCGGCCCGCAGCGGCCCCGCGCCAGGCGTTCCCCGGGGGAACAGTGAGCGCCAGTGCCGCCGGGACGGCCGGGGTGTTCCCCCGGGGAACGGCTCGTACGGGTGACTTCGGTATGTGCCAGCAGACCCCCCGGGGCTGCCCGCTAGCCTCTATCCCGACCGCATCTCGGAACGATCGGAAGGACACCTGTGGCGGGATCACTGAACAAGCGAGCCAAGAGGGGCCCCCGCCCCGCAGCTGCCCCGACACCCCAGCAGTCCGACAGCGGACCCAAGTTCTTCGAGCTCTCAAGCGAGACTGACGGCGACGCCCTCAAGCTCAAGACGTCCGACATCTCGGCGAACCCCTTCAACGACCGCGACTTGGGCGACGTGACTCAGCTCGCCGAGAGCATCGCCAAGGACGGTCTGCTGCAGGACATCGTCGTGATGCACGCCTCCGCCTTCACCAAGCACTACCCGGAGGAAGCCGAGCGCATCACCACCAAGTACGTCATCGCCTTCGGCGAGCGCAGGTGGCGCGCCCACCAGCACATCGGCAAGGAGGAGATCTCCGCGGTCCTCCGCAACGACGTCGCGCCGAAGATCCGCCGTGTGCTGTTCGTGGAGAACTTCCACCGCAAGCAGCTCTCCCCGATCGAGGAGGCCCGCCGCTTCCACACCCTGCACACCAAGGACGGGATGAGCTACCGCGAGATCGTGGAAGAGCTCAGCCTCGGCGGCCCCAACCACGTCGCCCGCCGCCTGGAGCTGCTCAAGCTGCCGCCCGCTCTGCAGGACATCGTCGGCACCGACGACGGCCCCGGCGTCACCCTCGCGCGGAACATCCTCGCTCAGCTCGCCGAGCCGGAGGAGCAGGTCCGGGCCTGGGAGCTCATCCGCGACGAGGGCCTGACCCTCAAGCAGGCCGTCGACCGGATCCACAACGCCGACCCTGTTCCCCAGGGGAACACCCCCGCCCCCGTGGAGGAACCTGCCCCCGCGGCCGTTCCCCAGGGGAACACCACCGACGTTCCCGCGCCCCGAACCACCGGCGACGCCCCCAAGTCCGCGGCCGCCAAGCCGAAGACAACCGCCAGCGGCACCGCCGCCGACCGGGACACCGTTGAGCGCAACCACGCCTCCGCAGACCGCGACCAGGCGTGCCGTCAGCTCGTGGCCGACAGCAGCAAGCTCACCCCCGCCCAGCACGCAGCGCTCATGGGCCGCACACTCCTCGCTCCGATGCAGCAGGGCCCCGCACGTACCCGCGCGCACCGCTGGCTGCGCGACGCCGGCACCGCCGTGTTCGACATCAGCGACACCGACTCATACTTCGAGGCCGTCCTGTCCTCCGGTCAGGCCGAACTCGTCAACCGCGTCGCTCTCGCAACCGCCGTCGCCGCCGGAGAGGTCCGCGCCCGGGACGGACGCCGGCAGTGGGACAAGACCGACGCCGAGCACGTGCGGCTGCTCATCGACACCACCGGCTACGTCCCCGAGACCGCATGGGAGCGGGCGCAGCTCGACAAGTACGGCGTCCCGGTCCCCGACGCCGGTGCACCCGACCCCGAGCCCATCCACTGACGGGAGAACCCCGCATGTCCCTCAAGACACTGCCCCGCCGCGAACTGCGGCCCGGCGGCCGTAACTGGCCGCTGCTGCTCGCCGCGTTCATCATCACCGGCGGCAGCGCGAAGACCAGCACCATCATGATGCTCGCCACCACGCTCGCCCTGCGCGGATACAAGGTGCGCGTCTTCGACTTCGACCACCAGCGCAGCGCCAGCCACATCGCCTGCGCCATGGACGAACTCCCCGCCGGCCACGGCACCATCTGGGAGCTCATGCACGGCGCGGACCTGGAGGAGTGCAGCGTCCCCGCCCGCTATCTCGTCGCCCCGGCGGATCCGGAAACCGGCGCCGAAGCGGAGTACGAGACGATCGAGGGCCTACACATCGTGCCCGGCAGCCGCGACGTGAAGAACTTCGACACCGAGTCCGCGCAGGACGGCATGATGCTCACCTGGTTCCGGGAGCTGTGCGACTCCTACGACGGCGATGACGACGTGTGGCTGCTGGACCTGCCCGCGTCGCTGTCCAAGCTCGTGGTATCCGCGCTCATCCCGTTCCAGGCCGAGGACGAGATCGTGCCGCCGGTGCTGGTCACCTCCAAGGAGGAGACCGACCTCAAGGCCACGTTCGAGGAGCTCGCCGAGATGCGCCGGCAGCAGAACGCGCGCTCCCGCACCCGCAAGACGGAGCCGACCATCAAGCACATCCTGATGTGCGGCACCCCCACCCCCGGCCGCCCCGACACCGAGGGCGACCTGACGGTGGAGTCCATGGAGCGCACCTACGGGGAGCACTTCGCGCTGCACAAGGTCCGCTGGAGCACGGTTATCCGCCAGCAGCACCGCCGACAGGCGCCCGTGCACGCCTACGGCAACAAGAACGCGGCGCCCATCGAGGACTACAACAAGATCGCCACCGCGCTCGGGTTCAACGACCTCAACCCGGCGTGACTGTTCCCCCGGGGAACACCGAAGGCCCGTACCGATCGCGAGAGGCGTCATCTCCCGCGCGCGGTACGGGCCTTGGCCTGTGCCGGCCACAAGGTTACGGCCCCGGCGTGAACGCCGGTCGGCTGGATCAGGAGTAGGTGAAGCCGCCGACCTTGGTTGCGGTACCGCCCGGCGTGGTGACCACCACGTCCTTCGTGCCGGCCGTGCTCGCCGGGCTGGTGACGGTCAGCTCGGTCGAGCTCTCCACCGTCAGCTCGGTACCGGCCGTGTCGCCGAAGGTCACCGACGTTGCGCCGCTCAGGTCAGTACCGGTGATGGTGACCTGCGTGCCGCCCGCTGCCGGGCCGGTGCTCGGGCTCACGGCGGTGATCGTCGGGGCGGGCGGCTGGAACGCCGGGTCGTTGGTCAGCAGGTACCAGGCATCGGTGTCGTCGCCGCCCTGGACGGCCAGACGCAGCGGCAGAACGGCTTCCTTCGCCTTCGTCAGGTCGGTCTGCACGCCCTCCATCTGCATCGCCCGCGGCACGACGTACCGGTAGGTCTTGCCGCCGTCCATCACCTCGATCACAGCCGCGATCTCGGTACGCCCGCCGACCTTCGGAGGAGCAAACCGGTAGTGGGTGGGGCCGTTGCCGCCGCCCGACTGGATGCTGGTGATCTCACCACCACCGAACACCGCCCGGAAGTTCGCGGCGTTCCACTGCTGGAGGTCCACCTCGATCGTGGCGGCGTCCCCGGTCTGGAACGTGCGGGACGGGTAGTCGGTCTGGGCGGACTTCACCGTCTCGAAGCTGGGCTCTTCGTTGAACTTCAAACTGTCTTCGGTCGTCAGACCGACCGCGTACCAGCCTGCCCCCATCGCCACGGTGGCGTCCGCCGGGGCCGGGGTGCCGACAGGCGCCAGCCATACGCGGGTACGGGAAGGAATGACGATCTGTGCTGCATTCGTGGTTTCGCCAGCCATGGCGCTGCTCTCCTCGGGCCGGGGTTATAGGCCGGGCCACGATGGGGAGCAGCAACCGTTAACGTCCCGGGCTCCACGTCACCGCAGGCACTGGAAGGAGCGTCGGGCGGGCACACGCGGCGGCCAGGATCCGCCGGGCACGGTCATGCTGCAGGTGCGCCTGGATCCGCCGGCGGGCGTCCCAGCACGCCGGTGCCGGGCAGCGGATGACGCGAAGCGGGGGCAGCACACCGAAGGTGCTCACGGGCTCTCCTGCGGGGGGTGGATGGTGACGAGGAGCCCGAGAATCCACCGCGGCTGACCGGTGGCGAGAGGCGACTCGATGAGCATGCCGGACGGCTTGACGTCCGCGACCACGGGCCGCCCGGGCTCGGCGGGCTGCTCCGGGAGTTCCTTCGCGGCGAGCGCACACACCAGCAGCGTCCGCCGCAGCGCGGCCGGGCCCGGCCAGCCGCT
>MUNG01000487.1:7226-7492 GCA_002154585.1 Streptomyces pseudogriseolus
GTGACCTTCGGGTGGTCGGCGAGCCATCGCAGCATCTCGGCGACGGGGTCGGCGTCGGCGAGCGCGTACGGGTCCGTCATCAGCCGCGGGCGGCGTAGCCGTTACGGCGGAGTTGGCGGGCGTAGTCCGGCGATACGAGCGCCGTCTCGCCCGGGCGGAAGTCGGCGCTGCCGATCCGCAGGTGATGCGCGAGCGTCACCTTCTCCGGCTTCTGCCCGGGCCGCATGGGCGGACCGACGACGGGCTGCGGCGCGGCGGCCGGGGCC
>MUNG01000488.1 GCA_002154585.1 Streptomyces pseudogriseolus
CCGGGCGAGGTCGGCGCGCAGTTCCCGCACGGCGGCCAGCAGTTGCTCGGCGGACTCGTCGCGCGCCGGGGCCGCGGTGTTGTGCGTCTCGGCGCGGGCGTGGGCGCCGAACGCGAAGGCGGAGTTGTCGGCGCGGCCGATGCTGACGTTGGGCTCGTCGGGTGCCATGGTCAGTCGGATCCCTTCTGCGGCCCGGAGCCGCCCCTCGTCTCGGCGCGCGCGTGGTCGCCGAACGCGAACGAGGAATTGTCGGCGCGCCCGATGTGCACCGCGCCGTTGCTGATGTTGACGATCTTCTGGACGAACTCGCCGGTCTCGTAGCCCGCTTCGCCCAGGGCCAGCCGCACCCCGCGGCTGATGCGGTCCTGCACGCTGCGCAGGTACCGGGCGACGTCCATCTGCTGGAAGGTGGACCCGGTGACGACCGAGGCCAGTTCCCGCACCGACAGTGCGGGCCCGTCGGGCAGCGCCTGCGCGTGGCCGCCGGTCAGCAGCCGCCACGCGTAGGGCACGCCCCGGCCGAGGGTGAGCAGCGCGTCGCCGACGGAGCGGGGAACCAGGACGGCGGCGTCGGCGATCCGGCCCGTCCGGTTGTCGTGGAACTCCTGCCAGGTGCGCTCGGCGCCCTTGAAGTCCGCGCGGACCGGGGTCAGCACGTGCGGCGCGATCTCCAGCATCAGCATCCGGCCCTGCGTGTGGACACGGACGAAGACGGTGACGACCAGCTCCTCCTCCCAGCCGCCCACGCGGACGCGCAGGAAGTGCCGACGCTTCTCACCGCCCTCCTCGACGGCCCGCGCCCGGTGCTGCTCGAACTCGGCCTGTCCGTACGGCGCCTGGTCACGGCGGAGCAGACCCTCGACGGGCAGGAACACGCACTCGTCGATCTCCAGGCGGCGCAGCCGGTCCCGGACACCGGGGCCCGCGTACTCGGCGGGCACCCGCAGCTGCTCCAGCAGGGGCCGGATCCGGTCGAGGATCGCCCGGTTGCTGAGCGGCTGCTGCTGCTTCTCCTCGTCCGGCCGCAGTTCGACGGCGAGCACCCAGGTGTCGCGCGCCGTGCCGGCCCCGCAGAACGGGCGCGCCTCGTGGTACATGACGAGCGGGGCGTGCTGCTCCAGCCGGATGCGCTGCGCCAGCCGGTGGAACCGCTGTCCGGCGGTCTGCTCGGCGAGGTCGCCGGTGGCGTCGGCGAACCGCGGCGGGGAGAGTTCCACCGAGAGGGCACGGGCGAACTGGCCGCGCCTGCCCGCCACGCACAGGCCGATGACGACGAGCACGCCGATCCCGAACCAGGCCTGCCACGGTCGGACGCCTGCCGTGATGCCGACGGTGACCGAGTCCAGCAGGTCGCTGCCGGAGTCGTAGGACGACGAGTACCCGGAGCCGCCGTCCTCCCCGCCGCCGAACGCGGCGGAGCCCAGGGTGAACAGGAACCACGCGGTCGCGGCACGGCCGCACCAACGGAGCACCGACGCGGCGGTCCCGGGCAGCAGGGGCGCGCCGGCGAGCAGCAGGCTGGGGATCAGGAAGTAGGCGAGCAGGCCTCCGCTGACCAGGGTGCCCACCACCCACAGGGCGAGGATCGCCGCCGCCCATTGCATCTCCATGCGCCGGGCGCGCAGCGCGTGGGCGAGGACGCGGGCGGCGTCGAAGCCGAGCGAGGGCGCGACCACCCGCTGCTCGTTGAGGTGGAGCTGCTCGATGACATGGTTGCGGTAGACGGGGTCCAGGTAGGTCCCCACGCACAGCAGCCTCGACGCCTCGCTGACGTGCGGGGGCTCGGGCGGCAGGCCTGCCGTCGTCCCGTCCGTGGGCTGTGGTTGCTGCGGCTGCTGTGGCACGTAGGCAGTGCTCACGCGAATCCCCCGATACGCGAAGGGCGACACCGCCACGAGAAGTGACGGGGCATCAGCATAGGGGGAAGGCGGGCCAGGGCGAACCTGTTTGCCGGAGGTTGCGGCTGGGGCCGCAGCGGCGCGGGCCGCAGCGGACGCGCGCGGGGCCCGTACCGGGCGAACCGGTACGGGCCCCGCGAAGGCCGTGGCGGCCGGGGTCAGATGAGGCCGAGGGAGCGGACCGCCTCGCGCTCCTCCTCGAGCTCCTTGACGGAGGCGTCGATGCGGGTGCGGGAGAACTCGTTGATCTCCAGGCCCTGGACGATCTCGTACTTCCCGTCCTTCACGGTGACCGGGAAGGAGGAGATGAGGCCCTCCGGGACGCCGTAGGAACCGTCGGACGGGATGCCCATGGAGACCCAGTCGCCGTCGGCGGTGCCGTTGACCCAGGTGTGGACGTGGTCGATGGCGGCATTGGCGGCGGAGGCGGCCGACGAGGCGCCGCGGGCCTCGATGATGGCGGCGCCGCGCTTGGCGACGGTCGGGATGAAGTCCTCGGCCAGCCACTTCTCGTCGTTCACGACCTCGGCGGCGTTCTTGCCGGCGATCGTGGCGTGGAAGATGTCCGGGTACTGGGTGGCGGAGTGGTTGCCCCAGATGGTCAGGCGCTTGATGTCGGAGACGGAGGAGCCCGTCTTCTTCGCGAGCTGGGTCAGCGCGCGGTTGTGGTCCAGGCGCGTCATGGCGGTGAAGCGCTCGGCCGGGACGTCCGGGGCGGCGGCCTGGGCGATCAGGGCGTTGGTGTTGGCCGGGTTGCCGACGACCAGGACGCGGATGTCGTCCGCGGCGTGGGCGTTGATGGCCTGGCCCTGCGGCTTGAAGATGCCGCCGTTGGCCTCGAGGAGGTCACCGCGCTCCATGCCCTTGGTGCGGGGGCGGGCGCCGACGAGGAGGGCGACGTTGGCGCCGTCGAAGGCGACGTTCGGGTCGTCGGTGATCTCGATGCCCTGGAGGAGCGGGAACGCGCAGTCGTCCAGCTCCATCGCGGTGCCCTCGGCGGCCTTGAGCGCCGGGGTGATCTCCAGGAGACGGAGCTTGACCGGCACGTCCGCGCCGAGCAGCTGGCCGGAGGCGATGCGGAAGAGCAGGGCGTAACCGATCTGGCCGGCCGCGCCGGTGACGGTGACGTTCACGGGAGTGCGGGTCATGGCGTTCTCCGTATGACAGCTGGCGGTGGGGCGGTCCCTGCCCCCTGGTGCGGGATCCCCGCTCCGGCTCGTGACCGGTGACCGCCACGATGATCGATCACCGGTTCGAATGATCGATCTCTTGGCGTCAAGAGAGATCCAGCGGTCAGGCTATCGCGCATCCGTGAGCGCGCACGGCCGGGCTCCCTGTGGCCCGTCCCACAGAGTGACCGCCCGCGCACACGGGCAGCCGGGCATACGGAGGCGAACGGAACGGGAGAGCGGGAGAGGGAGAGCGAGGGGGGGCGGCCGCTCCGTCCGGGAGAGG
>MUNG01000489.1 GCA_002154585.1 Streptomyces pseudogriseolus
TTGGGGATCGGCCGGCCGATCGGCACCCGGCCGGACCCGGCGTCCTCGGCGGTCACCGGATGCACCGACGCCCAGACGGTCGCCTCGGTGGGACCGTACTCGTTGAACAGGGCCACGCCGGGGGAGCGGCGCCGGTGCGCCTCGACCAGGCTGGGCGGCAGCACCTCACCGGCCAGCACGGTCGTCCGCACCGAGGGGAACGGCTCCGGCTCGGTCTCCAGCAGCACCGAGTACTGCGACGGCACCCCGTCGACATGGGTGACGTCCTTGTCCCGGATCAGCGCACCGAGCAGCCGCGGGTCCAGCACCTCCGCCTCGGAGGGCACGACGACGGTGCCGCCGCGCATCAGCGTCCAGTACAGGCCGCCGCCCGACGCGTCGAACGTGAACGGGGCCAGCACCAGGTAGCGCTCCGGCAGCCCCGGCTCCTCGAGGATCGAACGGGCCAGTGTGGAGTGCGTGATCTGCCGGTGCTCCACCGCCACGCCCTTCGGGCGGCCGGTGGAACCCGAGGTGTAGATGACGTAGGCCAGGTTGTCCGGCCCGATCTTCACGGCCGGCCGTGTCACCGGGCCGTCCGGATCGGCGGTCGGCACCGCCACCCGCTCCAGGTCCGCCGCCTTCCCGTCCAGCCCGTCCAGCGTCCCCTGGTCGCCGACGAGCACCCGGATCCCGGCCTCCTCCGCGATCGACGCGATACGGTCCGCCGGGTACGAGGGGTCCAGCGGCACGTACGCGCCACCCGTCTTCAGCACGCCGAGCAGCGCGACCATCGTGTGCACCGACCGGTCCGCCAGCACGCCGACCAACGACTCCGGGCCCGCCCCGAGTCCGGCGAGCCGCGCGGCCAGCGCCTCGGCCCGCGCCTCCATGGAGGCGTAACTCAGCTCCGCCGTGCTCGACGTCAGCGCCGGCGCGTCCGGACGGGACGCGGCGGCCTCCGCGACGAGCTCGTGCAGCAGCCGGGGCCCGGTGTACCCGGTCGCCGTGGCGTTCCACGCCTCCAGCCGCTCCTGGTCCCGCCCGGACAGCAGCGACAGGTCCGACAGCGGACGGTCGGGGTCCGCGGTCGCGGAGTCCAGGAGCAGCAGCGTCCGGTCCAGGAACTGCTCGACGGTCGCCCGGTCGAACAGCGAAGTGTTGAAGTGGGCCCGCAGCGACAGCTCACCGTCGCGGCGCACCGCGTACAGGTCGATGTCGTGCGGGGTCCACGTCACCGGCAGGTCGAGCCGGGTGGCGGTGACCCCGGGCAGCTCCCGGCTGCTCCACTCCTCCTCGAAGCCGAACAGCACCTGGAACAGCGGGGTGCGGCTGAGGTCGCGCGGCGGGTGCGCCGCCTCCACGATCTGCTCGAACGGCAGCCGGGCGTGCTCCAGGGCTTCGTCCAGGGCCGAGTCGGTCCGCCCCAGCAGGGTGGTCAGGGACTCGCCGGCGTCCAGGTCGAAACGCACCGGCAGGGTGTTCTCCAGCGGGCCGACCAGGTTCTCGGCGCCCTCCTGCCACGACGGCGGCACGGGCACACCGACGGCGAACGCGCGCTGCTCGGCGTGGCGGGACAGCACCGCCGTGCAGCCGGCGAGCAGCAGCCGGGACAGCCGCCGCCCCGTGCCGGACGTGAACGCCTCCAGCCGGTCCCGCAGCTCCCGCGGCACCGCCACCGACACCACGTCCGCGTCGATGGTCTTCACCGGCGGCCTCGGCCGGTCGGTGGGCAGCTCAAGTGCGTTCAGACCGGCCGTGCGGCCGCGCCAGTACTCGATGTCCTTCTCGGCGTCGTCACCGGTCAGCCAGGCACGCTGGGCGGCGGCCAGCGCCTGCGGCTCGGCGGCCGGCCCGGCGGCCTCCTCCCCGCCCCCGCCGAGCAGCCGCGCGTACCCGGTGAGCACCTCGTCGGTGAACAGCCGCACGGAGCGCCGGTCGGCCACGAGCTGGTGGACCGTCAGCAGAAGGACGTGGTCCTCCTCGCCGAGCCGCAGCAGACTCGCCCGCACCAGCGGGCCCTGTGCCAGGTCGAACCGCCGGCGCGTCTCGGAGGCCGCTATGCGCGCCAGTTCCTCGTCGAGCCGGTCCGGGTCCACCTGGACCACCGGAAGCCGCAGCGACGCCACCGGCCTGACGGTGGCCAGCGGATGGCCGTCCACCGTGCGGAAGGTGGTCCGCAGCACCTCGTGGCGCTGCACGGCCGTCGACAGGGCCTGCTGGAGCACGGCCTCGTCGGTCCGGCCGGTCAGCCGTACGGCGACGCTGGTCTGCCAGGGCCGCTTCTCGTCCAGCTGGATCAGCAGCCACAACCGGCGCTGCTCGAGTGTCAGGTTGCTGGTGACGTTCGCGGAGGCGTCCAGGAGGCCCGCCAGGAGCGCGCGCTTCTCCTCGGACGTCAGGGAACTGATCTCGTGCTGCCCGCTCATTCGGTGGACTCCCGTCCTAGTGTCGGATGCGATCAGGCGGAGCGTTCGCGGACCGAACGCGGACGCATGTCGGTCCACACCCGCTCGATGTGCTTGAGGCACTCCTGCTTGGTGCCGGCCGGGCCCGCGGCGGCCCAGCCCGCGGGCACCGCCCGGTCGGCGAACCAGATCGAGTACTGGTCCTGCTCGTTGATGACGACCTGGAAGACGGTGTCGGCGTCGTCGATGCCCATGGGGCCTCCTCGTGGTGGGGTCGGACGACCGGTGCGGACGCGCCGGTCAGTTCAGATGGCGAAGGAGCTGGTCGATCTCGTCGTCGGACATCCCGGCGAGCTGGGCGAGCAGCGCCTCGTCGGCGGTCGGTCTGCGGTCGCGGGCCCGCTCCAGTTCCTCGATGGCCGCGGCGAGCCCGGCCGGGGTCGGCAGACGGAAGAAGTCGCGCACCGGCACCTGCAGACCGAACTCGGCCCGGACGCGGCTCAGCATCTTGGCGGCGAGCAGGGAGTGCCCGCCGAGCCCGAAGAAGTCGGCATGGACACCGATCACCGACAGCCCGAGCACCTCCTGGAAGAGGGACAGCACCCGGCGCTCCACCCCGTTGCGGGGCGGCACCTGCGCCACCGGTTCGCGCGGCGCCCGCGCGGGCGGCTCCGGCAGCGCGCCCCGGTCGATCCCGCCGCCGGGGCCGAGGGGCAGTTCGTCCAGGATCCCGAACACGGCAGGGACGTGATGGCCGGGCAGCGCCGTCCGGGCCCGGCCCCGGACGGCGGCGGTGAACGCCTCACGCTCCGCCTCGGTGCCGGCCGGGACGGTGCCGTCCGGCACCAGCCAGGCGACCAGACGGCTCCGTTCGGCATCCGTGGTCACCGCCGAGGCCGCCACCCCGGGGAACCCGGTGAGCACCGCCTCGACGCCCGCCGCCGGGACGGACCGGTCCCCGGCGAACAGCCGGCCCTCACCGGGCCCGACCACCTCCAGGGCCCCGTCCCCGGCCACGCGGCACCGCAGCCCCGCCGGCACGGCGCCACCCGTCCCGTCCGTGACGAACAGCTCGCCGACCAGACCGGCGGCCACGGGCCTGCCCCGCGCGTCCAGCACACTGCGGACCACACCGGCGGGCGGCGGTCCCAGCCGGCGCCCCCGCCCGTCGTCCAGCGGGGCGAGCGCGACCGGGGCCGTCACCCCGGGACCGGGGCGGCCCAGGAACACCGTGCGGCCGGTCCGCGCGAGCATGTCCACCAGATCGGACGCCAGCACCTCGCCGACACACACCAGCCGTGCCCCCGGCGGGGGCTCCCAGCCCTCGGTGAGCACCCTCCGCCAGGTCGGCGGATCGGCCAGGACGAACGCGCCGGGCGGCCCCGGAGGAGCCAGCTGCACCCCTGACAACAGCAGGCTGCGGGCGTGCGTCAAGGCCATCAGCAGATCCACCGGTGACGGCGGGGAGCCGCCGTCCAGCAGCACCACGTCGTCCTCCGGGGTCACCGACAGCCGGTCCGCGACGGCCGCCACCGCGGCGGCCAGCGCCCGGTGCGACAGCGCGGACCCCGCGCCCCCCGGGCCGGTGTCCCGCGCCGACCAGGCCGGCGCGTCCGGCCCTGACGGCCCGGTGTCCTCCGCCGGGTCGAACCGCGGACCGGTGGTGATCAGCCAGCCGCCGTCCTCCTCCTCGGCCCGCCGCACGAAGGCGCCCGCCCGGTCGTGCCGCTGCCCGTACGCGGGCACCGCCCCGACCTCGAACACCGCGAGCAGCACGGCGACCAGCGCCGCCGACGGCACCGGGGGAGTGGTCACCCTCATGCCCGGCCCCGCGATGCCCTCGGCGCGCAGCCGGCCGGCCAGATCCGACGCCCACTCACGCAACTCGCCCAGCGTCAGCACGGCGTCCGCCGACGACAACACCACGCCGTCCGCGGGACGCCGCGCGAGCAGCTCCGCCACGGTCGTCCCCGCCGGAGACCCGGCCGCGTCCCGTTCACCCGTGGCCGGCGCCGGGGCCGCGTCGGCGGCCAGGGGCAGCGCCCCCACCGGGGCCGCCGGGTCCCGCAGCGCGTCCGTCAGCACCAGCCGGTGCAGCTCCACGATCCGGGCCGCCGTGGCCTCGTCGTACAGGCCCCGGTCGTAGTCCAGTTGCAGCCGCAGCCCGTCCCCGTCCGGCAGCACCGTCAGCCACAGGTCGAACTTGGCCGCCGCACGGGTCAGTTCCACCGGCGCCATCGTCAGCCCGGGCAACCCCACCTCCGCCGGAGGGGTGTTCGGCATGGAGAACATCACGTCGAACAGCGGGTTGCGCTCCAGGGCGCGGGTCTGCCGCATCTCCTGCACCAGCCGGTCGAACGGCATCCGGTCGTGCGAGAAGGCCCCGACACACGCGTCCCGCACCACCGCGGCCGCCGTCCCGAACCCGCCGGACAGCGGCAGCCTGGCGCGCAGCACCAGCGTGTTCGCGAAGAACCCGACCAGCCCTTCCGCGTCCGGATGATGCCGCCCCGCCACCGGCGTGCCCACCACGACGTCCTCCTGGCCCGTCACCCGGGCCAGCGTCGCCATGAAACCGGTGAGCAGCACCATGAACAGCGTGCCGCCGGACTGCTTGGCCAACTCCTCGAGCGCGGCCGTCGTCGCCCCGTCCAGGCGCTCCTCCACCCGGCCGCCGTCCCCGCCGCGCCCCTGCTCACGCGGGCGGTCCACCGGCAGCTCCAGCGGCGCCGTACCGGACAGCGTCCGCCGCCAGTGGGCGATCAGCTCGTCCATCCGTTCCCCGGCCACCTGCTCGTCCAGCCAGCCGACATAGTCGGCGTACTGCACCGCGAGCTCACCGAGACCCGCCTCGCCACGCTCCCGCAGCCCGCGGTAGGCGTCGGCGAGGTCCGCGTAGAACACGTCCATCGACCAGCTGTCGCACACGAGATGGTGGATCGTCACGATCAGCGTGTGCCGGTCCGCGGCCTCCCGCACCAGGACCAGCCGCAGCAGCGGAGGCACGTCCAGCGCGAACGGCGCCGACGCCTGCTCCCTGGCCAGCGACTGCACCCGCTCCTCGACCGCATCGGCCGGCAGGCCCGTACAGTCGATCACCGGCAGCGACACCAGCGCCTCCGGCAGCACCAGCTGGTGC
>MUNG01000049.1 GCA_002154585.1 Streptomyces pseudogriseolus
CGCCAGGTTGGAAAACGCTCAATAACCGGCGGATGCCCGTCGTCATGGCCACCGTGCCGTACGGCAAGGACCCAGACAACTGGTCTCGGACGGTTGTCGAACCGCTCTTCCGCAACCTGCACGGGTTGGCCGTTCTGTACGTGCTCACGCCGGAAGCGCAGTCCAAGTTCAATGCCGCACTGGAGTTCCACCCCGTCTTCGGCGGAGGCGTCCGTACCTACCTGCCGGGTGTCGACCCGGCCTGGAAACCCGACGCTCAACGTCACCCGGTGATGTCGCGCCGCACCATCGAGGCCGCCCCGCGCAGGGCCGCGTCCATTCTCGCGGCTCTCCCTCAGCGCCTGTCCTCCCGGCAGCCGTTGCCTGCCGCCCTGCTTAGCATTCCGCGGCAGCGCACGCGTCCCCGTCTGGCAGCGGACGGCACCGACGTTGTACGCCTGCGCACCGACATGGCCGCTGTGACTGCGCTTCTGGACGAGGCCGAGCGTGCGGAGGCGATGCGAGTCGACGAGATCAACGACCTGTACGCGGAACTTGCGAAAGCAGAACAGGCCACCAACGAACTGCGCGGTGAGAACGAGGAACTCTACGACAAGGTTCAGGAGTCCCAACGACTCATTCGCTTCCTGCGCGAACAGCTGCAAGAAGCCGGGGAATTCGGCGCCGCCCACGCATTGGCGGCGCCGACGGAAATCGACTACCCGAAGACCTTCTCCGACCTCTTGGACCGCCTTGACGAGTTGCCCGGTATCTCGTTCACCGGCAACGCCAAGATCACACGGGCCCTCGACAGTCAGTGAGCGTTTTCCAACCTG
>MUNG01000490.1 GCA_002154585.1 Streptomyces pseudogriseolus
CCCCGGATCCCCGGCGGCCGGGACCGTCCCGGTGACGTGCGAGACTGGCCGGTGTGAGCGCGAACGTGAGCCCGACGGGCAGCCAGCCGACCTCGACGTACGACAGTGCCTTCCTCAAGGCGTGCCGGCGTGAGCCGGTGCCGCACACCCCGGTGTGGTTCATGCGGCAGGCCGGGCGCTCCCTGCCGGAGTACCGGAAGGTGCGCGAGGGCATCGGCATGCTCGACTCCTGCATGCGCCCCGACCTGGTCACCGAGATCACGCTCCAGCCGGTGCGCCGTCACCAGGTCGACGCGGCCATCTACTTCAGCGACATCGTCGTGCCCCTCAAGGCCATCGGCGTCGACCTCGACATCAAGCCGGGCGTCGGCCCGGTCGTCGAGCAGCCGGTGCGCACCCGTGCCGACCTCGACCGGCTGCGCGACCTGACCCCCGAGGACGTCCCCTACGTCACCGAGGCGATCGGGATGCTGACCCGGGAGCTGGGCACCACCCCGCTGATCGGCTTCGCGGGCGCCCCCTTCACCCTCGCCAGCTACCTCGTCGAGGGCGGCCCGTCCCGCACGTACGAGAACGCCAAGGCGATGATGTACGGCGACCCGGAGCTGTGGGCGGACCTGCTGGACCGGCTCGCGGACATCACGGCCGCCTTCCTGAAGGTGCAGATCGAGGCGGGCGCCTCGGCGGTCCAGCTCTTCGACTCCTGGGCCGGCGCGCTCGCCCCCGCCGACTACCGCCGCTCGGTGCTGCCCGCGTCGGCGAAGGTGTTCGACGCCGTGGCCTCCTACGGGGTGCCGCGCATCCACTTCGGCGTCGGCACCGGTGAGCTGCTCGGGCTCATGGGCGAGGCCGGCGCGGACGTCGTCGGCGTCGACTGGCGCGTCCCGCTGGACGAGGCCGCCCGTCGCGTGGGCCCCGGCAAGGCGCTCCAGGGCAACCTGGACCCGACCGTGCTGTTCGCCGGCCGCGAGGCCGTCGAGACCAAGGCCCAGGAGGTCCTGGACGCGGCCGCCGGCCTGGAGGGCCACGTCTTCAACCTCGGCCACGGCGTGATGCCGTCCACCGACCCGGACGCCCTGACGCGGCTGGTGGAGTACGTCCACACGGCGAGCGCGCGCTGACCGGCCGACCGTCCAGGGGGCGGCCGGCGTACGTCAGCCGTCCTGCGCCGGCGTGTACGCGAACCAGTCGAAGGCGACCGCCCCCTCCGTGGCGTACATGCCGATGACGCGGCCGGTGAAGCCGCCGGCGACCTCGGTGGACAGGTAGCGCCCGTCCAGCTCGGCGAGCGGGTGGGCGCCCGGCGCCTCGGGGTCGCCCAGCCAGAACGCGAGGGTGTCCGGGCCGGTGGTGTGGCCGCCGGTGAGCAGGGGCGACGCGGGCACCAGGTCCGAGGTGCGGACGGTCACGCCGAGGGTCAGCGGACCGGGCGGGGCGAGCCGCTGGGCCACGGTCTGGCTGAGCGGCCCGATCCGGGCGACGACCCGTACCTCCCCGTCGCCAACCTCCACCTCGTAATGGTGGGCCTCGTCCAGCCGTACGCACAGACCGCCGCGTCCCGTGCCCGGGTCGACCAGGGCGGTGACGCGGCACTCGTGGTGCTGCTGGCGGCGCCCGACGAACGTGTACCCGGGGGTGTCCAGGGTCGGCCCGGTGGCGTGCAGCACCAGCGAGCCGGGGCGCTCGGTCAGCGACCAGGAGCCCTCCGGGCGGGCGAACGGCGAGATCCAGTGCGGTGCGAGGGCGGTCCCGTCGAAGTCGTCGCGGGCGGGCGGGGCCGGTACGGGATGCCAGGCGCCGCCCGGCGCACGGTGACGCTCGGGCACGGGGGCCACGACCGGCCAGCCGTCCTCGTCCCACTCCACGGGCGTCAGGAACGTCTCCCGGCCCAGGACGTGCACGTCGGGCGTGAACCCGCGCGGGCGGACGCCGAGCAGCACCATCCACCAGCCGCCGTCGGGCGCCTGGACCAGGTCGGCGTGGCCGGTGTTCTGGATCGGGCGGCCGGTGCCGCTGTGCGACAGCAGCGGGTTGCCGGGCGCGCCCTCCCAGGGGCCGCGCGGGGAGCGGGCACGCGCCACCGACACCGCGTGGCCGCGTTCCGTGCCGCCCTCGGCGATCAGCAGGTACCACCAGTCGCCGACGCGCAGGAGGTGCGGCGCCTCCGGGTACTTCAGGCCGCTGCCCGACCAGGTGGGGAAGGGCCCCTCCAGCACCGTGCCCTCGACGGGGTCGATCCGCGCCAGGTTGATGCCGCCCGCCGGACCGGAGAAGGCGCACCAGCAGGCGCCGTCCTCCTCCCACGCCAGGTCGGGGTCGATCCCCTCCACGTCGATCCACACCGGGTCGCTCCACGGGCCCTCGGGCCGCTCGGCCCGCACCACGAAGTTGCCGCCGCCGTCGACGTTGGTGTCGACGACCCAGAAGAAGCCGTCGTGATGGCGGATGGTGGGGGCGTAGAGACCGCCGGACGCCTTCGAGCCGGGGAGCGGCAGCGGCAGCTGAGACGGGCGGTCGAGCACGTTGCCGATCTGCTCCCAGTGCACGAGGTCCCGGCTGTGGAAGAGCGGCAGTCCGGGGAAGTACTCGAAGCTGGAGCACACCAGGTAGTAGTCGTCACCGACCCGGCACACGCTCGGATCGGGATGGAAACCGCTGATCACCGGATTGTCGTACGTGTGGTCGAACACGGTTCTCCCCTTCGAACGGCGGTCGCTGCGGGGAGTCTAGGCGCGCGGACGATCAAGCGGCAGGCCTGCCGCGCACGGAGTGCCCGCTACCGGCCGGGACGCGCCCGTCTGCCGAAGAGGATGCCGCGCGGCTCGGGCGGCGGGGGAGTGCCCGGCTTCAGCGGCCACGCCAGCAGCATGCCGACCACGAAACCCACCACGTGCGCCGCGTACGCCACCGTGCCCGCGTCCGTCACGCCCTGGCCTGCCGAGTACACCGCCTGGAGGACGAACCACAGGCCCAGCACGATCCACGCGGGCAGCCGCAGCGGCAGGAAGATCAGGAACGGCACCAGCACCCAGACCCGCGCCCGCGGATAGAGGACCAGATACGCGCCCAGCACGCCGGCGATCGCCCCCGACGCGCCGATCAGCGGCTCGCCCGAGCTGCCGTCCAGCACCGCGAAGCCGTACGCGGCCGCGTAGCCGCAGACCAGGTAGAACAGCAGGAAGCGGAGGTGGCCCATGCGGTCCTCGACGTTGTTGCCGAAGATCCACAGGAACAGCATGTTGCCCAGCAGGTGCAGCCAGCCGCCGTGCAGGAACATCGCCGTCAGCACGCTCAGTTCGGGCGACTTGTCGTAGCGCGGCGGGCCGATCACGCAGCCCGCGCCCTGCGGGCCCACGCCGGTGGCGCCGGTCGGCACCAGGCTCGGCATCTGGTGGTGGATCAGCTCCCTCGGCACCACCGCCCACCGCTCCAGGAACGCCTGGAGGTGGCACAGCTCCGCCAGGCTGCCGCCGCCCCCGGTCAGGGAGCCGACGACGCCGGGCGTGAGCGCCACGAAGACCACGATGTTCGCGACGAGCAGCGCGTACGTCACCCAGGGGGTGCGCCGCGCGGGGTTCACGTCATGGACGGGGATGACCACATCCCACATGTGCCCGGACCGCCGCCGGTGAATCAGCGGGCCCCTGAACGCCGCCCGTCCGCCGCGCGTATGTCTCCACAACCGCCCGCGGCGCGGGGAAGGCGCCGCGGGGTCGACGTGAGGACACAGGCGATGAACGACCGAGTGACCGTCCCCGTGCACGCGCTGCCCGACGGCGAGGCCGAGCTGACGCTCGTGGTCCGCCTCCCCTGGGAGGACGTCGCCCGGCTCGGCCAGGAGGCGGGGCGGCTCGCCTCGCAGATGCAGCGTCCTGTGACGCTGGACGAGGCGGTCGGCCACCGCCTGCGGTCCGTGCGCGCCGGCGCCGCGCACGCCCGGCCCGCCGGCGAACAGCCGCCCGCCGTCCCCCCGTCCACCGCCTCCACGCCGGCGTCCGGCTCGGTCTCCTCCCTGCCGTCCCGCCCCCCGGCGGAACAGGCCCGCCAGGCGATTGAACGGATCAACGGGACGGCGTAGCGCCGTCCCGCCGAGGGGTGCGTGTGCCGCGGGGCGCGGCGGTCGTGCGCGGGGGCGCGGAAGACGCGGGGCGCGTCGGGTCCGACTCGCCTGCCGCGCCCGGGTTTCCGTGCCGTCGAGGGCGAGCCCACGCCCACATAAGCCGTGCCGGCGTCGGGACGCCGTGACGCCGTCCCGCCGAGGGGTGCGTGTGCCGCGGGGCGCGGCGGTCGTGCGCGGGGGCGCGGAAGACGCGGGGCGCGTCGGGTCCGACTCGCCTGCCGGGCCCGGGTTTCCGTGCCGTCGAGGGCGAGCCCACACCCACATAAGCCGTGCCGGCGTCGGCGGCGTGTGTCGGGGCTCGTCGGGCGGCAGCCGGCGTGGGTGACCGTCGGCAGGCGGGCCGCCCCGTCGTGAGCCGGCATCGCCCCGTCGGTCGTACCGGCGGGACGGTCGTGGTCACCGGGATGCGGTGATCCTCGTCGCCGCCTTCCGTGCCGCCACCTGTACCGGGTCCCACACCGGGGAGAACGGCGGGGCGTAGCCCAGGTCCAGGGCCGCGACCTGGTGGACCGTCATGCCCGCGGTGAGGGCGACCGCCGCGATGTCCACGCGCTTGCCCGCGCCCTCGCGGCCGACGATCTGGACGCCGAGGAGGCGGCCCGTGCCCAGTTCCGCCAGCATCTTCACCGTCATGGGGGCGGCGTTCGGGTAGTAGCCGGCGCGGCTGGTCGACTCGATCGTCACCGCCTCGAACCGCAGGCCCACCCGGTGGGCGTCCTTCTCGCGCAGGCCGGTGCGCGCGATCTCCAGGTCGCACACCTTGCTGACCGCCGTGCCGACCACGCCCGGGAAGGTCGCGTAGCCGCCGCCGGCGTTCGTGCCGATGATCTGGCCGTGCTTGTTGGCGTGGGTGCCGAGCGGGATGTGCCGCAGCTGCCCGGAGACCAGGTCGAGGACCTCCACGCAGTCGCCGCCCGCCCACACGTTCTCCTGGCCGCACACCCGCAGCGACCGGTCGGTGAGCAGCCCGCCGTGGTCGCCCAGCGGCAGCCCGGCGTCCCGCGCGAGGGTGTTCTCGGGGCGTACGCCGATGCCCAGGACGACCACGTCGGCGGGGTACTCGGCGTCCGCGGTGGCGACCGCGCGCACCCGGCCGTCGGCGCCGGTCGGCAGCGCCGTCACCTCCGCGTCGTCGACCATCGTGATGCCCAGGCCGGTCATGGCCTCGCGCACCAGCCGGCCCATGTCGGGGTCGAGCGTCGCCATCGGCTCCCGGCCCCGGTTGACGACCGTCACCTCGTAGCCGCGGTTGATCAGCGCCTCGGCCATCTCCACGCCGATGTAGCCCGCCCCCACGACCACCGCGCGGCGCCCTCCCGTGCGGGCCAGCGTGTCCAGCAGCGCCTGCCCGTCGTCCAGGGTCTGCACCCCGTGCACGCCCGGCGCGTCGATCCCGGGCAGGTCCGGGCGGACCGGCCGCGCACCGGTCGCGATCACCAGCTTGTCGTACGACGTCCACGCCTCGGCGCCGGACTCCAGGTCACGGGCGCGCACCCGCCCCCGGTCCACGTCGATCTCCGTGACCTCGGTGCGCAGCCGCACGTCGATGTCCCGCGCCCGGTGTTCCTCGGGGGTACGGGCGATCAGCCGGTCCCGGTCGTCGACGTCGCCGCCCACCCAGTAGGGGATGCCGCAGGCGGAGTAGGAGGTGAAGTGGCCGCGTTCGAACGCCACGATCTCCAGCTCGTCCGGGCCCTTCATCCGCCGCGCCTGCGACGCCGCGGACATCCCCGCGGCGTCGCCGCCGATCACGACCAGCCGTTCTCTCGCCCCGCGCGCAGCGCTCGTGTTCATGCGGCCCACGCTACGGGGAGGGACGGAGGCGGGGGACGAGAGGTCCCTCAGGCGTCGTCGCTCCCGGCGTCCGTGGCGCGCTCCGGGACGGACGCACCACGCCCCGCTCCCTGTTCGTACCCCGCGACCGGCGGGGCCACGGGCAGCGTGCCGGTGCCCGTGCCCGGGCCGCCGCCCGTCGCGGCCCCCGGCTGCCGCGGGCGGCGCGGCAGCCGGGGGCCGACCAGCTTCCGCCACCCCAGGACGGCCACCGCCGCCACCACCGCGAACGGCAGGACCGCGCCGAGCGCCACCGTCAGCCAGCGCAGCAGCGTCAGGAAGACGCCCCAGCCGCCCGCGAGCGCGTCCAGGAACCCCGGGTCGTCGTCCCCCTTCTCCGCCGCCTTCCGCACCGGCGTCTCGGACAGCGTGAGGGTGATCGTGGCGAGGCTCGTGCGGTCCTTCAGGGACGCCTGCTGGGCGAGCAGCGACTCCAGGTCCGCCTGGCGGCTGCTCAGTTCGCCCTCCAGCGTCACCACGTCGCTGAGCCGCGTCGCCCGGTCCATCAGCTCGCGGATCCGCGCCACGCTCGCCCGCTGCGACCGGATCCGGCTCTCCACGTCGACCACCTGGCCGGTGACGTCCTCCGCGTTCGCGCTGCGCTCGATCAGCGTGCCCGTGCCCTCCAGGTTCGCCAGCACCTCCTCGTACGCGTCGACGGGGACGCGCAGGACGACACGGGTGAGCTCGTGACCCCGGCCGTCCCGGCGGGTGGTCTCGTCGCCGACGTAGCCGCCCGCGTTCACGGCCGCGGTGCGGGCCTCGTCGAGCGCCGTCGGCACGTCCTTGACGCGCACCGTCAGGGAGGCGGTGCGGATGATGTGCTCCGCCGCCACCCGGGGCGCGGACGGCACGGCGGACCGCGACCGGTCCGCCGCCCCGCCGGGCGCGCCCTGGTCCGCGGACCCCGGCGCCGCCTCCGCGGGCGCCCTCTCGTCCGCCGCCACCCCCTTCCCTCCCGCGGCCTTGCTGTCGGTGCTGTCGCCGCTGTCGCCGCCGGCACCGCACCCGGTGACCGCGAGGGCGGCCGCCAGCAGGGCCCCGGCGAGGGCGTGGGCGGATCGTACGGATCGTCGTGTGCGCATGCGGGGCTCCCCCTCGTGTCCTGACGGCTGACGCTCCTCCGACGCCGGGAGGGGACCGGGCGTTCGGGCCGGACGGTCGCGATGGGGTCACGGTAGGGACTCGACGGGGCCACACGGCCCTGGCGGGCCGGCGGGCGGCGTCTGAGAGGGTGGAGGGCATGAGCGGATCACACACGGACGGCGGCCGGCACGCCGTCGTCGTCGGAGCGGGCATCGCCGGACTGGCCGCCGCGCACCGGCTGCTGGAGCACGGGGCGCGGGTCACCGTGCTGGAGGCCTCGGAACGGGTCGGCGGCAAACTGCTGCCCGGCGAGATCGCCGGCGCCCGCGTCGACCTCGGCGCCGAGTCGCTGCTGGCCCGCCGGCCCGAGGCGGTCGGACTCGCCCGCGCGGTGGGCCTGGCCGACCGGCTCCAGCCGCCCGCCACCGCCTCCGCCGCGCTGTGGACCCGCGGCGCGCTGCGCCCCATGCCGAAGGGGCACGTCATGGGCGTCCCCGGCACCGCCGCCGCCCTCGCCGGGGTGCTGTCCGACGAAGGGCTGGCCCGGATCGAACGGGACGCGGAACTGCCGCCCACCGAGGTCGGCGACGACGTCGCCATCGGCGCGTACGTCGCCGAGCGGCTCGGCCGGGAGGTCGTCGACCGGCTGGTGGAGCCGCTGCTCGGCGGGGTGTACGCGGGGGACGCGTACCGCATCTCGATGCGCTCGGCCGTCCCGCAGCTGTTCGAGGCCGCCCGCGCGCACACCACCCTGACCGAGGCGGTCCGCGCCGTCCAGGCGAAAACGGCCGGCGCACCGCAGGCCGGGCCCGTCTTCACGGGCGTCGCGGGCGGCGTGGGCACCCTGCCGCTCGCGGTCGCCGACTCCCTGCGCTCCCGCGGCGTCCGCGTCCTCACCGGCACCCCGGTCACCGCACTGCGCCGCGACCCCGACGACGGCTGGCGGCTCGTCGCCGGCGGCGAGGTGCTGCACGCCGACGCCGTCGTCGTCGCCGTGCCCGCACCGGCCGCCGCCGGTCTGCTGCGCGCCGAGGCGCCGGGCGCCGCCGCCGAGCTGTCCGCCGTCGAGTACGCCTCGATGGCTCTGATCACCCTCGCCTACCGGCGCGACGAGGCGCGGCTGCCCGAGGGCAGCGGGTTCCTGGTGCCGCCCGTGGACGGCCGCACGATCAAGGCGGCCACGTTCGCGTCCCGCAAGTGGGGCTGGATCGCCGAGGAGAACCCGGACCTGGCCGTCGTGCGTACCTCCGTGGGCCGCCACGGCGAGACGGAGGTGCTGCACCGCGACGACGACGAGCTGGTGGAGCTGTCCCGGCACGACCTGAAGGCGGCCACCGGCCTGGACGCCGCCCCGGTCGCCGCCCGCGTGACCCGCTGGGACGACGGCCTGCCGCAGTACCCGGTCGGCCACCACGCGCGCGTGGCCCGCGTCCGCGAGCACCTCGCGGGCCTGTCCGGGCTGGCCGTCTGCGGCGCCGCGTACGACGGCGTCGGCGTCCCCGCCTGCATCGCGAGCGCCTACGCCGCCGCCGATCAGATCAGCGGTGACCTGCGCGGTGTGGAGGAGCTCACCGCGCACCCGGTGCAAAGCCTTCACGGAGGAGCGGGAGAATGAGGGACATGAGTGACGACGCCACCCCCGACCGGATCCCCAACAAGGGCAAGCTGGCCAAGGACCTCAACGAGGTCATCCGCTACACCCTGTGGTCCGTGTTCAAGCTGAAGGACGTCCTGCCGGAGGACCGCGCCGGCTACGCCGAGGAGGTCCAGGAGCTGTTCGACCAGCTCGCCGCCAAGGACGTCACGATCCGCGGCACCTACGACGTGTCGGGCCTGCGCGCGGACGCCGACCTCATGATCTGGTGGCACGCCGAGACCGCCGACCAGCTGCAGGAGGCCTACAACCTCTTCCGCCGCACCCGCCTGGGCCGCGCCCTCGAGCCGGTCTGGTCGAACATGGCGCTGCACCGCCCCGCCGAGTTCAACCGCTCGCACATCCCGGCGTTCCTCGCCGACGAGACGCCCCGCAACTACGTGAGCGTCTACCCGTTCGTGCGCTCCTACGACTGGTACCTGCTGCCGGACGAGGACCGGCGCCGGATGCTCGCGGACCACGGCAAGATGGCCCGCGGCTACCCGGACGTGCGCGCCAACACGGTCGCCTCGTTCTCCCTCGGCGACTACGAGTGGATCCTCGCCTTCGAGGCCGACGAGCTGTACCGCATCGTCGACCTGATGCGTCACCTGCGCGGCTCGGAGGCGCGGATGCACGTCCGTGAGGAGGTCCCGTTCTTCACGGGCCGCCGCAAGGACGTCGCCGAGCTGGTCGCCGGTCTGGCCTGACGCCGCTCAGGTCGCGGGCGCCGTGGGTTCGGGCGCCGGGTGAGGTGCGCAGGACGCGCGCCGCCCCGGCACCCGGCCCTCCAGCAGATACGCCGTCAGATACGCGTTCACGCACGCGTTGGCGCCGCCCGCGAGGCCGTGGCTGCCGGCGTCGCGCTCCGTCACCAGCGCCGACCCGGCCAGCCGCCGGTGCAGCTCCAGCGCCCCGTCGTACGGGGTGGCCGCGTCCCGTTCGGCCGCCAGGATCAGCGTGGGCGGCAGGGCGCCCGCGCCGGCGCGCACGTCCAGCGGGTGCTGCCTCGGCGCCGGCCAGAAGGCACAGGGCAGGTTGGTCCACACGTTGTCCCACGTCTCGAACGGCGCCCGGCGCGCCAGCCGCGTGTTGTCCCGGTCCCATACCGCGAAGTCCGCCGGCCAGGGCGCGTCGTTGCACTCCACCGCCAGATACACCGCGCGCGTGTTCTCCGCCTCCGCCGCCGCCTCGGGGTGCTCCTCCGCCTGCTCCACCAGCGGCCCCGGATCGCCCTTCAGATACGCCGACAGGGCGTGCGCGCGCTGCGGCCAGTGGTCGTCGTAGTACGCCGCCTTCAGCATCGCCGCGTGCAGCTGCGCCGGTCCGACCTTCCCGCCCGCAGGCGTCCGCGCCAGCCGCTCCCGCACCAGGTCGTAGCTGTCCCGCACCTCGCCCGGGGTGCCGCCCAGCCCGTACACGCCGTGGTGGCGGGCGACCCAGGCGCGGAAGTCCGCCCAGCGGTCCTCGAACGCGGCCGACTGGGCCAGGTTGTTGCGGTACCAGATCCGCTCCGGGGCCGGGTTCACCGCCGAGTCGAACACCATCCGCCGTACGTGCGAGGGGAACAGCGTCGCGTACAGCGCCCCGATGTACGTGCCGTACGACGACCCGAGGAACGTCAGCCGGGTCTCGCCCAGCGCGGCGCGCAGCACGTCCAGGTCGCGGGCGTTGTTCAGCGAGGTGTAGTGCCGCAGCGCGTCGCCGGACCGCTCGGCGCACCCTCGCGCGTACGCCTCGGCGCGGGCCGCGCGCTCCCGCTTGACCCGCGCCGAGGGGTGCTGGGGCGCCGGCGCGGGACCCTGCTGGAAGGTCTTCGGGTCGGTGCACGACAGCGGGGCGGACCGGCCCACCCCACGCGGCGCGTAGCCGACCAGGTCGTACGCGGCGGCGAGCCGCTTCCAGTCCGGCGCCATGCCCAGCATCGGGAAGTACATGCCGCTGACGCCCGGCCCGCCCGGGTTGTCGACCAGGGACCCCTGGCGGGGCACCGCGCGCCCGGTCGCGGGGTCCTGTCCGGTGGCCCGGGAACGGCTGACGGTGAGCGGGATCCGCTCGCCGTCCGGGCGGGCGTAGTCGAGCGGGACGCGCAGGGTGCCGCNNNCGGACGCGGGCGCGGACGCGGGGGTCCGGGCGGCCGATGCCGGGGTGGCGAGGAGCAAGGACCCGGCGGCCACGAGGGCGGCGGCGGTTCTCATCGGTGAGGTGATCCCTTCGGTGCACTGCGGCGACAAAAGGGATGTTTTCGGTACGCGGGGTGCCGGGCAAGAACCGCCCGCCGGGTGTCGGCGGCCGGTTCACCACTCCGGGCGCGGCTCCCGGTGCGCGAAGGCCGCGCGCACCTGCGGCTCGTCCACCGCGTGCACCCCGCGCACCGCGACACAGGTGAGATACGCGCGGTCCTCGTCGGTGTCGCCGTCCGCCGCCCGGCGTACG
>MUNG01000491.1 GCA_002154585.1 Streptomyces pseudogriseolus
GGTACGCCGGCCCCGGCGCCGCACCCTCCGCACCCCCCGCGCCCGGGCCGGCGTACCCGACCTACACCTCGCCCATCCCGGTGGTGCGCACCCACCTCGGGCACGCGCTCGCCTCCGAGTGGACGAAGATCAAGTCCGTGCGCTCGACGATGTGGACGCTGGGCGTGTTCGTCGTGCTCGTGGTCGGCATCGGCGCGCTGGCCGGCCTGGTGGTCGCCGGCTCCGACCCCGACCTGGGCGGCGAGAGCCCGCTGTCGCTGGGCTTCTTCGGACTGCTGCTGGGCTCGATGTGCCTCATCACGCTCGGCGTGCTGACCACCGCCTCCGAGTACGGCACGGGCATGATCCGCACGACGATGGTCGCCTGTCCCAGCCGCGGCCGGGTGCTCGCGGCGAAGGCCCTGGTGTTCTTCCTGCTGGCCTTCGTGGTGACCCTGGTGTGCGCCGCCGTCGTCGGCCTGCTGCACGTGTCGCTGCTGGAGGAGTACAACGCCAAGGACCCCTCCGGCGGGGAATGGCTGAAGGGCACGGTCGGCGTCTCGCTCTACCTGGCGCTGCTCGGCACCCTGTCGCTGGCGGTCGGCTCGATGGTGCGGCACTCGGCGGGCGCCATCACCATCATGATCGCGGCGGTGCTCGCCCCGCTGGTGATCGCGCTGTTCATGTTCTCGCCCTCGCTGGCCGACGTGCAGGAAGCGCTGTTCGAGTACTCCATCCCGAACCAGATGAGCATCTTCTACGCCAACTCCCTGTCGGAGTCGGGCCCGTCGGGCTGGGATCCGCTGTGGATCATGCTGGCCCTCACGGCGGCCGCGCTCGCCGGCGCCTTCACCCTGCTGCGCAAGCGGGACGTGTAACTCCCCCCGGGGGGCCTTCCCCGGGGGCCGTCAGAACCTCGGCGCGTTACGGGACCGCTGCACCCGCGTGGTGCGGCGGTCCTTCGCGTTCCAGCAGGCCTTGTGCCAGTGCCGGCGCTCGTCGACGCCGGAGTGCTCGGGCCAGGCCACCACGTGCGGCACCCCGTCCGGGATCAACTGGTCGCACCCCGGGCACCGGTAGGACTTGCCCTGCGCGCTGGCGCCCGCCACGTGCCGCACGCTCCAGTCCTCGCCCCGCCAGGACTCCGTGGACTGCCAGCCGCCGTAGCGCCCGGAACGGTCGTCCTCGGCGCTCCGGCCGGACGAACCGGCTCCCTTGGGTCGGTTGCGACGCGGGGACACAGGACACCTCACGGGGCTATACAGGATGCACGGACCGCGTCCAGCCTACGCGTCACGCGTCGGGGTACGCGTACGCCGCCAATCGTCACAAGTCACTCCATGGCAGGTGGCGGCCCCTCGCGAGCGGCGCGTTCTGCAGACAATCCGCAAAATCGCTCACCCGGCCGTGTCCTCGGCACGTGTCGGGCGGTTATGCCCTGCGGGGGAGCTCCGCGTCGGAGCCAAGGAAGCAGGAAGAGCAATGCGCGTTGGAAGTTTCGTGTTGGCCGCCCGGTTCCCCGGGCAGGGCGAGGGTGAGGCGCTGCACCGCGCGGTCCGCTCCGCCGAAGTGGCCGAGGAGTCGGGGCTCGACACGGTCTGGCTGGCCGAGCACCACTTCGTGCCCTACGGCACCTGCCCGTCCGCCGTCACCCTGGCGGCGCTGCTGCTCGGCCGCACCCGGCGGCTGCGCGTGGGCACGGCGGTCAGCGTGCTGCCCACCGTCCACCCGGTCGCGCTCGGCGAACAGGCCGCGCTGCTGCACGTCGCCAGCGGCGGCCGGTTCTCGCTGGGCCTCGGCCGCGGCGGCCCGTGGGTGGACCTGGAGGTCTTCGGGGCCGGCCTGGAGGCGTACGAGAAGGGGTTCCCGGAGGCGCTCGACCTGCTGCTGCGCTGGCTGAGCGAGCCGTCCGTGGGCGCCGCCGGCGAGCGGTACCGGTTCCGCGAGGTGCCCGTCGTGCCCCGCCCGACGGAGGCGCTCACCGAGGCCGAGGGCCCGGAGGTCGTGGTCGCCTGCACCTCCCCCGCGAGCGTCCGGCTGGCCGCCGAGCGCGGGCTGCCGATGCTGCTCGGCATGCACGTCGGCGACGAGGAGAAGGCCGAGATGGTCGCCCTGTGGCGGCGTCACGCGCGCGCCTGCGGCCGGCCGTCCGCCGAGATCGAGGGCGCGGCCCATGTCTCGGCCGGGGTCTGCCAGATCGCGGACCGGCGCTCGGACGCGGCCGAGGTCCTGCTGAAGGCGATGCCCGGCTGGCTGAAACAGGGGCTGGAGGCACACGTGACGGTGGACGGCCGGGAGCGGCGGATGCGCGACCCGCTGGCCTACACCGAGCTGCTGTGCGGGCTGCACCCGGTGGGCACCCCGCGGCTGTGCGCCGACCGGCTCGCCGCGACCAGCGAGCGGACCGGCATCTCCCGCTTCGCGCTGCTCGTCGAGGGCTCCGGGGACCTGGCGGCGACCGAGGAGAACGTACGGCGGCTGGGCGCCGAGGTGCTCCCTCAACTCACCTGACGGACAAGGGCGTTCCAGGGATGCTTGCCGCCCCGGTACAGACTGCACCTCCCGCGTACGGAGCGGCAAGCTATCGATGGAGCGTCAGCAGTCGCGCAGTTCCGGCGACTGGTTGAGCAGTTGGCTGCGCACCGAGGTGAAGCGGGCCAGCGTCTCGTCGACCGAGGAGTCAAGCGGGAACACGGCCACCCGGTGGCAGTTCTGGAAGGCCAGCCGGACACCGAAGTGCCGTTGCAGCGCGCCGCGTATCGCGTCACTCGCGAGCGCACGCAGCAGCTGACCGCGTGCCTGCTCGTCCGGCGGGGGCGTCTGGTTGTCGGCGAATGCTCCGCCGTCCACCTTCAGCTGGGCCACCAGGGAGCTGATCATCTCCCACGCGTAGGGCAGGGAGGTCCGGACGCAGTCGACGAAGTCAGCTTCGTCGACCTCGCCTCGCTCGGCCTGTTCGAGTAGGGCCGGTGAGACGTCGAGCGACATGGGTTCTCCTCTCGCACCCCCAGCACTCGGGGGTTGCCTGACAGATAAGGGAGTGCGCGAAAACGAGCACGCTGCGTACACAGTCCGCGACCTCCCGTTCAATACCGTAAGCAACGGACGGTGACCGCACCAGGAGAACGGGCGGATGCGGAACTTCCTGTGGGCCGGTAATCGGCCATCGTGGAAAACGCGTTTTCCAGGAGATACGGGACGCGCCTCATGGGCCCTGAGGGGCACCTGTGAGGGCGAATCGCGTCCACCCCGGCCGGTCGAGTAGCGTTGCCGACCATGCGTCTCGTCATTGCCCGCTGCTCCGTGGACTACGCCGGGCGGCTCACCGCGCACCTGCCGTCCGCCCCTCGTCTGATCCTGGTCAAGGCGGACGGCAGCGTCTCGATCCATGCCGACGACCGGGCCTACAAGCCCCTCAACTGGATGTCGCCTCCGTGCACCCTCAAGGAGGGCGCGGGCGAGGAGGAGGGCGTCTGGACCGTCGTCAACAAGGCGGGCGAGAAGCTCATCATCACGATGGAGGAGATCCTCCACGACTCCTCGCACGAACTCGGCGTCGATCCCGGCCTGATCAAGGACGGCGTGGAAGCGCACCTCCAGGAGCTGCTCGCCGACCGCATCGAGACCCTCGGCGAGGGCTACACCCTGATCCGCCGTGAGTACATGACGGCGATCGGGCCGGTCGACATCCTGTGCCGGGACGCCGAGGGGCGGACCGTCGCCGTGGAGATCAAGCGGCGCGGCGAGATCGACGGCGTGGAGCAGCTCACCCGCTATCTGGAGCTGCTCAACCGCGACCCGCACCTCGCCCCGGTGCGCGGCATCTTCGCCGCCCAGGAGATCAAGCCGCAGGCGCGGGTGCTCGCCGCCGACCGCGGCATCGGCTGCCAGATCCTCGACTACGACGCCCTGCGCGGCATCGAGGACGACAAGCTGCGCCTGTTCTGAGCGGCGCGCCTCGACGGCACGAGCGGGGGGCCGGGTTCCGTGCGGAACCCGGCCCCCCGGTGCGTGTGACGCCTCTGGCGGGCTGGGTCAGATGAGCGTCTCGCCGTCCTCGGGCGGGGTCTGATCCGTGCCGGTGCCGGTGCCCGGGCCTGTGCTCTGCGGGGCGCTCGCGGTGGTCTCCACGGGGGCGGAGGTGGCGGGACCGCTGGCGGAGTTGGTGGTGCTCGGTTCGCCGGTGGGGTCCTCCGTGGGCGTCTCCGTCACGGTGGGCTCCCCCGTGGGATCTTCCGTGGGCTCCTCGGTCTCCGTCTCCGTCTCCGTCGGGTCCGGCGACTCGGACACCGTCGGCCTCGGCGACTTGGACGGCGACTTCGTCGGTTCGTCCGGCGTCTTCGTCGACGTCTCCTCCTCCGACGGCTCGTCGGATTCGGTGGCCGTCGTCGTCGGGTCGTCCGCGGTGCCGGGCGTGCCGTCGGGGCCCGGGTCGGAGGGGCGGCTGGTGGCCTTCCCGGTGTCGCCCTTGTTGCCGGCCGCCGGGTCCGCGTCGAGCTCGCCGTCGCCCAGGCCCTGGCTGGCGGACGGGTTGACGCCGACGTCCCCCGAGGGCGAGGCGGGGTCGTTGCCGGACGTGGCGCCGAGGGTGACGACGGTGCCGAGGACGGCGACGAGCAGCGCGCCCGCGCCCGCCGCGACCAGGTTCCGCCGGGCCAGGCCCTTCAGACCGCCGACGACGCCGCCCTTCGTCTGCTGCGGGACCGTCGCGGCCGGCACGGGGCGGGAGACGACCAGGCCGGTGTCGGCGGGGGGCTGGAGGTCGGGGAAGGCCATCGGCACCCCGCGGGGCGGCGACGCCGACTCCTCCACGTGCGCCTCGGGCACCTCCTCCGCCGCGGTCGGCGCGAGCGTGAGCGGAACGCCGGAGCGGTCGGCGACGAGGGCCAGCGCCCTGCGGCCGGCGACCGTGCCGCGCTTGTCGGCGAGGGCGCCGCGCAGCCCGATGGACGCCTCAAGCTCGGCGCGCGCCCGGTCGAGCTGTCCGGCGCACAGCGCGTGGATGCCCAGCTCGTGGTGGAAGTAGGCCTGTTCGCCGACGTCGCCCGCAATCCGGGCGGCCTCCGCGCCGGCCCGCAGCGCCCGCTCCCAGGCGCTCCAGTGGAGCCCGGAGGCGAAGGCGGGGGCGGCGGTGCGGGCGAGCCGCACCGCGGTGCCGGGCTCGTCGGCGGTGTCCGGGGCGAGCGGCGACAGCGCGGTGAGCGCGGCGAGGATCGCGTCGGACTCGGCGCAGACGCGTTCCGGGGTCACCGAGGGGTGTCCGGTCCACCAGGCGTAGTGCTGCGCGGCCTCGCGGACGCGGGCGTCGGCGTCGTCGGCGTACCCGGCGGCCTCCAGCTGGGCGGGGACGCCCGCGGCGAGCCGGTGGCGGGCGCCGACCGGGGAGACGAGCCCGCAGGCGACCAGTTCGCCGAGGGCGGCGTCGGCGTGGGTGTCGCCGACCAGGGCGGGCAGGTGCGCCTGGTGCGGCACCTCGCCGCCGAGCGCGACGGCGAACCGCAGGGTGGCGCGGGCCGAGGCGCTGAGCCGGGAGGCGAGCAGCGGGGCGGGCGCGGCGGCCTCGCCGAGGGAGGGCAGCGGGACCTCGTCGCCGTCGGCGGGGTCGAAGGGCGCCTCGTCGGGCCGTACGTCCTCGAAGACGCCGAACTCGTCGACGGCGCCGGCGCCG
>MUNG01000492.1 GCA_002154585.1 Streptomyces pseudogriseolus
GTCTCCCCGCCCCCGCCGCGGGCGGGGGCGTCCGTCTGTTGCCGCGACCTGGCGGGGCGGGAAGCCGCGGCTCAGTTGCTCGCGCGGCCTCGGCGGACGTAGTACCAGGTCATGTTCGACGACAGGCCCGCCAGCAGGATCCAGACCACGCCGATCAGCACGCTGCCCTCCACGAAGGAGACGACGGCCGCGGCGACGGCGAGAAGGCACACGACGAGGGCGTAGACGGCGAGGCGGGGCATGGCGGGGGGCTCCTGTCGGAGGGCGGGGGACACTGCTTCCGCTCCAGTGTCCCCCATCGCCTCATACGTCCGTGACGCGGAGCCCGGCGTGCGCCTTGTAGCGGCGGTTGACCGAGATCAGGTTGGCGACCAGCGACTCCACCTGGTGGGCGTTGCGCAGCCGCCCGGCGAAGATGCCCCGCATGCCGGGGATGCGCCCGGCCAGCGCCTGGACGATCTCCACGTCGGCGCGGACCTCGCCGAGGACCATGACGTCGGTGTCGATCTCCTCGATCTCCGGGTCCTGGAGCAGCACCGCCGACAGGTGGTGGAACGCGGCGGTGACCCGGGAGTCGGGCAGCAGCGCGGCGGCCTGCTGGGCGGCGCTGCCCTCCTCCGGCTTGAGCGCGTAGGCGCCCTGCTTGTCGAAGCCGAGCGGGTTGACGCAGTCCACGACGAGCTTGCCGGCCAGTTCCTCGCGGAGGGACTCCAGGGTCTTGCCGTGGCCGTCCCACGGCACGGCGACGATCACCACGTCGCTGCGCCGGGCGGTCTCGGCGTTGTCGGCGCCCTCGATGCCGTGGCCGAGCTCCTCCGCGGCGGCCCGCGCCCGCTCGGCGGCGCGGGAGCCGATGATCACCTTCTGGCCTGCCTTGGCGAGCCGGTAGGCGAGGCCCTTGCCCTGCGGTCCGGTGCCGCCGAGCACGCCGACGACCAGGCCGGAGACGTCGGGCAGGTCCCAGGGGTCCTTGGCGGGGGCCTTCTTCGGGGGCTGCTGTGCGCTGTCGCTAGTGGTCATGGCCCGACTCTACGTGCGGACGGCCGGTGCGACCGGCCGGGCGTGAGGCCCGTCACGGCGGTGCGCGGGTGTCCCCGGGACGGGCGACGCGGGTGTCCCCGGGACGGGCGAACCGTGGGCGAACACCGGGACGCGGGCCGCCCGTTGGGTGCAGGATGCGGCGGCATGGACGCCGTACGGGTCGCGCTGCTGAGGGAAGTGCTCGCGGGGACGGAGTGGCTGGGGGCGACCCGGCACTTCGCGGGGACGCTGCGCGGCTCGGTGGTGTCGCACGGCGGTGGGCTGCTGCTCGTGGGCACCCCGGAGTACGAGCCGTGGCATCTGGCGGCGCACCTGGTGGACGAGGCGGCCTGGTCGGGCACCCCGGAGCTGGCCCCGACGCTGGTGCGGCACGACGCGCGCCCCACGGACCCGGCGCATCTGGCGGTGGGCCTGGGCCGGCTGGAGGCGGCGCGGCGGGGCGAGACGCTGCTGGTGGTGGCGCCCGGCGAGCCGCCCGCGGCACTGCTGGAGCGGGTGTCGGACGCCCGCCGGTCGGGGGCGACGCTGCTGTCGCTGGGCCCGGAGGCGGGCGAGCTGCCGGCGCTGGCGCACGAGGTGCTGCCCGTCCCGGACGGCTCGGAGCTCGACCTGGACACCGTGCAGCACCTGGTGAGCGCGGCGGCCGGGGAGAACGCGCTGCCCGCCCACCGGGGCCGCCGCCGTTTCCGGGACCGGCTGTCCCGGCTGGCCGACCTGCTCACCGCGCCGCCGCCGACCCGCTGGTAGCGCGCGGCGGCGACGGCGGCTCAGCCCTCGTCGCGGCCCTTGGGGGCGTCGTGCCACGCGGGGTCGTTCTCCCACTGGAGGTTGCGCTCGCGGGCGGTCTCCATCGCGTGCTCCGCCTCGGCGCGGCTCGCGTACGGGCCGAACCGGTCCTTGGCCGGGCACTCGGGCCCTTCCTCGACCTTCTTGTGCTCCAGGCAGTAGTACCACTCGCCGGGTTTGCCGGCCGTACGCTTCTTGAACAGGGGCATGTCGGCTCCTCTCGCCACGGAAGATGGTCCCCCGTCGCGGCTGAATTAGACTCGCGGCATGTCTGGCCAGTCACTCCTCGTACCGGGGAAGCTCTCCCCCACCCGCTCCGTTCCCGGGAACATCCGCCGTCCCGAGTACGTCGGCAAGCCCGCGCCCACCCCGTACACGGGGCCGGAGGTGCAGACGCCCGAGACGATCGAGGCGATGCGGCGCGCGGGACGGATCGCGGCCCGCGCGATGGAGGAGGCGGCGAAGCTCATCGCGCCCGGCGTGACGACGGACGAGCTGGACAAGGTGGCGCACGAGTACATGTGCGACCACGGCGCCTACCCGTCGACGCTCGGCTACCGCGGCTTCCCCAAGTCGCTGTGCACCAGCGTCAACGAGGTCATCTGCCACGGCATCCCGGACTCGACGGTGCTGCGCGACGGCGACATCGTGAACCTGGACGTGACCGCGTACATCGGCGGGGTGCACGGGGACAACAACGCGACGTACCTGGTCGGCGAGGTGGACGAGGAGAGCCGGCTGCTGGTGGAGCGGACCCGGGAGGCGCTGAACCGCGCGATCAAGGCGGTGAAGCCGGGCCGGCAGATCAACATCATCGGCCGGGTGATCGAGTCGTACGCGAAGCGGTTCGGCTACGGCGTGGTCCGTGACTTCACCGGTCACGGCATCAACTCGTCCTTCCACTCGGGCCTGATCGTCCCGCACTACGACAGCCCGCACGCGACGACGGTGATGCAGCCGGGGATGACCTTCACGATCGAGCCGATGCTGACGCTGGGCACCCACGAGTACGACATGTGGGACGACGGCTGGACGGTGGTGACGAAGGACCGCAAGCGCACGGCGCAGTTCGAGCACACGCTGGTGGTCACGGACTCCGGGGCGGACATCCTGACCCTGCCGTGACACCTTGAGGGGGCATTGACTTAGGTAAGGCTAACCACACAAACTCGGCGCATGGACTCCTTCTCGGCCCTGATCCGTACCGCCTCGCACGAGCAGCACGTGGAGGCGGAGTCCTCGGCCTTCATGGCCGATCTGCTGGGCGGACGGCTGGGCGTGGACGCGTACGCGCGTTACACCGAGCAACTGTGGTTCGTGTACGAGGCACTGGAGTCCGGCGCCGCCCGTCTGGCGTCGGACCCGGTGGCGAGCCCGTTCGTCCGGCCGGAACTGTTCCGGCTGGCCGCGCTGGAGCGGGACCTGGAGCATCTGCGCGGCCCCGACTGGCGCTCGGCCCTGACCGCCCTGCCCGCGACGCGGGTCTGCGCGGACCGCGTGGCCACCGTGGCCCGCGACTGGCCGGCCGGATACGTCGCGCACCACTACACCCGCTACCTGGGCGACCTGTCGGGCGGTCAGATCATCCGCGACAAGGCGGAGCGCACCTGGGGTTTCGCCAGGAAGGGCGACGGCGTCCGCTTCTACGTCTTCGACCGGATCGCCAACCCGGCCGCCTTCAAGCGGGAGTACCGCGCCCTGCTGGACGCGGTCCCGCTGGACGACCTGGAGAAGCAGCGCGTGGTGACCGAGTGCAAGCGGGCGTTCGCCCTGAACACGGACGTGTTCCGCGCCCTGGGCGAGGAGTTCCCGCTGTCGGCGTAGAACCGCACGGAGGCCGCCGACGCCGCAACGGCCGCCCCCGCCGCCGTCACCGCGCGGCCGGGCCGGTGTCCAGGTTCGACATCATGGCCATGGTCATCGCGATGTCCATGGCCTGGTCACCGGTCAGCAACGTCTACGCGGCGACCGCCGAGGAACCCGCCGACCTGCACGAACAGCGCCGCGCGCTGCTCCGCGAGAGCGTGCGCCGCGCCATGGCGGCCGACTGATCCGGTCCCGGGCGTCAGCGCTCCAGGTAGACCCGGCCGCCGACCTCCGTCCAGCCCTCCGGCTGCGGCGCCGTGAGGATCTGGGAGCCCGTGCCCTGGGTGATGTTCAGGGCGCGGCCGAGGCGGTCGGTGAGGAGGAGGGCCGCCGCGCCCGTCGCCTCGTCCTCGTCGATGCCGTCGTCCCGGCCGGGGAAGGCGCGGGCCCGGATGCGCCCGGCCGGCTCGTCCAGCCAGGCCCAGGCGTAGATCCACTCCCCCTTCGGGGGCAGGGGCAGCTCGTCCACCTCGGCGGCGGTGGCGTACTGGCGCAGGGTGCGCGGCGGCACCCACTCCGCCCGCGCCTCGATCCAGCAGAACTCCCCGTCCTGCCGGGCGCCCACGACCCCGGCGGGCGTGACGAGTTCGGGCACGTCGAGCAGCCAGGCGGCGCCGACGCAGGGGTGGCCCGCGAAGGGCAGGCGGGTGGTGGGGGTGTAGATGTCGATCACCCCGCGCTCGGGGTCGTCGACGAACACGGTCTCGCTGAAGCCGAGTTTGGCGGCGAACTCCTGGCGCTCCTCCGGTCCGGGCAGCACCGAGCCGTCCCGGACGACGCCCAGTTCATTGCCGTATCCGCCGCGTGGGCCGCAGAAGACACGCAGCACGTCGTAAGCAGTCACGGAGGCATTCAAGCACCGTCCGCGCCCCCTCGGCCGCCCGGCCGTCTCAGGGGCGCGGACCGGGGAAGTCCCCGAGGCGCGGGCCCGGTTGCCGGGGGACGTCTCAGGGGCGGGCCTCCTCACCGCGCACGATCCGGCCGCCGCCCGTGATCACGAGGATGGTCCCGTCCGCAGCACCCACCGCCCCGACGGGAGACCCTTCATGTTCCAAGGCACCACCGCCCGTGCCCGCGCCACGGCCGTGTCCGCCTTACTGGTCTCGTCCCTGCTGCTCGTCCCCCTCGCCGGGTCGGCCGCCGCCGGGCCCGCGCAGGGCTCCCCCGCCTCCCCCGCCGTCTCCGCGCCCCGCGCCGACCGGTTCGACGCGACCGCGCTGGAGCGGGCGCTCGCCGAGGTCCCGGACGGGGACGTCTCCGCCGCCCTGATCCGGGTGGGCGGCAAAGGCAGCTGGGCGGGCAGCGCGGGCGTCCGGGACCTGCGCACGGGGGCGCCCGCGCTGCCGTACGCGCGCTTCCGGGCCGGCTCCACG
>MUNG01000493.1 GCA_002154585.1 Streptomyces pseudogriseolus
CCCGTGGCCGACCCCCTCACCCCCTGCCGTCCCTACCGCCCCTGCCGCCTCCGACGACGGCAGGGGCCGCATCGAGGGGTTCGCCTCCGCCTCCGCCGTCGCCCCCGGCGACTCGATCGACTTCCACGTCACCGTCGACCCGCCCCGGCCGTTCCGCGTCACCGTCCACCGCATCGGCCACTACGACGGCCGGGGCGCCGCCGAGATCGTCACCAGCCCCCGTCTGGACGGCACGGCGCAGCTCCCGCCGCTCACCGCCGGCCGCACCGTCTCCTGCCACCACTGGTGGCTGTCCTGGCGGCTGCCGGTCCCGTCGTACTGGAGCGCCGGCGCGTACGTCGCCGTGCTGGCCACGGAGGACGGGCGCCACCAGGCGCACGTCCCGTTCACCGTGCGCGACGACCGCGCGTCCGACCTGCTGCTGGTACTGCCGGACCTGACCTGGCAGGCGTACAACCCGTACCCGGCGGCGGACGGGCGGGCCGGCGCGAGCCTGGCGCCCGCCGACGACGAGCACGAGGCGGCCGACCCGGTCACGACCGTCACCTTCGACCGCCCGTACGCGGGCGACGGGCTCCCGCCGCAGGCCGGGCACGCCTACGACGTGATCCGCTGGGCGGAGCGCCACGGCTACGACCTCGGCTACGCGACCGCAGGCGACCTGCACGCCGGCCGCGTCGCCCCGGTCCGCCACCGGGGTCTGGTCTTCCCCGGCCGGGACGAGTACTGGACGGACGAGATGCGCACGGCGGTCGAGGATGCCTGCGAGCGCGGCACCTCGCTGGTGTTCCTCGCCGCCCGCACCCTGTACCGGCGGATCGAGCCGGCTCCCGCCCCCTCCGGCCCCGACCGCCTGCTGACCTGCGGGAGACGGAGGGGCCGCCCCGGACCCGCCCTGTGGCGGGAGAACGACCGCGCGGAGCAGCAACTGCTCGGCATCCAGTACGCCGGGCCGGTGCCGAGACCCCGCCCGCTGATCGTCCGCAACGCCGGCCACTGGCTGTGGGAGGCGACCGGCGCGCACGAGGGCGACGCCCTCGACGGGCTGGTCGCGGGCGAGGCCGACCGCTACTACCCGCGCACCCCGCTGCCCGCCCACGACGAGCGGATCCTGCTCGCGCACTCCCCGTACGGCGACCGGCAGGGCGCGCGGCGCCATCAGGAGACGTCCCTGTACCGCGCGCCGTCCGGGGCCTGGGTGTTCGCCTCGGGCACGCTCGCCTGGTCCCCGGCGCTGGACCGGCCGGGGCACGCCGACCCCCGGATCCAGCGGGCCACCGCCAACCTGTTCGACCGCATCTGCAAACGCGACTGACGCCCTGCGCGGACCCGCGCCCGCCGGACCCGCCCGCACCACCCCGGCCGCCGTCCCGTCCGCACATACGGGAGAATCGACATACCGTCCGGCCCCTCCCGCCACCGTCCTCCGGATGATCGAGCGGGAGCCGGGAGCGCTGCGGGCGTCCCTTCTGTTCAACCACGCGGAGGAACCGTGTCCGGATTCGTCGACAAGCCCGAGCCGATCCAGGTTCCGGGCCTGGTGCATCTGCACACCGGCAAGGTGCGCGAGCTGTACCGGAACGAGGCGGGCGACCTCGTGATGGTCGCCAGCGACCGCATCTCCGCCTACGACTGGGTGCTGCCCACCGAGATCCCGGACAAGGGCCGGGTGCTCACCCAGCTCTCCCTGTGGTGGTTCGACCAGCTCGCCGACCTGCTCCCGAACCATGTGCTGAGCACGGACCTGCCGGAGGGCGCCCCCGCCGACTGGGCGGGCCGCACGCTGGTGTGCAAGTCGCTGAACATGGTCCCGGTGGAGTGCGTGGCCCGCGGCTACCTCACGGGCTCGGGTCTCGCCGAGTACCAGGAGAGCCGGACGGTCTGCGGACTGGCGCTGCCCGAGGGCCTGGTCGACGGCTCCGAGCTGCCCGCCCCGATCTTCACCCCGGCCACCAAGGCCGCCGTCGGTGAGCACGACGAGAACGTCTCCTACGAGGAGGTCGCCCGCCAGGTCGGCGCGGAGACCGCGGCCCAGCTGCGCCAGGCGACCCTGGCCGCCTACTCCCGCGCCCGTGACATCGCCCGGGACCGGGGCATCGTCCTCGCGGACACCAAGTTCGAGTTCGGTTTCGACGGGGACGAGCTGGTGATCGCGGACGAGGTGCTCACCCCGGACTCGTCCCGCTTCTGGCCGGCCGAGCAGTGGGAGCCGGGGCGCGCGCAGCCCTCGTACGACAAGCAGTTCGTCCGCGACTGGCTCACCTCGGGCGAGTCCGGCTGGGACCGCAGGAGCGAGCAGCCCCCGCCGCCGCTGCCCCAGCACGTCGTGGACGCGACGCGCGCGAAGTACGTGGAGGCGTACGAGCGCCTGACGGGCATCACCTGGAGCTGACGCGCGACACCGGGCCGGGGACGCACCCCCCGGCCC
Organism: Streptomyces pseudogriseolus; assembly: GCA_002154585.1. Lineage (GTDB taxonomy): Bacteria > Actinomycetota > Actinomycetes > Streptomycetales > Streptomycetaceae > Streptomyces > Streptomyces pseudogriseolus. The sequence continues at coordinate 2,429 of MUNG01000493.1, forward strand.
CGGACCGTACGGCGGCACAGGCGGCACACCTACGGCGGCGCAGGCGGCGCACACACGACGAAGGCCCCGGTCATCGACCGGGGCCTTCGTCCTCTGAGCGAACGACGAGGTTCGAACTCGCGACCTCAACCTTGGCAAGGTTGCGCTCTACCAACTGAGCTACGTTCGCCTGCTGCGCCGTGGCGCGAGCACCACTATACCCAACCGCGCTCGCGGGCGAGACGCACCGCGGTGTGGCGGTTCTCCGCGCCGAGCTTGGAGACGGCGGAGGAGAGGTAGTTCCGCACGGTCCCCTGGGACAGCCGGGCCCGCTCCGCGATCTCCGCCACGGGCGCCCCATCAGCGGCCAGCTCCAGCACCTCCGCCTCGCGGGCGGTCAGCGGCGAGTCGCCGGCGGCGATCGCGTCGGCGGCCAACTCGGGGTCGACGTACCGGTTTCCCCCGTGCACGGTCCGGATGATCTCCGCGAGCCGCTGGGCGCTGACGGTCTTCGGGACGAACCCGCGCACCCCCGCCGCGAGCGCCCGCTTGAGATGCCCCGGGCGTCCGTGCCCGGTCACGATCAGCACCTGGCAGCCGGGCAGCTCCGTGCGCAGGGTTGTGGCGACCTTCACACCGTCCGCGCCGGGCATCTGGAGGTCGAGGACGGCCACGTCGGGGGCGTGCGCCCGCGCCATCGCCAGGGCCTCCGGGCCGGACGCGGCCTCGGCGACCACCAGCAGGTCGTCCTCCAGGGACAGCAGGGCGGCCAGCGCCCCGCGGATCAGATGCTCGTCGTCGGCGAGCAGCAGCCGCACCACACCGGTCACGACGCGACCTCCAGCGCGGGACGCGCGGTCAGCGGGACCTCCGCGACGAGCCGGAACTCGCCGTCCCGGGCCTCACCGGCGTCCAGCGTGCCGCCCACGGCGGACAGCCGCTCCCGCAGCCCGGCCAGCCCCGTTCCGCCCGTCCGGGTCGACCCGTGCGGGGCGGTGGCCCCGTCGTTGCGCACTGTCAGCACCACACGCCCCTTGGGCCTCCGCACCGTGACGGTGCACTTCTTCGCGTCTCCGTGCCGCAGCACATTGGTGGTCGCCTCGCGCACCACCCAGCCGAGCGCCGACTGCACCTCGGCGGGCAGCCCGCCGGTCTCGCCACCGACCTCGCAGTCGATGCCGGCGGCGCGCAGCACGCCTCGGGCGCCGTGCAGTTCGGCCTCCAGGTCGGCCCGGCGGTAGCCGCGCACGACCTCGCGCACCTCCCGCTGGGACTCCTGGGCGATGCGCTGCACCTCGATCATCTGCTCGACCGCCTCGGGCCGTTCACGCCGGGCGAGCTGGACGGCCAGCTCGCTCTTCAGGGCGATCACGGCGAGGTTCCTGCCCATCACGTCGTGCAGGTCGCGTCCGAAGCGCAGCCGCTCCTCGGCGACCGCCAGCCGGGCCCGGGTCTCACGCGCCTCGTCGAGGGCGTAGACGGCGTTGAGCAGCCAGATGGAGAAGAAGGAGGTGGCGGCGAAGAAGCCGCTGGCGGCCGTCACGAAAGCGGCCATGGCCAGCGCGGCGAGGGCGGGCATGCCGGTCGCCCAGGCCACCAGGCCCGCGCCCGCCCCGAACCCGACGACGAGCCAGACGACGCGCCGCCGCTCCCTCAGCCCGAGGGCCATCATGCCCACGCCGTAGCAGAGCACGGCGCCGAAGACCGAGCCCAGGACGGTGCCGGTGTCCTCCCCGACGGGGCCGTACCGGCCGGGGACGAGGGCGGCGACCGCGAGCAGGGCGGTCGCGGCGCCGAGCGCCCACAGCAGCCGCAGCGGCTGGGGACGCCGGCCGACCGTCCAGTCCAGGGCGCGGGAGGCGGTCACCATGGCCAGCGCGACATGCGCCGCGACCGGTGTCATCACCAGCAGCGCGACCCGCGCGTCCACATGCCCGAAGGCGGTGACGCCGATCACCGTGGGTTCGGACAGGGCGATGAAGTGGAACGACCACCGCGTGTACGTCTCGACCTTGGCGGGCGTGCTCTTGCGCCCCCACCAGCCGCCCGGGCTGCCCATCCGTCGCTCCTGTCCCTGCCGATGTCCGCCGCCGCGCCTTCCGCGCGGCGGGGGCGTCCGTCCCGCCCCTGTTCAGCGCCTCAGCGCCGCGGCTCCCAGCGGAACCGCCGCCGTACAGCAAACACCGCGAGGACGGTCCAGGCCAGGGCGATCGTCACGGCCCCGAGGGACTCACCGGCCGAGAGGTCGCCGGTCCAGCCGCCGCGCACCAGGCTGACGACCGGGGTCAGCGGCAGCAGCTCGCAGACGGACGCCAGCCGGTCCGGGAACAGCTCGAGCGGGACGAACATGCCGGAGCCCAGCATCGACACGATCAGCAGCGGCATGGGCGTGACCTGGGCGCTCTCGCCGGTACGCGTGAAGCTCGCGGTGACGGCGGCGAGCGCCGCGCTCAGCACGAGGCCCAGCAGCAGACCGACGACGGCCAGGTGGGGCGCGGAGGGCGCGGACAGGTCGAGCAGCGCGGCGCAACCGGCGATCAGCAGCAGGCACTGGAGCAGCCCGGTGAGGACGGCCGGCAGCGCGGACCCGGCGAGGATCTCCGCGTCCCGCAGCTCGCCCGTGCGCAGCCGCTTCAGCACCAGCTCCTCGCGCCGGACGACGTAGACGCCGACGAGTGTGGAGTACACGGCGAACAGCAGGGAGAAGCCGACGGCGGCGGGCAGCACGAGCGTGCCCGGGGTGAGCCCGGCTTCCGCGAGGTCCATCTCCTCGGCAGCGGAGCGCACGCTGAGCGGCAGGACCAGCGGCACG
>MUNG01000494.1 GCA_002154585.1 Streptomyces pseudogriseolus
CGCCGAGGGTGCGGGCGAGGTGGAGGCCGTGGAGGGGGTCGATGTGGATCGCGGTGGGGGCGACCTGGCGGCCGGGTCCGGTGGGCCGGATGTGGAGTCCGCCGAATTCGGCCCAGGCTTCGACGGCGGCGGGGAAGACGGCGTGCCGGTGTCCGGCGGGTGAGGTGTGGTCGCGGAGGGTGTCGGCCCAGATCTCGGCCTGTTTGATGTCCCAGCGGCCGGGCTGCCAGCCGGCGTCGCGGAGTGCGGCGTCGACGGGGACGGCGAAGCGGGTGGTGGAGGTGCGGTCGGTGTGCATCGGCCCTTCGTTCGTCTGGGTCGTGTGGTGGTGCTGGGGTGGTGCGGGGCGGGTCAGCCGTCGGTGGTGGCGGGGTCGACCGTGCGGACGCCGAAGTGGGCGGTGAGGGCGGTGCAGGCGCGGCAGGGGGCGGCGTAGCTGCCGTGGAGGGGGTCGCCGTCCTCGCGGATGCGGCGGGTGGTGAGTTTGGCGTGTTTGAGGGCTTTGCGGGCTTCGCCGTTGGTCATGGGTTTGCGGGCGGCTCTTTTGCTGCGGGCGGCGTCGGCGGTGGCGATGTGCCGGGAGATGAGGATGGTTTCGGCGCAGCGTCCGGTGAAGCGGTCGCGTTGGTCGCTGGTGAGGGTGTCGAGGAAGTCCTGGACGAGGGGGTGCAGGGCGGGGGGTGTGTCGCCGCGG
>MUNG01000495.1 GCA_002154585.1 Streptomyces pseudogriseolus
TGCGCACCACGAACAGGTCGCCCGGACCGCTCGACGTGATCATCGAGGTGACCACACGGGAGTCGGCGCAGGTCAGGAACAGCTGGGACGGCCGCTGTCCCTCGCGCGCCAGCCGGGCCAGCTCGCCGCGCACCAACGGCGCCGTCCTGCGCTGGAACGTGCTGAGCCCGCGCACCAGTTGGATGCCGCCCGGGGTGCGTCCGCGGACCGGGGCGTCCGGTTCCGGGCCGGTCCGCGGGTCTGTCGCGACGCTCCCGGAGGCCTCGTCCGGGAGGGGCTCGGCGTCCGGGGCGGGGGAGGGCCGGTCGCACTGGTGGTTGCGCCAGGCCGTCCAGGGGCGGCAGCGGCAGTCGCCGTGGGTCCCGGACTCCCCGCCGGGCGCGGGTCCGGAGGCGAGGTCGCCGGGTTCGGCGATCCGTACGCCGGTGCGCCGGCCGGTGATCTCCACGGTTCCCCCGCGCGCGGTGTGCGTGCCCTGCCAGTCCTGGAGCGTCTCGTACGCCGCGTGGTCCATGAAGGACCCGTCCAACGCCACCACTGCGTCGGCGCCTTGAGGCACGAGATGCAGGGCGCGGCTGAGCCGCGGCACCGCGAGGAACGTCAACTGTCCGCGCACGTGCACGTGATGGACGCCGCCCTCCTCCTTGTGCGTGATCCGGGTCCGGGTGAGCCGGTGCAGGGCCACGCCCACGGCCACGGCGATGCCGAGCACCACGCCCTCCAGCACCCCGAGGCAGATCACCCCGAGGGCGGTGACGGCGTAGACCAGCACCTCGCGGTGGCGCGTCACCGTGCGGATGTGGTGCAGGGACACCATCCGGAGGCCGACCGCCATCACCAGGGTGGCGAGCGAGGCGAGCGGGATCAGCTCCAGCAGCGGGACCAGGAGCAGTGTGGCCGCCACCACCAGCAGGCCGTGAATCATCGTGGAGTTCCGGCTGACGGCGCCCGCGTGGACGTTCGCCGTGCTGCGGACGGCGACCCCGGCCACCGGCAGACCGCCGAGGGCGCCGGAGACGACGTTCGCCGCGCCCTGACCGAGCAGTTCCCGGTCCAGGTCGGAGCGGACGACATGCCCCGCGCCGGGCCGGGCGGACGCCAGCTTGTCCACGGCCACCGCGCCGAGCAGCGACTGCACGCTGCACACCAGCGCCGTGGTCAGCACGGCCGCGGCCAGACCGAGCACCGGGCCTTCGGGCAGCCCCGCCAGCGCATGGCTGCGCCACGACGGCAGGTCCACGACGGGCAGCACCAGTCCGGCCGCCGCGGCGACCGCGGTGGCGCCGGCGACAGCGACGAGCGCGGCCGGCACCCGCCGCAGCACGCGTCCGGCGCGGCCGGGCAGCCGGGGCCAGAGCAGCAGGGCGGCCAGGGTCAGCACGCTCACCGCGAGGGCGGCCGGGTCGAGGCGCGCCAACTGGGCGGGCAGGGCTTGGAGGTTGTCGGGCACGGAGCTCTGCGGCTCGCCCCCGAGGACGATGTGCGCCTGGGCGACGGCGATGGTGACGCCGATGCCGGCGAGCATGCCGTGCACGATCGCGGGACTCACGGCGAGGGCGCCGCGCGCCACGCGCAGACAGCTGAGCCCCAGCTGGACGAGTCCGGCGAGGACGGTGACGGCGCAGGTGACGCGCCAGCCGTACTGGTGGATGAGGTCGGCGGTGACGACCGTGAGCCCCGCCGCCGGTCCGCTCACCTGGAGCGGGGAGCCGCCGAGCCGTCCGGTGACGAGCCCGCCCACCGCCGCGGCGACCAGGCCGGCCTGGAGGGGCGCGCCCGTGGCGAGCGCGATGCCGAGGGACAGGGGGAGGGCGATGAGGAAGACCGCGACGGCGGCCGAGAGGTCGGCGCCCGCGACGCGGAAGCGGGGGCCGCGGCCGTGCGGCGGGCTGTGCGGGGGGTGGGCTCGTTCGGTGTGCGCCGATTCGGTGGCACCGGCGGGAACGCAGGCTGACATGGACTCCCGTCTCCTTCGGGTCTGCGCGGTCGCGTGACAGTGGGGGCCCGCTCCGGCGGAGCGGTCGCGGCCGTGGGGCACGGCCCCAGAACGGCGGGATCAACGGTGGGACGAACACAGGGGGCAACCGTGAGCGCGAAGCAACTCTCAGTAAACAGATCGTAATTGAGAGTAAAGGCCCGGCATAGACTTTCCCGGCAAATGGCAGCAGGTGTCACTCCGAAGGGTGAAGTGGCCATTTCATCGGCTTGTCGTATTAATTCATTTCTTCCTTCCGTGCGACGTTGACGGCGCGGTCGGCATGGACCGGCACAGAGCCGCACAACGCCTCATCGAGCTCGGCCCGAGAGAAGGAAGAAGGTGGGCGAATGGCCGCCACCCACAGGATCGCCACGGGCACCGTGATCACCGCGGTCTGCCTCACCGCGCTCGCCGGCTGCGGAACCGGCGGAGGGGAGAAGGAAGAGGAGAAGGCGCAGCCGGCGAGCGCGGTGA
>MUNG01000496.1:0-169 GCA_002154585.1 Streptomyces pseudogriseolus
TCCCGCACGTGACGCCCCGCCCGCAGCCGCCCCGCCCGTGACTGAAGCCGCGTCGCACCTCACGCACCGCATGGGTCGGACGGTGTTTCCTGGGCACTGATACTCCCGGGCCGGGACACACCCGGCCCGGGACGGCTTCCGGGTGCGGCGGGTCGGGAGCGATGCTCGA
>MUNG01000496.1:191-521 GCA_002154585.1 Streptomyces pseudogriseolus
CGACCCGGCCGTACGACGCGAGAACGATGGGAAGGATGCCATGCCTCTCGAAGGCGAGTACGAGCCCAGCCCGACGGCCTGGGTGCGGGAACAGGTGGACCTGATCGAGCGGTCCGGCGGCACGAAGGGGACGACGCTCCAGGGCAAGCCGGTCGTCCTGCTCACCAGCCGCGGCGCGAAGAGCGGCAAGCTGCGCAAGACCCCGGTGATGCGGGTGGAGCACGAGGGCCGCTACGCGGTGGTCGCCTCGCTGGGCGGCGCGCCCAAGCACCCGGTCTGGTACTTCAACCTGAAGGCCCATCCGCAGGTCGAACTCCAGGACGGGCCGTC
>MUNG01000497.1 GCA_002154585.1 Streptomyces pseudogriseolus
GCGGCGTCGAGGTGTGCCTGGAGAAGCCGCTGAAGGACACCGACGGCGGCACGAAGCTCGACCTCCCGGCCGGGAAGAGCACCATCCAGGGCGAGGAGGCGCTGTCGTTCCTGCGCAACCGGCACGGGCTGAAGAACGAGAGCGACCTGGACCGGATCGGGATGCAGCAGAAGTTCGTCGCGTCGATGCTGCGCCGGCTCAAGGAGGACACTCTGAGCAGCCCGTCGAAGATGCTGGACGTCGCCGACGCGGCCACCAAGTCCCTCACCGTGGACCAGGGCATCGGCAGCGCCTCCAAACTGCTCACCCTCGCCCGGGAGCTGGGCAAGATCGACCTGAAGAACATCACGCTGATGACGCTCCCGGTGGTCGACAACCCGGACGAGCCGACGCCGGTGACCGTCGTCCCGAACCCGGAGAAGGCGCCGCAGGTGTTCTCCATGCTCCAGGACGACGTGTCGTTCACCGAGGTGAAGAAGCAGCAGAAGAAGGCCAAGGACAAGCAGGCCGCGCTGCTGAACGGGCCGCGGGCCGAGGCGTCCGCCGTGCAGGTCGACGTCCGCAACGGCGGGGGGCCGCAGGGCGCGGCCGGGGAGACCGTCGCCTGGCTCCAGAGCAGCGCGGGGGTGTCCCGGTCGGCGAACCAGGGCAACGCCCCCGCGAAGGTCGCCCGCACCCGGCTCGTGTACGCCCCGGCCCAGGCCGACCAGGCGCGCGAGCTCGCCGACCTGATGGGCCTGCCCGCCGCCGCGCTGAAGCCGTCCGCGAAGGCCGGCGGCGAAGGACCGATGACGCTGACCCTCGGCCCCGACTTCAAGAAGGCCGGGGTGCCGGTCGCGACGCCGAGGAAGGTCGACGTCCCGCAGTCCCGGGCCGACGAGAAGATGTGCAAGGGCTGAGAGCGGGGACCGGAGATCGGGGCTCGGGCCGGTGCGGTACGGCGGCCGGCCCGAGACCGGGAACGGGGGTTACCCCCAGTGCGGCCGGGCTCCCGCGTGCCTACCTTGTGAGGCATGACCGGAATGGACGCGCGGGACGCCGAGCTGAAGAAGGAACTCCACGCCTCCCTGCAGGCCCGCAGGGAACTGGGCGAGGACTACGAGTCCGCCCTGGTCGACTCGTTCCTGGAGAAGGTCGACCAGCGCATCGACGGCGCCGTGGAGCGCCGGGTGCGCCGGCAGCTGGCCGAGCGGCAGCTCACGTCCGCCCGTGACGCGCGGGCGCCGAAGGTCACGGACTCCTGGGGCGAGCGGTTCGGCTTCGGCATCGTGTCACTGGTGCTGGCGGTGCCGCTGTCCGCGATCGGCGGGGGCGTGGCCGACCTGCCGGGGCTGCTGGTCGCCTGGGCCGGGATCGTGGGCGTGAACGTCGTCCAGGTCGTGCGCGGCAACCCGGAGCTGTTCCGGGGCCGTCGCGCCGCACGGGACGACGACGCCTGGGAGGACTGAGCCGCCGGGGGCCGGGTCAGGTCCGGAAAGGCACGTCCGGGGAAAAAATGTGCGCGGGGACCGCCGCACCCCCGTTGCCGGGGGGCGGGACGACGGCGGTCCCCGCGAACACGCGCTCCGCCAGAGGCGTAGAGCGTTGCACAGGCGTCCATGGAGGTCCGGGAGCCGCTCCGGAGGTCCTTCGACGCCGTGTGGCCGCCGGCCGGAACGGGGAGCCGCTCCCGTCCCGCCGACATCCACCACTGTGCCGTGGCTGTGTTAAGCGAGTGCTGCGCGGGCGTGACGTGCTCGTACCACTTCCGCGAAGGGCACGCGCGGCACGCCCGCGCGGGGACCGACGGTCCGTCAGGTCCTGTCGGCTTCCGTCAGGCTCCGGACTTGGCGAGGAAGGACAGCAGGTCCTGACGGCTGACCACACCGGTCGGCTTGCCCTCGACCAGCACGATCGCCGCGTCCGCCTTGCCCAGCACGGCCATCAGGTCCGCGACCGGCTCGCCGGAGCCGACCTGCGGCAGCGGCGCGCACATGTGCTTCTCCAGCGGGTCGTCGAGCGAGGCGCTCTTGCTGAACAGCGCGTCCAGCAGTTCGCGTTCCACCACCGAGCCGACGACCTCGGCGGCCATCACGTCCGGGTGGCCGGCGCCGGGCTTGACGACCGGCATCTGCGAGACGCCGTACTCGCGCAGCACCTCGATGGCCTGGCCGACGGTCTCGTCGGGGTGCATGTGGACGAGTGACGGGATGTGGCCGCCCTCCTTGTCGTCCAGGACGTCGGCGACGCGGGCGCTCGGGCCGCTGTCCTCGAGGAAGCCGTAGTCGGCCATCCACTCGTCGTTGAAGATCTTGCTGAGGTAGCCGCGTCCGCTGTCCGGCAGCAGGACGACGACCACGTCGTCCTCGCCCAGCCGGGAGGCCACCTCGAGCGCCGCCACGACCGCCATGCCGCAGGAGCCGCCGACCAGCAGGCCCTCCTCCTTGGCGAGCCGGCGGGTCATCTGGAAGGAGTCCTTGTCGGAGACGGCGACGATCTCGTCCGCGACGTCCCGGTCGTAGGCGGTCGGCCAGAAGTCCTCGCCGACGCCCTCCACCAGGTACGGACGGCCGGAGCCGCCCGAATACACCGAGCCCTCCGGGTCCGCGCCGACGACCTTCACGCGGCCGTCGCTGGCCTCCTTCAGGTAGCGGCCGGTGCCGGAGATGGTGCCGCCGGTGCCGACGCCGGCCACGAAGTGGGTGATCTTCCCCTCCGTCTGCTCCCACAGCTCCGGGCCGGTGGAGTGGTAGTGGGAGAGCGGGTTGTTGGGGTTGGAGTACTGGTCCGGCTTCCAGGCCCCGGGCGTCTCACGCACCAGCCGGTCGGAGACGTTGTAGTAGGAGTCGGGGTGCTCGGGGTCCACGGCGGTCGGGCAGACGACGACCTCGGCGCCGTACGCCCGCAGGACGTTGATCTTGTCCGTGGACACCTTGTCCGGGCAGACGAAGATGCACTTGTAGCCCTTCTGCTGGGCCACGATGGCGAGTCCGACGCCGGTGTTGCCGCTGGTCGGCTCGACGATGGTGCCGCCCGGCTTCAGCTCCCCGCTCTTCTCGGCCGCCTCGATCATGCGCAGGGCGATGCGGTCCTTCACGGAGCCGCCCGGGTTGAAGTACTCCACCTTGGCCAGGACGGTGGCCCTGATGCCCTTGGTCACGCTGTTGAGCCGCACCAGCGGGGTGTTGCCGACGAGGCTGATCATCGAGTCGTGGAATTGCACCGTTGTCTCCGGATGCTGCAAAAGGGGTGGTCGTGGTGGTGCTGCCAGCCTAGGCCCTTCCCGGTGCCGGACCCGGCCGGGTCGTTCACTCCCCGTGGGGATTGGAGCACCGTCCGTACGGGGCAAGCACTGGGTGTACGGCTACGAGGAGGTGGCGGCGGTCATGACGGGGATGTCGAGGGCGCGAGTGGCCCGGCGCATCGCGGCCGGCGCCGCGTACGGCGGCGGGGGGATCGGGCTGGCCGGGGCGGCGGCCATGGGGCTGCTGCTGGCGGAGGCGCAGCTGGCCCGGCGCCGGGTGGGCAACGGCACGAGTCCTCATGTGCCCAACGCGGACGGGCTGTACGGCGCCTCCTGGACCGTGCCGGGCGAACCGGCGCTGCGGCTGACGATGCTGGGCGACTCCACGGCGGCCGGGCAGGGCGTGCACCGGGCCGGACAGACGCCGGGCGCGCTGCTCGCGTCCGGGGTGGCGGCGATCGCGGAGCGCCCCGTGGGGCTGTCCACGGTCGCCGTGCCCGGGGCGCGCTCGGACGACCTGGACCGGCAGGTGAGTCTGGCGCTGGCGGACGCGTCGCGGGTGCCGGACATCTGCGTGATCATGGTCGGCGCGAACGACGTCACGCACCGCATGCCGCCCACCCGGTCCGTACGTCACCTCGCCTCCGCGGTGCGCCGGCTGCGGACGGCCGGCGCGGAGGTGGTCGTCGGCACGTGCCCGGACCTCGGCACGATCGAGCCCGTGCGGCAGCCGCTGCGCTGGCTGGCCCGGCGCGCCTCGCGGCAGCTCGCGGCGGCCCAGACGATCGGCGTGGTGGAGCAGGGGGGGCGCACGGTGTCGCTGGGCGACCTGCTGGGTCCGGAGTTCGCGGCGAACCCGCGCGAGCTGTTCGGCCCGGACAGCTACCACCCCTCGGCGGAGGGGTACGCGACGGCGGCGATGGCGGTGCTGCCGACGGTGTGCGCGGCGCTGGGGCTGTGGCCGGCGGAGGAGGAGCGGCCGGACGCCGCGCGCCGGGAGGGGTTCCTGCCGGTGGCGCGGGCGGCGGCGGAGGCC
>MUNG01000498.1 GCA_002154585.1 Streptomyces pseudogriseolus
CGCCCGGCACGGCGTCACCCCGGTCACCAACCAGGAGGCCGCCAAGACCGCCGACACCCTGATCCTCACGGTCAAGCCGCAGGACATGGGCACCCTCCTCGACGAGCTCGCCCCGCACGTCCCCGCCGACCGCCTGGTCATCAGCGGCGCCGCCGGCATCCCGACCGCGTACTTCGAGGAGCGCCTCGCCGAAGGCACCCCCGTCGTCCGCGTCATGACGAACACGCCCGCCCTGGTCGACGAGGCCATGTCGGTCATCTCCGCCGGCCGCCACGCCACCGGGGACCATCTCGCCCACGCCGAGGAGATCTTCGGCGCCGTCGGCAAGACCCTCCGCGTGCCGGAGTCCCAGCAGGACGCCTGCACGGCGCTCTCCGGCTCCGGTCCGGCGTACTTCTTCTACCTGGTCGAGGCGATGACCGACGCCGGCATCCTGCTCGGCCTGCCCCGCGACAAGGCGCACGACCTGATCGTGCAGTCCGCGATCGGCGCCGCGACGATGCTCCGCGACAGCGGCGAACACCCCGTGAAGCTGCGGGAGAACGTCACGTCCCCCGCCGGCACCACCATCAACGCCATCCGCGAGCTGGAGAACCACGGGGTACGTGCCGCTCTCATCGCCGCCTTGGAGGCCGCCCGCGACCGCAGCCGCGAACTCGCCTCCGGCAACAACGGCTG
>MUNG01000499.1 GCA_002154585.1 Streptomyces pseudogriseolus
GGCCGGCGCCTCGTCCGGCAGCAGCGACCCGAACGGCAGCGCGTCGGGGAACGCCACCAGCAGCGCGCCCAGCAGCCCCACCCGCCCGACGCACTCCGCCAGCAGATACAGGGCCAGCGCGGCCGAGGAACGCGCGGGGGTCAGCCCGCACACCGTCATGAACCGCAGATTGACCGCGCTCGCCCCGAGCCCCGTGGGCAGCAGGTGGTTCGCCGCGCCCGCCGCGAACTGCGCGGCCAGCAGCCGCCGTCCGGGCAGCCGCTCGAGCACCGCGCCCTGCCGGGTGCACGCGGCGGCCGGCCAGGTCAGACACGTCACGCCGGCCGCGGCCAGCAGCCACGGCCACCGGGCGGTCGTCACCAGACCGAGCCCGTCGGCCAGCACCTCCCGCTGCCGTACGGCGACCACGGCCACGAGCAGCAGCGGCAGCACGCACAGCACCCGGCGGATCGTCACCGTCATGTCCACAGAGGGTGAACGACGCACGCGAACGGAGGGTTGCGACGGGCCGGACGCACGGCGACGGCCCCCACCCGCGGGCCGGGGCGGCGGGGTTGGAGCCTCCTTGACCTCAATCATGGTCGAGGTCCTAGCGTCGCCCTCATGAGCATGGAGACCACCGCGTGGGCGCAGCTGCGCAGCGTCATGACCGCCGAGGACGAGCGCCGGCCCGTCACCCGGGACACCCTGCGGCGCATCGGCGCCTTCGCCCGCCCGCACCGCCGCGAACTGATCCTGTTCCTGCTGCTCGGCACGGCGACCGCGGCGCTCGCTGTGGCCACCCCCGTGCTCGCCGGACGGGTGGTGAACACCGTCGTGTCCGGCGGCGACCCGGACACGGTGGTGCGTCTGGCGCTGCTCATCGCGCTGATCGCGGTGGTGGAGGCGGTCCTCGGCGTGCTCGGCCGCCGGCTGTCGGCGGCGCTCGGCGAGGATCTCATCCTGGGGCTGCGGACGGCGGTCTTCGACCACGTGCAGCGGATGCCGGTCGCGTTCTTCACACGCACCCGTACGGGCGCGCTCGTCTCCCGTCTCAACAACGACGTCATCGGAGCCCAACGGGCGTTCAGCACCACCCTGTCCACCGTGGTGTCCAACGTCGTCACCCTGGCGCTGACCCTCGGCGTGATGCTCACCCTGTCCTGGCAGATCACCCTCCTCGCGCTGGTCCTGCTCCCGGTGTTCGTGATCCCCGCGCGGCGCATGGGCCGCAGGATGGCCGCCCTCCAGCGCGAGGCCGCCGCCCTCAACGCGGCCATGGGCACCCGGATGACGGAGCGGTTCTCGGCGCCCGGCGCCACCCTGGTGAAACTGTTCGGGCGGCCCGAGGAGGAGTCCGAGGAGTTCGCGGTGCGGGCGCGGCGCGTGCGGGACATCGGCGTACGGACGGCCACCGCCCAGACGGTGTTCATCACCGCGCTCACCCTCGTCTCCGCCCTCGCCCTCGCGCTGGTCTACGGCCTCGGCGGCCGGCTCGCCCTGTCCGGCGCCCTCGACGCGGGCGCGGTCGTCGCCCTCGCCCTGCTGCTCACCCGCCTCTACGCGCCGCTCACCTCGCTGGCCGGGGCACGGCTGGAGGTGATGAGCGCGCTGGTGAGCTTCGAGCGGGTCTTCGAGGTGCTGGACCTGGACCCGCTGATCCGGGAGAAGCCGGACGCCCGCGAGGTGCCCGAGGGTCCGGTCGCCGTGGAGTTCGACGACGTCCGTTTCGGCTATCCGTCCGCCGACAAGGTCTCCCTCGCCTCCCTGGAAGAGGTCGCCGCCCTCGACACGCGCGGGGGCGAGGAGGTCCTGCACGGCATCTCCTTCCGCGCCGAACCCGGGCGGACCGTCGCCCTCGTC
>MUNG01000005.1 GCA_002154585.1 Streptomyces pseudogriseolus
CGAGGTGCGCCGCCGCGTTCCCGGCGCGCGGCTCGTCCTCCAGCTCGACGAACCGTCCCTCACCGCCGTCCTGCGCGGACAGGTCAGGACAGCAAGCGGCTACCGCACCCACCGCGCGGTCGACCGCCAGATCGTCGAGGCGACCCTCCGCGACGTGATCGCCGTGCACGACGGCCCGGACGGCGGCGGCCCCGTCGTGGTCCACTCGTGCGCCCCCGACGTCCCGTTCGCCCTGCTGCGCCGGGCCGGCGCGGCAGGCATCTCGTTCGATTTCTCCCTCCTCACCGAGCGTGACGACGAGGTGATCGGCGAGGCGGTCGAGGGCGGCACCCGGCTGTTCGCCGGTGTCGTGCCGGGCACGGACGGTCCGTTGTCCGACCCTGCCGGTAGCGTCATGGGTGTCAGGACGCTGTGGCGCAGGCTGGGGCTGCGGCCGGGACTTCTCCCGGAGGCGGTCACGGTCACCCCGGCGTGCGGACTCGCGGGGGCGTCCCCCGGGTACGCGCGATCGGCCTACGCCCACTGCGTCCGGGCGGCGAGATCCCTCGCGGACAACCCTGAGTAACGGGAGGACACACGGTGGCCGGCGACAAGCAAGCGGAGACGACGAGCGTGCCCGCGGAAGCGCGGGAGCAGCACGCCACGCTCGCCGAGCAGATCGAGGAGCACCGCTTCCGGTACTACGTGAACGACGCGCCCGTCGTCAGCGACGCGGAGTTCGACCGTCTGCTGCGGCAGCTCGAGGAGCTGGAGGAGCGTCACCCGGAGCTGCGCACGCCCGAGTCGCCGACCCAGAAGGTCGCCGGGTCGTACGAGACGGAGTTCACCTCGGTCGAGCACCGCTCCCGGATGCTCTCCCTGGACAACACCTTCAACGACGAGGACCTCGCCGCCTGGGCCGACCGCGTCCACCGCGAACTGGGCGACCAGACCTATCACTTCCTGTGCGAGCTGAAGGTCGACGGCCTGGCGGTCAACCTCACCTACGAGCGCGGCCGGCTGGTCCGCGCGGCGACCCGCGGCGACGGCCGCACCGGTGAGGACATCACGCCCAACGTGCGCACCATCGCCGAGATCCCCGACCGTCTCGCCGGCGACACGGTGCCCGACGTCGTGGAGATCCGCGGCGAGGTCTACTTCCCGATGGAGAAGTTCCAGGAGCTCAACGCCCGCCTGGTGGAGGCCGGCGACAAGCCGTTCGCCAACCCGCGCAACGCGGCGGCCGGTTCGCTGCGCCAGAAGGACCCGCGGGTCACCGCCACCCGCCCGCTGCACATGGTGGTGCACGGCATCGGCGTGCTCGAGGGCTACAAGGGCCTGACCCGGCTCTCCCAGGGGTACGGCCTGCTGAAGGAGTGGGGCCTGCCGACCTCCCCGCACAACAGGGTGGTCGACGACCTGGAGGGCGTGCGGGAGTTCATCGCGTACTACGGCGAGAACCGGCACTCGGTGGCGCACGAGATCGACGGCGTCGTGGTCAAGCTCGACGAGATCCCGCTCCAGGGACGCCTCGGCACAACCTCCCGCGCCCCGCGCTGGGCCATCGCGTACAAGTACGCGCCGGAGGAGGTCAACACCAAGCTGGTGAACATCCGGGTGGGCGTCGGCCGCACCGGCCGGGTCACCCCGTACGCGCAGGTCGAGCCGGTGACGGTGGCCGGCTCGGAGGTCGAGTTCGCCACGCTGCACAACCAGGACGTGGTGAAGGCCAAGGGCGTCCTCATCGGCGACACGGTGGTGCTCCGCAAGGCCGGCGACGTCATTCCGGAGATCCTCGGCCCGGTCGCCGACCTGCGGGACGGCAGCGAGCGCGAGTTCGTGATGCCGTCCGAGTGCCCCGAGTGCGGCACGCCGCTGCGGCCGATGAAGGAGGGCGACGTCGACCTGCGCTGCCCCAACGCCCGTGCCTGCCCGGCCCAGTTGCGGGAGCGGCTGTTCTACCTGGCCGGCCGCAAGGCGCTGGACATCGAGCACTTCGGGTACGTCGCCGCCGCCGCCCTCACCGGGCCGCTGGAGCCGAAGGATCCGCCGCTGAAGGACGAGGGCGACCTGTTCGACCTCACCGTGGAGCAGCTGCTGCCCATCAAGGCGTACGTCCTCGACCAGGACAGCGGACTGCCCAAGCGGGACCCGAAGACCGGCGAGGAGAAGATCGTCACGGTCTTCGCCAACCAGGAGGGCGCCCCGAAGAAGAACGCCCTGGCGATGCTGGAGAACGTCGCGGCGGCCAAGGAGCGCCCGCTGGCCCGGGTGCTCACGGCCCTGTCGATCCGTCATGTCGGCCCCGTGGCGGCGGAGGCGCTGGCCCGCGAGTTCCGCTCCGTCGACCGCATCGAGCAGGCCACCGAGGAGGAGCTGTCGGCCACCGAGGGCGTAGGCCCGACCATCGCCGCCTCCCTCAAGGAATGGTTCGCCGCGGACTGGCACCGGGAGATCATCCGCAAGTGGAAGGCGGCCGGGGTCCGCATGGAGGACGAGCGGTCCGGCGAGGACGAGGGCCCCCGTCCGCTCGAAGGACTGACGGTCGTGGTGACCGGGACGCTGGAGAACTTCACCCGGGATGGCGCGAAAGAGGCCCTCCAGAACCAGGGCGCCAAGGTGACCGGATCGGTGTCCAAGAAGACGTCGTTCGTGGTCGTGGGCGACAACCCCGGTTCGAAATATGACAAAGCGGTGCAGGCGAAGGTGCCCATCCTGAACGAGGACGGATTCGTCGTGCTGCTGGAGCAGGGGCCCGAGGCCGCGGCCGACGCCGCTCTTTCGGCCGAGGAGTAGCGGTTGAAGGCCACCCGATCGGCGCATACCAGATGCATACGGGTGGCTGGGGCGCATTCGGGCAACCGTCGGCGACCGGTGCCCGTACAGGCCTTCCGCGGCCTACTGTTGAGATGTGCGCCCGCCGTGCCCAGTTGCGGTCGGGGCAACCCCCGTACCCGTGACGGGTCCGGGGAAGGGCTTTCCACGGCGGAGCCGCTGGGGGATGTCGGGCATCGGGCCGCGTGGCGTGGGCACCGCCGGCTGTGAGAGGGACGGGAATGGAACCGACCGAGAGCGCCGCCCCGGGCTCACGGCTGCGCCTGCGCCGCCTGGCGGTCGTCCGGCGGCGCGGCCGTGAGGACGGGCGGCCGGCGGAGCGACCGGACGCGCGGGGGCGCACCGGCGCCGCGGACGCGCGCGACGCCGGCGCGGCACGCCCGGCCGGCGGGCACGGCATCTCCGACACCGCGACGGAGACCGAACGGCACCCGTCCTGGCCCGCGTTGCCCACCGCGGTCGTCGCGGCGGCCGGCTTCGTCCTCGGCGCCGGCTTCCTGCGCGCCTTCACCGGAGGGCACGCCCTCTTCCCGTCCGGCACGGTCGGCTGGTCGCTGGCGGTGCTCACCGGCATCATCGTCGGCCACCTCGTGATGCTGGGCCGCTCCCGCTGGTGGGGCGGCACGGGCTCCGGCGCGGCCCTCACCCTCGCCGTGCTGCTCTCCTACGGCTGGGTCCCGGCCGGCATGGTCAGCCTCACCGTCGTCGTGCTGGTCGGCATAGCCCGCCGGGGCCGCTGGCGGCAGGGCGTGCTGCACGGCGCGGTCGACCTGCTCGGCATCGGCGCCGGAGCGCTCGTCCTGGCCGCGTTCGGCACCGTGCCGTCCGTCGAGTCGCCGTCCACCCCCGACACCTGGACCCTCTACACCGGTCCCGGGGTGGTACTCGTCGCCGCCGCCTATCTCGCGGTCACCCGCACCCTGTTGTGGTACCTGCACACCCCGCGTTCGGGGCTGCCCACCGTCGCCCGCACCGCCCTGGCCCGCCAGGGGCTCGTCGCGGTCGCCCTGCTCGGCATCGCCCCGCTGGTGTGCGTGGTCGCCGACGCCAAGCCGGTGCTGCTGCCGCTGTTCGCCATCCCGCTCATCGCCCTCGACTCCACCCTGTGGATAGCCCGCGCGCGGGCCGAGGAGCAGCTGCGCGACCCGCTGACCGGACTGCCCAACCGGCAGTGGCTCCAGGAGCGGATCTGGACCGCGCTGGACGACGCCGAGCGGGCCGGCTCCCGCGCCGCGCTCATGCTCATCGACCTCGACCGCTTCCGGTCGGTCAACGACACCCTCGGCCATCTCGCCGGCGACCGGCTGCTGCTGCAGATCGCCGACCGGCTGAGACTGGCCCTGCCGCGCGGGGCGGAGGCCGCGCGGCTCGGCGGCGACGAGTTCGCCGTGTTACTGCCCGTGGCGGACTCCACGACGTCCGCGACCCGCGCCGCCCGCGGACTGGTCACGGCCCTCAGCTCCCCGCTCGACCTCGACGGGCTCACCCTCGTCCTGGAGGCGAGCGCGGGAGTCGCCGTGTTCCCGGACCACGCGGCCGACGCCGAAGGGCTGCTGCGGCGGGCGGACGTGGCGATGTACCAGGCCAAGCGGGACCGCACGGGCGTCGAGGCGTACGAGTCCAAGCGGGACTCCAACACCCCCGACCGGCTGGGGCTGCTGGGCGATCTGCGGCGCGCCCTCGACGCGCACGAGGTGGAGCTGCACTATCAGCCGAAGGTCCGCTTCGACGGCCAGGTCTCCGGCCTCGAGGCGCTGGTGCGGTGGGTGCACCCGGAGCGCGGGCGGGTCCCTCCGGACGAGTTCATAGCGATAGCCGAGTCGTCGGGGCTGATGCCGCAGCTCACCGAGTACGTGCTGGAGACCGCGCTCGGGCAGGTCGCCGAGTGGCGCGCCCAGGGGCTGTTCGTGCCGGTCGCGGTCAACGTCTCGCCGCGCGACGTCCACAGCCCCGGCTTCGCCGGCTCCGTCGCCGCGCGGCTGGCCCGGCACGGGGTGCCTGCGGGAGCGCTCCAGCTGGAGATCACCGAGCACGTGCTGCTGGAGGACCCGACGCGGGCCGCCGACACCCTCAACGCGCTGACCGGGCACGGCGTGAAGATGTCCCTCGACGACTTCGGCACCGGCTACTCCTCGCTGGTGCACCTGCGGCGGCTGCCGGTGAGCGAGCTGAAGATCGACCGCTCGTTCGTGGCCCGGCTGGCCGTCGACACGGAGGACGCGGAGATCGTGCGCTGCACCATCGACCTGGCCCACTCCCTGGGCCTGCTGGTGGTCGCGGAGGGCGTCGAGGACGACGAGACCTGGGAACGCCTGCGGGACCTGCGCTGCGACGCGGTGCAGGGCTGGCTGGTGGCCGCGGCGATGCCGCCGGACGAGACCACGGCGTGGCTGCTGGCCCGCGGGTCGCGAGGGTGGCAGCGGCCGGCCGCGGCACTTCCGGCGGCGACGGGGACGGCGGAGGACTAGCCCCTCCGGGGTGGACGAGGCCGTACGGCGGGTGCGGGTCCGCCGTGGCCGACCGCGCGGTTCCCCGCGCCCCTCCCGCGGCGCCGGGGAATGGGTTTCACGGGCATGGGGGCCCGCCCCATAGGATTGGTCCCAAACCACACACACTCACCCCAGAGGATCGCTGCATGCCTGGCATCACGCGCGAGGAGGTCGCCCACCTCGCCCGGCTGGCGCGTCTGGAGCTGAAGCCCGAAGAGCTCGACCACTTCGCGGGCCAGCTCGACGACATCATCGGCGCGGTCGCCCGCGTCAGCGAGGTCGCCGACCAAGACGTACCGCCGACCTCCCACCCGCTCCCGCTGACCAACGTCATGCGCGCGGACGAGGTCCGTCCCTCGCTCACCCCCGAGCAGGCGCTCTCCGGCGCCCCGGCCCAGGAGCAGCAGCGTTTCAAGGTGCCGCAGATCCTGGGGGAGGAGTAAACCGCCATGAGCGATCAGATCATCAAGCTCACCGCGGCCGAGACAGCGGCGAAGATCGCCTCCGGCGAACTCACCGCGGTCGAGGTCACCGAGGCCCATCTGGCCCGTATCGAGGCCGTCGACGAGAAGGTGCACGCCTTCCTGCACGTCGACCGTGAGGGCGCCCTCGCGCAGGCCCGCGCCGTCGACGCCAAGCGCGAGCGCGGCGAGAAGCTCGGCCCGCTGGCCGGCGTCCCCCTCGCGCTGAAGGACATCTTCACCACCGAGGGCATCCCGACCACGGTCGGCTCCAAGATCCTCGAGGGCTGGATCCCGCCGTACGACGCGACGCTCACCAAGCGCCTCAAGGCCGCCGACGTCGTCATCCTCGGCAAGACCAACATGGACGAGTTCGCCATGGGGTCCTCCACCGAGAACAGCGCCTACGGCCCGACCGGCAACCCGTGGGACCTCACCCGCATCCCGGGCGGTTCCGGCGGCGGCTCCTCCGCCGCGCTCGCCGCGTACATGGCGCCGCTCGCCATCGGCACCGACACCGGCGGCTCCATCCGCCAGCCGGCCGCCGTCACCGGCACGGTCGGCGTGAAGCCGACGTACGGCGCGGTGTCCCGGTACGGCATGGTGGCGTTCTCCTCCTCCCTCGACCAGGGCGGCCCCTGCGCCCGCACGGTCCTGGACGCGGCCCTGCTGCACGAGGTGATCGCGGGCCACGACCCGATGGACTCCACCTCGATCGACGCGCCGGTCCCGCCGGTCGTGGAGGCCGCCCGCAACGGCAGCGTCCAGGGCATGCGCGTCGGCGTCGTCAAGCAGTTCCGCGGCGAGGGCTACCAGGCGGGCGTCGTCCAGCGGTTCGACGAGTCGGTCGAGCTCCTCAAGGAGCTGGGCGCCGAGATCGTCGAGCTGGACTGCCCGTCCTTCGACCTGGCGCTCTCCGCGTACTACCTGATCGCCCCCTCCGAGTGCTCCTCCAACCTCGCCCGCTTCGACGGCCTGCGCTACGGCGCGCGCGTCGGCGACGACGGCACGCACTCCGCCGAGGAAGTCACCTCGCTCACCCGCGAGTCCGGCTTCGGCGACGAGGTCAAGCGCCGCATCATGCTCGGCACGTACGCGCTCAGCTCCGGCTACTACGACGCGTACTACGGCAGCGCCCAGAAGGTCCGCACGCTCATCAAGCGGGACTTCGACAAGGCCTTCGAGCAGGTCGACGTGATCGTCTCCCCGACGACCCCGACCACCGCCTTCCCGATCGGCGAGCGCGCCGACGACCCGATGGCGATGTACCTCGCGGACCTGTGCACCATCCCGACCAACCTGGCGGGCAACGCCGCCATGTCGCTGCCCTGCGGCCTCGCGCCGGAGGACAACCTGCCGGTCGGGCTTCAGATCATCGCCCCGGTCATGAAGGACGACCGCCTCTACACGGTGGGTGCCGCCGTCGAGGCCGCCTTCGTGGAAAAGTGGGGCCACCCGCTGATCGAGGAGGCTCCGTCGCTGTGAGCGCACTGTCCAAGGCCAAGGGATTCAAGACGTCCAAGTCGGGTCTCTACATCTCCATGGCCACCTCGGCGTTCGGCGCCGTCGGTGTCTACAAGCAGATCAAGAAGGCGCGTGGCGAGAGTGACACGCTGCGGCTGCTCGACGCCGTCGTCACCGGCGCCGCCGTCGTCACCAACCTCGCCATCCTCTACCGCGAGCTGAAGCGGCTGGGCGACGACGACGTCCTGCTGGGCTGAGAGGGAAGTTTTCACCGTGACCACCACGACCGACCTGGTGTCGTACGAGGACGCACTCGCGTCGTACGACCCCGTCATGGGCCTCGAGGTCCATGTCGAACTCGGCACCGCGACCAAGATGTTCTGCGGCTGCTCGACGGCGCTCGGCGCCGACCCGAACACCCAGACCTGCCCGGTCTGCCTCGGCCTGCCCGGCGCGCTCCCGGTCGTCAACGCGACCGGCGTCGAGTCCGCGATCAAGATCGGCCTCGCGCTGAACTGCGAGATCGCCGAATGGTGCCGCTTCGCCCGGAAGAACTACTTCTATCCGGACATGCCGAAGAACTTCCAGACCTCCCAGTACGACGAGCCGATCGCCTTCAACGGCTACCTCGACGTGCAGCTGGAGGACGGCGAGGTCTTCCGCGTGGAGATCGAGCGCGCCCATATGGAGGAGGACACCGGCAAGTCGACGCACGTCGGCGGCGCCACCGGCCGCATCCACGGCGCCTCGCACTCGCTGCTCGACTACAACCGCGCGGGCATCCCGCTCATCGAGATCGTCACCAAGCCGATCACCGGCGCGGGCGAGCGGGCTCCCGAGGTCGCGCGGGCGTACGTCCGTGAGCTGCGCGAGCTCATCCGCGCGCTCGGCGTGTCCGAGGCCCGCATGGAGATGGGCCAGATGCGCTGCGACGTCAACCTGTCGCTGATGCCGAAGGGCGCCGACAAGTTCGGCACCCGCAGCGAGACCAAGAACGTCAACTCGCTGCGTTCCGTCGAGCGCGCCGCCCGCTTCGAGATCCAGCGGCACGCGGCCGTGCTGTCGTCCGGCGGGACGATCGTGCAGGAGACCCGGCACTTCCACGAGGACACGGGGTCCACGACCTCGGGCCGTGTGAAGGAGGAGGCCGAGGACTACCGCTACTTCCCCGAGCCCGACCTGGTGCCCGTGGCGCCGTCCCGGGAGTGGGTCGAGGAGCTGCGTGGTGGCCTGCCCGAGCTGCCGCTGGTGCGCCGCAACCGGCTACGCGGGGAATGGGGCGTCTCCGCCACCGACATGCAGGCCATCCTCAACGCCGGTGCGCTGGACCTGATCGTCGCCACGATCGACGCCGGCGCCGACGCGGCCTCCGCCCGCAAGTGGTGGATGGGCGAGCTGGCCCGCAGCGCCAACGAGTCCGGCACGGCGCTGGACGAGCTGGCGATCACCCCGGCGCAGGTGGCCCGGGTGACCGAGCTGGTGGCCGAGGGCGACCTGAACGACAAGCTGGCCCGCCAGGTCATCGAGGGCGTCCTCGCCGGTGAGGGCACGCCGGACGAGGTCGTCGAGAAGCGCGGTCTGAAGGTCGTCTCCGACGAGGGCGCGCTCACCGCCGCCGTCGACGAGGCGATCGCCGGCAACCCCGCGATCGCGGACAAGATCCGCGGCGGCAAGGTCGCCGCGGCCGGCGCGCTGGTCGGCGCGGTCATGAAGGCCACGCGCGGCCAGGCCGACGCGGCCCGGGTGAAGGAGCTGATCCTCGCCAAGCTGGGCGTCGAGGGCTGAGCCCGTAGGGCACGAGGGAGGGGGCGCACCCGCCGGGTGCGCCCCCTTCTCGTACGTGTCGCCCGACGGCCGGGTCAGCGGCGGCGGCCCACCACGCGGGTGAAGCCCAGCGTGCGGCCCTGGTCGGCGCGCACCATCCGCGCGTTCTCCCGGCTCATCCGCACATGCGTCTCGTCCGTGTGGTGCTCGGCGACGGCGTCGCACCACAGCAGCCACTCCCGCCAGCCGTCCTCAAGCCGGTCCGCCGTCTCGACGTCCACGGCGCCGCTGCGGGTCCAGTGGCGGCGCCACCAGGCGGGGCTGTGGAAGCACCAGAACGCGGGCTCCCAGAAGGGCTTCAGGTGCTCCGGCGGTTCGCTGCCCTCGATCTCCTCGGACAGGGACGGGACGACGACCCCGATCCGCCCGCCCGGCTTCAGCAGCCGGGTGAGCGTCGGCAGGTACAGGTCGTCGGTGCCGAAGTACTGATACGCGTCGACGGAGACGATCGCGTCGAACGTCTCCTCCCCGAAGGGCAGGTCGTGCGCCTCCGCGAGGACGGGCTGGACGCGGTCGGAGACCCCCGCCTCGGCGATCCGGCGGGCGTTCTCGTCCGGTGTGATCCACAGGTCGGCGGCGGTGACCTGGACGTCGTACTCCCGGGCGAGGAAGACCGACGTCATGGCGCGGCCGCAGCCCAGGTCGAGCACCCGGGCGCCGGGGCGCAGGGTGTCCAGGCCGAGGGCGGGGGCCAGCCACTCCAGCAGCCACAGCGCGTTCGGACCCATCTGGTTGTCGATGGTCCACTGCGGGTCGTAGGCGCTGCTGCGGGGGTAGCGGGGCAGCGTGAGGCGGCTAGCGAGGTCGTCGTGCGAGGTGTGCGGTGTGCTGTCCGACATCGGTGAACGGGCTCCTTGAGGCCGTGAAGAGGGGAAGGGTCGCGTCGGGGGTCGGACGGACAAGCATCAAAGCACCTGCTTCGGCCGGCGGCTCACAGCCGCGATGGGTCGGACCGACGGACGCTAGCAGCCGTCCGGGTGCCCCCGCATCCGGGTTTCCTCAGGTGAGGCGCTACGCTCCGGCGCCATGAGTGGACGTCCCGATGCCGACCTGCCCCCGGACACTCAGACCGCCGAGGAGACGACGACCGAGGACGCCCGGGAGGACGCGCCTCGCGTGGACGCGCCGGAGGAGGCCCCGGAGGACTCTTTCGAAGGCGCCGACGAAGACGACGAGGGCGACGAGGGCGACGACGAGGACCTCCTCGCCGCGCGGGCGCGACGGGCCCGCTGGGCCGCTGTCGGCACCGGTACGCTGCTCGCCCTCGCCGGAACCGCCGCCGCCCTGCTCAGGGCCGCCGGCACCGCCCCCGTCCTCGTCCCGGTCGCCTACGCCTGCGGGGCGGCCGTCTGCGCGCTGGCGGCGGTGCTGGGGTCGCGCGGACGCACCCGCAGGGCGCTGTGGACCACCGTCGCGGGCGTCATGGTCATGGCGCTGGGCGACCAGTTCGACTGAGGCGCGCGCCCCCTGGCCGAAGGCCCGGAGAAGAAATGTGAGTTAGTCCACGAAGGCGACAAAGGATCATTTTCGCCTGCAACAGTGGCAGGGCATTGCTCATGCGTTCTTTGCGGGCCGTTCGGCCGTTCGCCGCCGGTGTCCGCTCAAAGATCCACCCCGAGCCATACCGGGAGCACGCCTGTGGCAGCCCTAGCACGTTGGTGCGTACAGCGCCGTCTGGTCACCGTTCTGCTGTGGCTGCTCGCCCTGGCCGGGATCGCGGCGGGCGCCTTCGTCGCCGGCTCCGCCTACTCGAACGACTACAAGGTGCCCGGCACCGAGTCGGGGCGCGCCGCCGAGCTGCTGAAGGAAGGCTTCCCCACGCTGGGGGGCGACAGCGACAGCGTGGTCTGGCACACGTCCTCCGGCAGCGTCCGGGACAGCGGCGTCGAGCAGGCCATGACCCACACCCTCGACCGGATCGAGGAGCTGCCCGGCATCGCCTCCGTGACCGGCCCGTACGACGACGGGGGCGCCGGACGCGTCAGCGCCGACGGCCGCACCGCCTACGCCACCGTGACCTTCGAGCACTCCGGCAAGGACATCACCAGCGGTGAGGCCAAGGCCGTGGTCGAGACGGCGAAGGCCGCGGAGACCGACGGGCTGGACGTCGAGCTGGGCGGCAGCGCCGTCGAGCTGAGCGAGTCGTCCGGCGGGCACACCGCCGAGATCGTCGGCGTGGCCGTCGCCGCCGTCGTGCTGTTCCTCGCCTTCGGCTCCCTCGCCGCCTCCCTGCTGCCCATCGCCACCGCGCTGGTGAGCGTGGGCACCGCCTACGCGGGCATCGTGCTGCTCGGGCACGTGCTGACCGTCGCGGACTTCGCGCCGATGCTCGGCCTGCTGATCGGGCTGGGCGTGGGCATCGACTACGCGCTGTTCATCGTCACCCGGCACCGGCGCGGGCTGAAACGCGGGCTGAGCGTCACCGAGGCCGCCACCAACGCCGTCGCCACCACCGGCCGGGCGGTCGTGTTCGCGGGTGCGACCGTGTGCATCGCCCTGCTGGGCATGCTGATCCTCCGCCTGAACTTCCTCAACGGCGTCGCCGTGGCCGCCTCGCTCACCGTGGTGCTCACCGTCGCCGCCTCCGTCACCCTGCTGCCCGCCCTGCTGTCGCTGATCGGCACGCGCGCCCTCAGCCGCAAGGAGCGGCGCCGGCTCGCCGAGCACGGGCCGGAGCCGGAGATGCCCACCGGGTTCGCCGCCCGCTGGTCGGCGTTCGTGGAGCGCCATCCCAAGCTGCTCGGCGCGGTCGCCGTCGTCGTGATGGCCGTCCTCGCGCTGCCCACCTTCTCCCTCCACCTAGGCACCTCCGACCAGGGCAACGACCCGAAGGCGTCCACCACCCGCCAGGCCTACGACCTCCTCGCCGACGGCTTCGGACCGGGCGTCAACGGTCCGCTCACCCTGGTCACCCACGTCGACGGCGCCCAGGACCGGCTCGCCCTGGACAACCTGGACGGCACGCTGCGCACCACCGAGGGCGTCGCCTCCGCGTCGCCGGTGACGTACAACCAGGCCGGTGACACCGCCTTCCTCACCGTCGTACCGGAGTCGTCCCCGCAGTCGAAGCAGACCAGCGACCTGGTCGACCGGCTGCGCGAGGACGTGCTGCCCCGCGCCGAGTCGGGCACGTCGCTCGACGTGCACGTCGGCGGCGTGACCGCCGGCTACGACGACTTCGCCTCCGTCATCGTCGACAAGCTGCCCCTCTTCGTGGGGGTGGTGATCGGCCTGGGCTGTCTGCTGCTGCTCCTCGCCTTCCGCTCCATCGGCATCCCGCTCAAGGCCGCCGCGATGAACGTGGCCGCGGTCGCCGGCGCGTTCGGCGTGGTCGTCATGATCTTCCAGTGGGGCTGGGGGAGCGAACTGCTCGGCCTCGGCAGCGCGGGCCCCATCGAGCCCTTCCTGCCCGTGATCATGGTGTCGGTGCTCTTCGGCCTGTCCATGGACTACCAGGTGTTCCTGGTGAGCCGGATGTACGAGGAGTGGCTGGAGACCGGCGACAACCGGCGGGCCGTCCGCGTCGGCCTCGCCGAGACCAGCCGCGTGATCAACTCCGCCGCCGTGATCATGATCTCGGTGTTCCTCGCCTTCGTGCTCAGCGGCGACCGGGTGATCGCCATGTTCGGCATCGCCCTCGCCGCGGCCGTCGCCCTCGACGCCTTCGTGCTGCGCACCCTGCTCGTGCCCGCGCTCATGCACCTCCTCGGCGGCGCCAACTGGTGGCTGCCGAAGTGGCTGGACCGGGTCCTGCCCCGGATCAGCATCGAGCCGCCCGAGTGCCGTGCCGCCCATGAGAGGCTGGCCGCCGTCACGGACGCCGAGGTGGCGGACGTGCTCGCGGAGGAGGAGCGGCAGCGGGATGTACGCGATACGACTGGGTGACGACGGCGCGGAGATGCGCCCCCTGGAGGTCTGGCACGCCGGGGAGTTCCTCGCCCACCTGGAGCGGGGCCGCGCCTTCATCAACCGGTTCATCCCGTTCGGCTCGCAGGCCACCGACCTGGACACCGCGCGGGAGGCGCTCCAGCGGTACGCCGACCTGCGCGCCGCCGACTCGGCCTTCGTGCACGGGCTGTGGCTCGACGGCACGCTGGTCGGCGGGGTCCTCGCGCTGCACGTCGACGCGGCGGCCGGCACCTGCGAGCTGGGCTGCTGGCTGGAGCCCGCAGGCACGGGACGCGGACTGGTCACCCGCGCGATGCGCCCGTTGATCGACTGGGCCGTCGAGGAGCGCGGCATCCACCGCCTCGAATGGGTCGCCGCGGCCGGCAACACCGCCAGCGTCGCCGTCGCCCGCCGGCTCGGCATGACCCGCGACGGCGTCCGCCGCGAGGCCCACCTCCACGACGGCGTACGGCACGACCTGGAGGTCTGGTCCCTGCTGGCCCCCGAGTGGCGCGCCCGCGCCGAGCAGCCCGAGGTGGGGCGACCCGGGCGTTAAGCGGAATCTCAGACGGTCTCCGTACGGTGCGGGACATGGCTGAGAAGACAGAGGACGAGACCGGAACCGGAACCACGACGGTGACCACCGTGGACCCCGGCGGGCAGACCGCCGCGGACCCCGATGAGCAGACCGCCGTGGCCCCCGACGCGCAGACCGCCGCGGACCCCGACGCGCAGACGGCGGAGCGGCCGGAGGAAGCCGCCGCCAAGGAGCAGCGCCCCGAGCAGGCCGAGCCGTCCTCCGGGACCGGGCAGGGCGCCGCGGCGGTCGTCTCCGTGGCGCTCGGCGTGGTCTCCCTCACCGGCGGCTGGCCGGGCACCGTGGCCGGCGCCCGCGAGACCCTGGTGGGCCAGCTCCGCACCGCCGCCGACGCGAGCGTCGCCACCCAGATCCAGGAGGTCTACGGCGACGCCTGGAACACCACAGCCCTGTGGGCCGGTCTCTTCGCCCTCGTCGCACTGGTCACGGGCGTCGTGGTGCTGGTCCGGCCCGCGTTCGGCGCACCCGGCCGCGCGGTGCGGGCACCCTGGGTCCCGTCCGTCGCCTGGGCGGGCGTCGCCCTCGGGGTGATCGGCCTGCTGCTGGCGGTGCTCAAGTACACGGGCGTCCTGCTGGGCCTGCCCGCGGCCTCCTGAGGTGGGTCTTAGACGCCGCCCGGACGTAAGTCCCCATCGAGCCCCACTTCTAAGGCATCACCGCCCGCGAAGATATGGAACTCTCCCGATGTGGACCGTACGCCTTGGAGACGAAGGTGGAGACATCGCGGAAAGCGATGCCGACACCGGATCCGAGGGGGACTCCACCATGTTCGAGACCGAGCTGCACCGGCTCCGCCACGACGACCTGGTCCGCCGGGCCGAGGCGGAGCGCCGGGCCCGCGAGGCGCTGCGGGTCCGCCGCGCCGCCCGGCGCGGAACCGCCGCACGCGGCGCCGAGCCCGACAGCCATACCCGGCGGCGGTCCTGGTTCGCCCGGACCGCGTGAACACCGCCCAGGGGCGGCGGCCGCACCCGGGCGGCCGCCGCCCCGCCGTCGCCGCGTACGACAGGACGTCCGGGACGAGGAGGAGGTGGCGTCGTGCCGGTGAACCGCGACAGGAAAACCGCTGCGCCGGTGTCGCGCGCGCGTGCGATGCTCGGGGGCGTGGAGACCAAGTCCGTCAGTCCCGTGTTCGTCGGCCGCACCGCCGAACTCGCCACCCTGGTCGACGCCTTTGCCCGGGCCGGCGCCGGTGAGCCGCAGGCGCTGCTGATCGGCGGCGAGGCCGGGGTGGGCAAGACCCGCCTGGTGGAGGAGTTCGCCGCCGCCGTCCGCGACCGGGGCGGGATCGTCGCCCTCGGCGGATGCGTGGAGATCGGCGCCGACGGCCTGCCCTTCGCCCCCTTCTCCACCGCCCTGCGCCAGCTGCGCCGCGCACTGCCCGACCAGCTCACGGCCGCCGCCGACGGGCAGGAGGAGGAGCTGGCCCGGCTGCTGCCCGAGCTCGCCGTCGCCGCCGCCCGCGAGGCCCGCCGCGACGAACAGGGCATGGCCCGCCTCTTCGAGCTCACCGCCCGCCTGCTGGAACGGGTCGCCGCCGAGCACACCGTCGTCCTCGTCCTGGAGGACCTGCACTGGGCCGACGCCTCCACCCGCCATCTGCTCGCCTATCTGTTCCGCACCCTGCGCACCGGCCGTCTCGTCGTCGTCGCCACCTACCGCTCCGACGACATCCACCGCCGTCACCCGCTGCGCCCCCTCCTCGCCGAACTCGACCGGCTGCGCACAGTCCAGCGCGTCGAACTGGACCGCTTCAGCCGCGCGGAGGTGTGGCGGCAGATCGCCGGGATCCTCGACCGCGAACCCGAAGCGGACCGCGTCGACGACATCTTCGAACGCTCCGACGGCAACGCCTTCTTCGTCGAGGAACTCGCCGTCGCCGCCGACGAGGGCTGCCCCACCGGCCTCACCGACTCCCTGCGCGACCTGCTGCTGGTCAGGGTGGAAAACCTGCCGGAGAGGGCCCAGCGGGTCGTCCGGATCGTCGCCGAGGGCGGCTCCACCGTCGAGGACCGGCTGCTCGCCGCCGTCGCCGGACTCGGCGAGGACGACCTCATCGAGGCCCTGCGCGCCGCCGTCAACGCGAGCATCCTCACGCCCGCCCCCGACCGCGACGGCTACCGCTTCCGCCACTCCCTGGTCCGCGAGGCGGTCAGCGACGACCTGCTGCCCGGCGAACGCTCCCGGCTCAACCGCCGCTTCGCCGAGGCCCTGGAGGCCGACCCCACGCTCGTCCCCGCCGACGAACGGCCCACCCGGCTGGCCAGCTACTGGTACCACGCCCATGACGCCGCCAAGGCCCTGCCCGCCGTCCTCGACGCCTCCGTGGCGGCCCGCCGGCGTCACGCCTACGCCGAGCAACTGCGCCTGCTGGAGCGGGCGATGGAGCTGTGGGACGCCGTCCCCGGCACCGTGCGCGCCGGACTGCGCCCGCTCGACCACGCCGAGGCCTACCCGTCCCCGCCGCCCGGCTGTGGCGACGGCGCCGACGACGCCGGGACACGGCCGCTGCGCCACCTCGACCTGCTGGCCGAGGCCGCCGTCGCCGGCCGCCTCTGCGGCGAACGCGAACGCTCCCTGAAGTTCACCAAGCGGGCACTGCGCCTCCTCGACGAGGACCCCGACCCGCTGCGCGCCGCCTGGTTCTGGGTACAGCGCTCCCGGCTCACCCAGGCCTTCGGCCGCGGCGACGGCTGGGCGGAACTGGGCACCGCGCAGGAACTGGTGCGCGGACTGCCGCCCTCCGAGGTGCACGCCGAGGTGCTCGCCTTCGCCGCCGGCTGGTCGATGCTGCACGAACCCGGCCCGGACGCCATGGCCGCCGCGGAACGCGCCGTCGAGTACGCCCGCATGGTCGGCGCCCACGACATCGAGCTGAACGCCCGGCTCACCCTCGGCGGCCTCATGGCGGACGCCGGCGACATCGAGGCCGGGCTCGCCGAGAAGTACGAGGTCAAGGAGCGGGCGACCGAACTGGGCGTCGACACCGTGCTGGCCCGCGCCTTCGTCAACCTGCCCTCCGTGCTCGAAGGCGTCGGCCGCTCCGAGGAGGCCGTACGGCTCCTGGAGGAGGGCGTCCACGTCACCCGTCGGCTCGGCCTGCTGGACTCCCAGGGGTGGGTGTGGGGCAACCTCGCCGAGTCCCTGCTGTCCGTCGGACGCTGGGAGGACGCCGCCCGCGCCGCGGCGAGCGCGCAGCGGATCGAGCAGAGCGCCAAGCCGCGCGCCGGCGGCTCGATGCGCCTGGCCCATCTCGCGTACCTGCGGGGCGACATCGCCGAGGCGGCCCGCTGCCTCGCCGAGGCCCGCGCCCACTTCGGCACCCACGACCCGATGCCCCAGTACGCCCTGCCGATGCAGTGGGTCGCCCTCCGCGTCGCCGCCGCCGAGGGCCGCCCGGAGGACGCCCGCGCCGAACTGTCCGCCGCGCTCGACGCCGGCTTCCCGCCCGGCACCCAGCGCTACGCCTGGCCCCTGCTGCTCGCCGCCACCACCGCCGAGGCCGACCGGTACGGCGACCCCGCGACCGAACCGGGCCGCGCGGACGTCCTCGACCGGATCCGCCGGGCGGCGAGGAACCTCGCCACCGGGGTGCCCCTGTGGCAGGCCCACGACCAGTGGCTGCGCGCCGAACTCCGGCGCGCGGAGGGCCGGAACGACCCGGACGCGTGGGCCGAGGCCGTCGCCGCGCTGGAGCCGCTGGGCCGGCCCCACGACCTCGCCTGCGTCCGCCTCCGGCTCGCCGAGGCGCTGCTGGCGGCCGGCGGGGGCGAGGACCAGCGGGCCCGCGCCACCGAGCTGCTGCGCCTGGTCGACGCCGTCGCCTGCCACCTGGGCG
Organism: Streptomyces pseudogriseolus; assembly: GCA_002154585.1. Taxonomy (GTDB): domain Bacteria; phylum Actinomycetota; class Actinomycetes; order Streptomycetales; family Streptomycetaceae; genus Streptomyces; species Streptomyces pseudogriseolus. The sequence continues at coordinate 17,377 of MUNG01000005.1, forward strand.
CGGCCCCGCTGGCCCGGGACGCCGCGCTGCTGGCCCGGCGCGGCCGTCTGGCACTGACGCCCGCACCGCGCGAGGAGACGGCCCCCGCGCCCGCCGACCCGGCCGAGGCGCTCGGCCTGACCAGCAGGGAGCGGGACGTGCTGCGCCTGGTGGCGGCCGGGCACACCAACCGGCGGATCGCCGAGGAGCTGTTCATCTCGCCGAAGACGGCCAGCGTCCATGTGTCGAACATCCTCGCCAAACTGGGCGTCTCCGGCCGCGGCGAGGCGGCGGCGGTGGCCCACCGCCTGGGCCTGTTCCCCGACGGCCTTCCGGAAGACCTTCCCGAAGGACCGGGACATCTGGCGACCGCGCGACAATCGGTGTAGGACACAAGCGGCCCGGCACCCGGGTCCCTGGGAAAGGGGAGCGATGTTCAACGCCTTCGAGGAACTGTTCTCCCCCGGGCGCAAGCACACCCAGGACGAGCAGAAGCGCCTGGCGCTGACCCGGGAGGACGTCGGCGACGGCGACCCGGGACGCGGGCCGATAGACCTCGCCTCCGGGAAGGTCACCGTCCGCCGCCCGTCCCCGGCCGACGCGTCGGCGGACGACGTCACAGGCGCCTCGGACGACGGCGACGACAGGGACGACGTGAAGGACCCTGACGGCGCCCCCGACACCATCCGGCAGGCCGGGCCGCCGGCTAGCTGACCCGCAGCTCCAGCACGCGGTCGTCCTGCTGGTCCGGGTCGCCCCGGCCGTCCGTGTTGCTGGTGACCAGCCACAGCCGGTCGCCGCCCGCCGCGACCACCGTGCGCAGCCGGCCGTACTCGCCCTCCAGGAACGCCTGCGGCTTCGCGGAGGCCTCCGTGCCCTTGAGGGGTATGCGCCACAGCCGCTCGCCGCGCAGGCCCGCCATCCAGACGGAGCCCTCGGCGTACGCGATGCCGCTGGGCGAGGCGTCCTCGGTGCTCCACTGGGCGACCGGGTTGTGGAAGCCGCCCTCGTCCGCGTGGCCCTCGGCCTCCGGCCAGCCGTAGTTGTCGCCGGGCGCGACGGCGTTCAGCTCGTCCCAGGTGTTCTGGCCGAACTCCGAGGCGAGCAGCCGCTGTTCACGGTCCCAGGCCAGACCCTGCACATTGCGGTGGCCGTAGGAGTAGACGGGGGAGCTGGGGAACGGATTGCCGGGGGCCGGCTCGCCGTCCGGGGTCATCCGCAGGATCTTGCCGCCGAGGGACTCCTTGTCCTGGGACAGTCCGGTGTCGCCGCTCTCGCCCGTGCCCGCGTAGAGCATGCGGTCCGGGCCGAAGGCGATCCGCCCGCCATTGTGGATCACGCCCTTGGGGATGCCACGGAACACCGTGTCCGGCGCCCCGAGCTGCTCGCCGGCGGGCTTCCGCTCGGTGTAGAGCATCCGCACGATGCGGTTGTCGGAGGCCGAGGTGAAGTAGGCGTAGATCATGTGGTCCGAGGCGAAGTCGGGGGAGAGGGCGATGCCCAGCAGACCGCCCTCGCCCTCGGCCGCCACCCCGGGCACCTCGCCCAGCTCGGTCTTCTTCCCCGTCGTCCCGTCGATCCGGGTGATCGTGGCCTCGTCGCGGGAGGACACCAGGAGGTCGCCGTCCCCGACCGGGGCCAGACCCCAGGGACTGGCCAGCCCCGTCGCCACGGTCCGGACCACCGTCACCGAGCCCTTCGCCGGCGGAGTCTCCTCCGCCTTCCCCGAAGGGGAGGACGGGGCCGCGGCACCGGCCGAGGAGGCGGCGGCGTCCTTCCCCGGCGGCGCCTCCTCGTCGGAGGAGCAGCCGGCGGTCAGCAGGAGCGCGGCGGCGGCCAGCACGGCCGTCACGGCTCGTCGTTGCACGATCTCGTCCCTTCGACGCGGCGGGTTCTGTCTGTCATACACCGCTCGCGCCTGACAGGTTCCCGGTTCGCGGACCCCGAACCTCGGGACGGCCTCAGGAACGATCCTGCGGGGCCGCACCGGCCGAGCCTCAGTCCCACGACCCCTGGGCCGGCGGCAGACTCGCGATCTCCGCCAGGTCGTCGGCGGTCAGCCGCAGCCCGGCCGCAGCCGCGTTCTCCGTCACCCACCGCTCCCGCTTGGCGCCCGGCACCGGCACCACCTGGCGGCCCCGGCCCAGCACCCAGGCCAGGGCGACCTGCGCCGGGGTGACGTGCTCCCCGTGCCGGCGCGCGACCCGGCGCAGGCCCGCAACGATCGGCTGGTTCGCGGCCATCATCTCGGCCGTGAACCGCGGGTGCCGGGCCCGCGGGTCGTCCGCCTCGAACCCCTCGCCGGGCGTCAGCGTCCCGGTCAGGAAGCCGTTGCCCAGCGGCATCGCCGCCAGGAAGCCCACGCCCCGCGCCTCGCACCAGGGCAGCAGCGTCTCCAGCGCCTCCGGCGACCACACCGACAGCTCGGCCTGCACCGCGCTCACCGGGAACACCTGCTGCACCCGCTCCAGCTGCCGGATCGTGGCGTCGTACAGCCGCGCCCCCGGCCGCCGCGACGAGCGCGCCCCCACCGCGCACAGGCCCAGCGCCCGCACCTTGCCCGCCCGCACCAGCTCCGCCATCGCGCCCCAGGTCTCCTCGACCGGGACCTCCGGGTCGGCGCGGTGCAGCTGGTAGAGGTCGATCACGTCGGTCTGGAGCCGCCGCAGCGAGGCGTCGCAGGCCCGCCGGACGTACCCGGGACGGCCGTTGGCCACGATGTGCTGGTCGCCCACCAGCAGCCCGACCTTCGTCGACACGAAGGCGTCGGCCCGCCGCTCCTTCAACACCCGCCCGAGCAGCAGCTCGTTGGTGAACGGGCCGTACATGTCGGCGGTGTCCAGGAGGGACGAGCCCGCGTCCAGCGCCCGGTGCACCGCCCTCAGCGACTCCTCGCCGCGCTGCCTGGACGTGCTGTAGGCCCAGCTCATCGGCATGCAGCCGAGGCCCACCGCGCCCACCGAGAGCGCCGCCGCGCCGATCGTCCTGCGCTCCACCTGCTCGTGACCCTCCCTCTCCGGTCCCCCAACCTAACCTCTGCCGCTCCGGCACCCTGAACTAGCCTCCGTGGCATGACTGCTGACGTGTGGCTTCCCATCCCCCCGGACGAGATCGACGGGCTCCCCGAGGGGCCGCGCTACCACTTCTGGGACGGTGCCGACACCTACCCGGCCGATCCCGGGGACTGCGACGTCTACGTCGTGCCGTACATGAAGCCCGCCGAGGTGTGCCTGCGCCCGCTGCCCCGGATGCGGTCCGTGCGCGTGGTGCAGACCCTCTCCGCCGGCGTCGACCATGTGCGGCCCGCGCTGAAGGACCTGCCCCCGGGCGTGCGGCTGTGCAACGCGCGCGGGGTGCACGAGGCCAGCACCGCGGAGCTCGCGCTCACCCTGATCCTCGCCTCCCTGCGCGGCGTCCCCGGCTTCGTGCGCGCCCAGGACCGGGGGGAGTGGCAGGGCGGTTTCCGGCCGGCGCTCGCCGACCGGTGCGTGCTCATCGTCGGGTACGGCTCGATCGGCGCGGCCATCGAGGACCGGCTCGCCCCGTTCGAGCTCGCGCGGGTGGCGCGCGTCGCGCGCTCCGCGCGCACAACGGAGCGCGGGCCGGTGCATCCGCTCACCGAACTCCCCTCACTGCTTCCGGACGCGGACGTCGTCGTCCTGTCCACCCCGCTGACCGACAGCACCCGGCACCTCGTGGACGCCGGCTTCCTGGCCCGGATGAAGGACAGCGCCCTGCTGGTGAACGTCGCCCGCGGACCGGTCGTCGACACCAAGGACCTGCTCACCGAGGTGGAGAGCGGCCGCCTCACCGCCGCCCTCGACGTCACCGACCCCGAACCCCTGCCCGCCGACCACCCGTTGTGGCGGGCGCCGGGCGTCCTGATCACCCCGCACGTCGGCGGACCCACGTCCGCGTTCCTCCCCCGCGCCGAGCGGCTGCTGCGCGACCAGTTGCGCCGATTCGTGAACCAGGAGGAGCTCGGGAACGTGATCCTGGTGACGGGAACGGAAGACGTGTAGTCCGCTTCGAGCACCCTTCGCGACTCCCCGGGAGCGGTGGGTACTCGGCCATCCGTTGATCGTCACGGAGCGTAGAGGACCTATGTCCCTGAGTGACGATCCTGGTGTATCGTCCCGACAGGGGCTGCGCCGCCGACCAACGGCGCGGGGGAGCGACACGA
>MUNG01000050.1 GCA_002154585.1 Streptomyces pseudogriseolus
GAAGGACAGCGCGGCGGCGATGAGCGCCTGTACGAGCACCGCATCTACGCGAGCCAGTTGGGCGCGCATGAGGGCGGCTCCTTCCGGGTTCAGGCATGGGAGGGGTAGGGAGGTGGCGCGAGGCGGTCACGCCGACCGGGGAGGGAAGGGGTGTCAGTCGGTGACGGGGTGCGGCTGGACGGCCGAAACGGGGGCCTCAACGGTCCGTACGGGTACGGCGGGCCGGAAGGGCTTCAGCGCGGGCAGGTCGGGCACCAGGTGAGCCGTCTCCTGGCAGATGTCGGCAGCGTCGCCGAGGGAGAGGTACGGGGTGCGGATGCGGGACCAGCCGCCGGAGGTGTCCCCCGCGACGGCGAGGCCGGGCAGCTCAGGGGCGATGGCGCAGGCGGCCATGACCGCTTCCGGGGCGATGTCGCCGAGTGCCATCTTGGCGGAGGCTTGGTCGTTGACGCGGTGGCAGACGCGGCCGGTGAGCTGGGCCCGGAGCATGGTGGCGCCCTTGCCGAGTTCGGCGCCGAAGCGCTGGCCGCAGACTTCCAGGTAGATGCCGGCCGCGCGGCCGAGCTGGGCGAGTCGGATGAGCTGGGTGACCATCGCGTCGCGCCGTTCCTCGTCCTTGCGGGTGGCGGTGAGGAAGAGTTCGGCCACCTCGTCGACGAACAGGACGACGGGCACGGGCCGTTCGCTTTCCGGCAGGCCCCAGATGTCGGAGGTGATCTCTTCGTCGGGGGTGCTGGGGGCGATGCCCTGCCGGGCTTTGATCAGGTCGTATCGGTGCTCCATCTCCTTCACGAGCACCGGCAGCAGTTCGGCAGCTTCGTCCGGATCGGTTGCGAGCGCCGAGAGACGCGGGGCGAACGGAGCCAGCTCGACACCCCGCTTGCAGTCGACGCCGACCAGGGCGACGTTCTGACGGGCGAGGCCCGAGACCAGGTGGCGCAGGTACATGGACTTACCCGACAGCGTGGCGCCCAGGGTGAGTTGATGAGGCACGGTCTGGTAGTCGCGGACGAAGGGCATGGCGTCCTCCCGCAGCGCGACCGGCACCTTGAGGAGCCCGCTGTCGCCCTTGCGGGGCATCCGCACCTTGCGCAGGACGTCGAAGCCGACGAGCCGCAGTTCGACGACGCCGGGCTTGACGGTGGTGACGTAGACGGCGTGGACGCCCCAGGCGTGCCGCAGCCGTTCGGCCGAGGCGGCGACGTCAGCGGGTTCCTGCCCCGGCGCGAGGCGGAGCCGAAGCCGCAGTCCGGTCGAGGTGGGCCGGATGATGCCCCGCCGGGGCGGTACGGGCCGCACTTCCCGTCGGGTGGTGGCCTTGACCGCGAGGACCCGGAGCCGGGACGGGGCGACGGTGAGGCCGCAGGCTTCCATGACCGAGGCGTACGAGCTGAGGAGGCGGACGGTGGATATCGGACCGCCGACCGCCGACCAGTACAGGGCCGGGTGGTTGGCCCGGGTGTAGGCGGCCCCGCCGCCGAGTGCGGCGAGGGGACCACCCACTTCCAGGAGCGTTGTCAGGTCGGTCATCAGGCCGAGGCCCCCAGGGCGGCCGGGAAGGCGGCCGGGGTGACAGCGGCGGCGCGGAAGGCGATGCCGTGACGCTGCTGACCGTTGAACACGGACTCCCACGGCCGGGCGACGAGGCCCGGCAGCGAGACCGGAGCGCCGAGGTTCAGCCCCTCGGAGACGCCGCCATCGGGGACGGTGACCTTGATGAGGGAGGACTCCCCGTCCTCGATGTACACGACGCCGATGGTCATCAGCGCCTCACCGCTCACGGCGTCCTTGGCGATCTCGCCCGTCTGCCGGTCACGGACCTTCGGCTCAGGGGCCTCCGTCAGCAGGATCGTGGCGGCGGAGGTCTCAACACGGATGGTGCGCAAGGCTGCGTTCCTATCTACTCGTCTATACAAGATGCGATCTGTGAACCCGATGTCTCGGGCTCACGACGATCACCTTGCCACACAACTTGCCCACTCGTCTATACGAGTATGCCTGTTGGGGTGTACGAGTTCGGAGAAGCGCCCCCGCGTACCACCACCAATCACCAGCTCACGTGGCCGGGAGCTGGTAGGACAGGACGTAGGCGTCCGCCGCCATGACCGTGTCGCAGACCTCCACGGGCCGCCCCTCGGTGTCGAAGGCGGTCCGGATCAGATGGATCACGGGCACGCCGGCCGCCAGGTGCAGCGTCTTGACCTCGGCGGGCGAGGGCATCCGGGCACAAATCTCCTCCTCGAAGTGGTCGAGGCGGTGGCCCAGCTCTTCGAGCCGGGCGTAGATGCCGCCGGGACCGGGGTTCGGCTCGGCGATCTGCGTACCGCGTGCGATGTCGAGCGGCAGGTAGGAGGTGGCGAACTCGACCGGACGGCCGTCGAGGAGGTACCGGCGCCGCCGGGCGAGCACCCGCCGTACGGAGCCCAGCCGGGCGGAGACGTCCTGACTGGCCTTCTCTTCCTTCACCTCAAGACTGTCGACCTGCGGATGGCTGCCGGCCGCATTCGCCTCCACGATGAACGCGGACTTCCCCTGCTCACGGTGCCGACGGGCGAACCGGTCCGAGGCGAGACGCCGCACCGGCGGCCGCGGCCGGACGAACACGCCCTTGCCGTGCTCGGCGTGCACCAGGCCCTCGCCCTGGAGGACGGAGAAGGAGTTGCGGACGGTCATCCGGGACACCCCGTAGTGGTCCACCAGCTCAGCCTCCGAAGGCAGCTTCTCGCCCTCCCGGAAACGCCCCCGGTCGATGGCTTCGCGCAGCTGGTCGGCGATCTGCCGGAAGACCGCACGATCACTCGTGGGGTCGAGATCACCGAGCAGGCCCGAAGGGAGAGAAGGGCTCACGTGTGTACTCCTTTAGATATCTAGACGAGCTGGCGAGTGTTGTTGCTACCGTGGAGAGCCTAGCCATCCGAGAGGGCCGAGGAACGTGAGCACAGAACGCCCGCACTCCGTGAGCGTGGCCGGAGTCGTCGTCGACGACCAGGGCCGGGCCCTCCTGATCCAGCGCCGCGACAACGGTCACTGGGAACCGCCGGGCGGTGTCCTCGAACGTGAGGAAACCATCCCCGAAGCCCTCCAGCGCGAGGTCCTCGAAGAGACCGGCGTCAAGATCGCACTTCCGGCGACCCTCACCGGTGTCTACAAGAACATGGCGGGCCTGATCGTCTCGCTGGTCTTCCGCTGCGAGGCGGCCGACGGCACGCTCACGACCGGCGACGAGACCCGCGCACTGCGCTGGGTGACCCGTGAAGAGGTCTCCGAACTCGCCGACGAGGCGTACGCGATCCGCGTCATCGACGCATTGGACGCGGTGTCTCCGCCGGCCATCCGCGCCCACGACGGCGTGAAACTCGTCTAGTCCGAACCCGCTGCACATGGCGGCCTATCAGCATGAAGGAACTTGTATGCACGAGTATACGAGTACAGCGAGGGTCTGGGGACTGTCTTGCCCAGGTTTCCCGGAAGAGGTCAGCCGGGCCCGCCGCTGGACCCGTGACATCCTGCGTGGCTCCCCTTTTGCCGAGGACGCCGAGCTGATCGTGAGCGAGCTGAGCGCGAACGCGATCCTCCACACGGCCAGCGGCCGGGACCAGGGCAGCTTTCACCTGGCCGTCGCGGTGTCCGCCCAGGTGGTAGCCGTATCGGTGACGGACGACGGAGGCACGGGCACGGCCCCGAAGATCGAGCGACAGGACCAGGACGCCGAAGGCGGCCGCGGACTCGGCATGGTCAGCACGATTGCCCACCGCGTCGTCGTCCACGACAGCGAGGCCGGCCACACGGTCACCGCGGAGCTCTTCACGGACGTACGACGAGGAGGGCATCTGTGAGGACGACGACCGGGTCGGGCTTCTGGTGCGAGTGCTGGACACAGAACCTGGACGCGCGACAAGCGCCAGCGCTCTTCGGGTCCTATGACGCGTACAACGTGGTGGAGGCGAACAACTGGGTAGCCACAATCCTCCGCACCATCTCACCGGCCCTCGACACAGCAGCCTGCACGGAAGCGTGGGAACGGCTCTACGACCACCGCATCGACACCCGACGAGCACTCTTACGCCGTGAGCCCTGGACCGTGTCCATCACCCACGCCAGCACGCGCATCACATGGACCGTGCGACCGGTGCTCTTCCTGCCACTCGCACACCGCCAAGGCAGCGAACTCCCCACGTGTGCGTACGACTTCAAACCCCTCACACCCTGAGCGGCCGTCAAGCATCTACCGGGACCGGACAAGCCACAGACGCCCGACTGCGTTACAACTTTCTCTACGGGTTCAAGGCGCCGCGCATGCGCGGCGCGGCGCCCGCCCGGTCCGCGCGCCGCCGCTCCTGTCTCCGTCCCGCTCCGGCGCCCGGCCCGAACGGGCGCCGGAGCAGCAGCTTGCGTCAAACCTAGAAGACTCATGGGGCTCTGCCCCACACCCCGGCCCTCTCTCGGAGGGGGTCGGGGCTTGCGTTTGTCCCCGGGTGCATCGTGGTGCGGAATGGTGGGTCGCGGGGTGGGTCCCTCCTCGG
>MUNG01000500.1 GCA_002154585.1 Streptomyces pseudogriseolus
AGCGCCGGGTCGTCGACCCGGAACGTCTTCACCCGGCCCGGCGCCGACACAGGCGTCTCGAAGCGAACGGTCACCCGGCCCAGCCCACTGCCCTGCACCCACCCGTGCCCGTACTCGGCGTGCCGGACGTCGCTCCCCGCGGGCCAGCGCCGTTCGGCGGGTACCTCCGGGCGGGCCTCGGGCGCCGGCTCGGGCATCTCGCCCTCCCGCGCCGTATCCTCCCCCGCATCGCCCGCCGCCTGGGCGAACAGATCCTCCTGCGTGTAGTCGGCCAGCCCGCTGACCCCGACGCCGAGCAGCCGTACGCCGCCCGTGGTGTCCACCGAGTCCAGCAGCCGGGCCGCCGCCTCCCGGACGACCGCCGGGTCGTCGGTGGGGCCCCGCAGCGTCTCGGACCGGGTCAGCGTGGAGAAGTCGTACCGCCGGACCTTCAGCACGATCGTGCGGCCGGACAGGCCGGCCCCCCGCAGCCGGCGCACGCAGCGATCCGCGAGCCGCGCCACCTCCGTGCCGACCCGCACCCGGTCGTGGATGTCCACGTCGTACGTGTCCTCGACGGACACCGACTTCGTCTCGCGCTCGGCGACGACGGGCCGGTCGTCGCGAGCCAGCGCCATCGCGTACAGAGCGTGCCCGTGGGCCTTGCCGAGCAGCCGCACCAGCTCGTCCTCGCCCGCCTCGGCGATCTCGCCGACCGTGTGGATGCCGGCCCGCCGCAGATGGTCACCCGTGGCGGGTCCGACGCCCGGGAGGGTCCGCACCGGCATCGGTTCGAGCATCGCCCGCTCGGTCCCGGGCTCGATCACGACGAGCCCGTCCGGCTTCGCCTGCTCCGACGCGATCTTCGCGAGCATCTTGGAGGCGGCCAGTCCCACGGAACCGGTCAGTCCGGTGACCGCCCGGATGTCGGCGCGCAGTTTCGCGCCGACGAGCCGCGCCGACCGCTCGTCCCACGCCGTGCCCCCGGCCTCCAGGTCGACGAACGCCTCGTCGAGACTGAGCGGCTCCACCAGCGGTGACAGGGCGCGCAGCAGGGCCATCACCTGGTCGCTGATCGAGCGGTACAGCGCGAACCGGGGCACCAGATACGCGGCGTTCGGCGCGAGCCGCCGCGCCTGGGACATGGGCATCGCCGAGTGCACGCCGAGGACGCGGGCCTCGTAGGAGGCCGTGGCGACCACTCCACGCGGGCCCAGTCCCCCCACGATCACGGCCTTGCCGCGCAGACTCGGCTTGGACGCCTGCTCCACCGAGGCGTAGAAGGCATCCATGTCGAGATGCAGGATCGTGGGAGCGGATCTCACATCTCCGATGCTGCCCCATGCCACTGACAACGCCCTCGTCGAGCCGCGCCCCGGGCGGCACGGCCCCGCGGGAACCGCGGTCTCAGACCGCGCGGTTCCTGCGGCGGGCCAGCTCGTCCATCGGGTTGTGGCCGATCAGCGTCTCGCCCGTGTCGACGCGCTCGCCGTGCAGCTGCGACAGGGCGCTCTCCACGTCCCGCCACACCACGCCCACGGCGATGCCGAAGACGCCCTGGCCGCCCTGGAGCAGGGCGTGGACCTCGTCCGGCGAGGTGCACTCGTAGACCGTGGCGCCGTCGCTCATCAGCGTCATGCGCTCCAGGTCGCTGAAGCCGCGCTCGCGCAGATGCTGGACGGCGGTGCGGATGTTCTGCAGGGACACACCGGTGTCCAGGAACCGCTTCACGATCTTCAGCACGACGACGTCGCGGAAGCTGTACAGCCGCTGTGTGCCGGACCCCTGGGCGGGGCGCACGCTCGGCTCGACCAGGCCCGTGCGCGCCCAGTAGTCGAGCTGGCGGTAGGTGATGCCGGCCGCGGCGCAGGCCGTGGGCCCGCGGTAGCCGATCTCCTCGGTCGCCATGCCCACCGCCCCTCCACCGCTCGGCACGGCCGTCGGTCGCTGCGGAGCGGGATCGACCGCACCGCCCCGCGCGGGAGGAACCCCGCCCGGGCGGAGCGGAAAGCTCTGGGGAGGATACGGCCCGCCCGCCCCTAAAACGCGTCCGGGGGCACCCCCAGCCGTACCGTCGCCGCTGCTTCTCACGCCGACCTCCGTCCTTGACCTGCCTCCTCGACGGTAGGCAGTCACCAAGGGTGCGTCAACGATCGCCACACTCGGCACGCCGAGTGATAATCACCCTAAGAGTGGTTTCCCGTGCCCCGTCGCGGGGAAAGGCTAGCCGAATGTGCCCGGCGCGGCCCCGACCGCCGCCGAGGCCCAGGGAAACACTCACTGGTTGCTGGTCCCGAAGTCCTCCGGCGAGATCTGGTCGAGGAACTCGCGGAACTTCTCCACCTCGTCCTCCTGCTCGTCCGGAATGGCGATCCCGGCGTCGTCCAGCACCGTGTCGCTTCCGTAGATCGGGGTCCCGGTCCGCAGGGCGAGCGCTATGGCGTCGGAGGGCCGGGCGCTCACCTCGACACCGCTGGCGAAGACCAGCTCGGCGTAGAAGACACCTTCCCGAAGGTCGGTGATGCGCACTTCCGTGAGCTCCTGTCCCACGGCCTCCAGCACGTCCTTGAACAGGTCGTGGGTCAGCGGCCGTGCGGGCGCCATGCCCTGCTGGGCGAAGGCGATGGCCGTGGCCTCCCCGGGGCCGATCCAGATGGGGAGGTAGCGGTCGCCGCCCACTTCACGCAACAGCACGATCGGTTGGTTGGAGGGCATTTCGACCCGGACACCTACGACATCGAGCTCGTTCACACAGCAACCCTAGGCCGTGCCCGGGACGTTTGGGTAGTCGGGCCGGGATCAGGTGGCCGATCCGGCCGCACTGTGCCGTCCCGCCCGGGGCCGTGCCGCCCTCAGGGCAGCCGCACCCCGAGCGCCGACCGCACCAGCGCCGCGTGCAGCTTCACGGTGAGAGAGGCCAGCTCCTTGGTGCGGTCCTCGGCGTGCGCCCTGGTCTGCGGGTTGCGGTGCCGCCGCAGCGGCGCCACGACCTGCTCCACCAGCCCGGCCTCCCGCTCGGCGGCCGCCTTCATGGCGCGCAGATGGCGCGGCTCGATCCCGTACCGCCCGAGCTCCGTGAGCAGCCCGGCGACGGTGACCGCCTCCGCGTCGTACACCCCGTCCCCGACCGGGACGAGCAGTCCGTACGACTCCCACTCGGCGAGCCGCTGCTCGTCCACCCCGGCGGCGGCGAGCAGCCGGCCGCGTCCGATGCGGGCCGCCGCGGGGGTGTCCGGGACGCTCTCGGCGGGGTCCTCGCCGTCACCCGGACGGCTCAGCGCCGGCAGGGGCACGGCCTCGCCGCGCTCCATGGCCGCCAGATGCTCCCGGATCACCTTCAGCGGCAGGTAGTGGTCGCGCTGCATGCGCAGCACATGGCCGAGGCGCTCGACGTCCCCGGTGCTGAACTTCCGGTACCCGGACGGGGTGCGGCGCGGCTCGACGAGCCCTTCCGACTCCAGGAACCGGATCTTGGAGATGGTGACCTCGGGGAACTCCTCGCGCAGCACGTTCAGCACCGCACCGATGCTCATCAGTCCGGTGTCCGCGGCGGCGGCGCCGTCGCCGGCGCCGCCGCTCGGTGTCTGCAGCATGGACCCTTCCTGGAGTCCCCGGGGCCTCGCCGGGGGGTCAGTAGCTCCGCTGGCTCGCGTAGAAGACCAGCCGGTACTTGCCGATCTGCACCTCGTCGCCGTTGGCCAGGGCGACCTGGTCGATCCGCTCGCGGTTGACGTACGTGCCGTTCAGGCTGCCGACGTCGGCGACCGTGAACGAGCCGTCCGGGCTGCGGCGGAACTCCACATGGCGGCGGGAGACCGTCACGTCGTCGAGGAAGATGTCGCTCTGCGGGTGACGCCCGGCCGTGGTCAGGTCGCCGTCCAGCAGGAAGCGGCTGCCCGAGTTCGGGCCGCGGCGCACGACCAGCAGGGCGGAGCCCACCGGCAGCGCGTCGACGGCGGCCTGCGCCTCCGGGGACAGCGCGGGCACCTGGGTCTGCCCGGTGGCCTCGGCGTCGTAGGCCTCGAGACCGGAGATGGAGATCGTGGACGTCGTCTCGGAGGGGCGCTCCGGGGTGACGCCCGGCTTCAGCGGCGCACCGCAGTTGGAACAGAAGCGGCTGTTCTCCGCGTTGCGGTTGCCGCACCTCGAACACACCAGGGCCGACATGGACGGATCCTCCTGCCGCGGCTGCCCGCCGGGGGCTTGGGACGCGTACGGGCTGGAGAACCCTCCGCCCGCACCGGAGCTCGACGGCTGTCCAGCGCCTATGCCGCCCGCCTCGTCCCGGAACAGCGGACGCTGACCTTCCGCATCGGGCTGTGCGCGGTGAACGGCGGTCGCGCTGTCGCCGCCCTCTCGCCGCGCGCTCTTGCCGAACAACTTCCCAAACAACTTCACGGGCGATTCCCCTTGACCGAAACAGACCCGCCCGTGGGGCAGGACGAACCCTGACTGAACACTTTGGCCGACCCGGACATCTTCACAACGTCCGCCTCCGCCAGACAGTTTCCACCACGCACCACCCATTCGGTGCGCCGACCCCCCGCAACCTCATGCCCTGGCCGGACGACCCCCATGCACCCCCGGTTCACCGGGAGGACGACCGAGCGTAGTCAGGCCGCTTCGGCGCTCGCAAGGCGTCCACAACGATCTTGTCCGACCGCTCCACGGTAACGGTGGCCTGTTCCTTCTCGAGCGTCTGCACCACGCCTCCGGGGATGTTGAGCGCCGGCTCCAGGTCCTGCGGCTTGCCGATGACCTTGAAACGATACGGGGACTTGATCTTGTTCCCGTCCACCGAGACTCCGCCGTCCGCGTCCGACAGGTACGTGCCTGCCACCACCCGGACCCCGTTCACCTGGATCGCCTCGGCGCCCGCGGCGCGCAGCTCCTGGATGGCGTCGAGCAGCATGTCCGACTCGACCGTCCCCTTCGTGTCCTCGATGGTCATCTCGATGCCGGGCCCCTGGGCGGCCACGGTGCCCGCGAGGACGCCGAGTTGCCGCTCCTTCTCGATCGTCTGCCTGCGCGCCTCCTCGGCCTGGTCGGAGCTGTTCTCCAGCTCCTCCCGCTGCTTCTCGAGACCCTGCTTCTCGTCTTCAAGACGCTCGGTACGGTCGTCGAGTTCATCGAGGATGCGTACAAGATCCTCCTGGCGTGCGCCGCGCAGCGCGCTGTCGGTGTCGCTGGTGGAGGCGACCTGGACGGCGAGACCGAACCCGAGGCCGGACAGCAGGAGGGCGACGATGAGTTGGGCCCGGGTCACGCGCGGCGGCCACAGCCCGTTCACGAGCCGCTGCCGCCCGGTCAGCGCGGGCTCGGAGGGCCCGTCGGCGGCGGGAGTCGCGCCGCTCTCAGGCCCCCGGGACGGCTGGGGCGTTCGGGGCGTCTGAGGGGTCCTCGGGGCCTGGGCGGCCTTCGGGGCCTGAGACGCATGAGATCCGTGGTGCCCGTGGTGTGCGTGATGCGTGTGGTGCGCCGGGCTCGCGCCGGTCGTCCCGGACTCCGTCCGCGGGGCGGGCGGGGGCACCTCCGCGGGCAGTTCCCTGCGCAGCCCGGCCGAGGGCGGCGCGTCGGGGGCGGACGCGGGCGTCTCGGG
>MUNG01000501.1:0-174 GCA_002154585.1 Streptomyces pseudogriseolus
GTTCCGCGTCCGGGGTCAGCGTCACCACGAGGTCCCCGGTCACCCGGCGCCCGCTCCCGGCGCACGCGGCGACGATCTCGTACGTCCCCGGCTGCGCGCTCGGCGGCACCTGGAACTGCCCGATCGCCTCACCCTCGTGCGTGCTCGGCGCCAGCGTGAACCGGCCCGCCCCGA
>MUNG01000501.1:201-670 GCA_002154585.1 Streptomyces pseudogriseolus
GGCGGTCGACGGGCCGGGCGCCTCCCCGGCGTACGCGGGGGTGGCGAGCAGCCCCGCGGTGGCTACGGCGAGTGCGGCGCCGGTCGTGCCGGTCAGCAGCCGGGCGGTACGTCGCATCGATGCTCCCTCGAGCTCACGGAGGTGACCCGGCCCGCGGCACCCCCATGTGCCGCCGTCGACCGCGTCCCTGCCCCTCCGAGGTAAGTGCCCTCGCGCCGTCACCGCTCCCTGAGGGGGCGTCAGGGCGGCGGCTGAACGGGTGTCAGGCGAGTCGGAGGGCCTGTGTGGGGTGCCGAGTTTCCCCAGGTCAGCGGTGTGGGAGTGGGTGTCCGGGCGGCGTACGGCCGGATTGGGCCGGGCGGGGCGGCGAAGGGCTGACCGGGCGAGCCGCCCCCTCGGCACGGCCACCGCGGGGGCGTCGGCGCGCCCTGCTTCAAGCCGCCCCCGGGGCATCCGCGCGCCCTACCTC
>MUNG01000502.1 GCA_002154585.1 Streptomyces pseudogriseolus
CCCTGGTGCCCGCCGCGCCGCCCATGAACACGATCCGCTCGATGTTACGGGTGACCTCGGGGTGGGTCCGCAGCAGCAGGGCGATGTTGGTGAGCGGCGCGGTGGGCACCAGGGTGACCGGGCGGGGCGAGGCGAGGATCTCGCGGCGCAGCAGCGTCACCGCGTCCACGTCCACCGGGGTGCGGCGCGGGGCGGGCAGGCCGAGGTCGCCCATGCCGTCGTGGCCGTGGACGTGGCGGGCGGAGCGGGGCGCCTCGATCAGCGGGCGCGCGGCGCCCCGCGCCACCGGCACGTCGCCCGCGCCCGCCCGCTCCAGCACGGTCAGGGTGTTGCGTACGACGCCGTCCACGTCCGTGTTCCCGGCCACGCAGGTGACGGCCCGCAGATCGAGCGCGGGGTGCCGTACGGCGAACAGCAGGGCCAGGGCGTCGTCCACGCCGGTGTCGCAGTCGACGATCACCGGGACCGGCCGGCCGTTGCTCACGACGGACTCCTTCTCGAGGCGGGGTGGCCCGTCGACCTTACGCGGGGTCCCAGAGCTCGGTCCCGCGTGCGCGCACCCGCTCGTTCACGCGTCGCAGGAATTCCGCCACCGGCAGCGCGCCGGGCCGTCGTCCGTCCCGCAGCCGTACGGCGAGCAGGCCGTCCGCCGCCTCCCGCGCGCCGAGCACCGCCTGGTACGGCACCAGCCGCGCCCGGCGGATCCGGGCGCCGAGACTGCCCTCGGCCAGGCCGCTCACCTCGGCCCGCAGCCCGAGTGCGGCGGCCTCCCGGACGACGGCGTGAGCGTGTTCCTCCTGGTCCTCGCCCACCGGCAGCACCGCCAGCTGCAGAGGGGCGAGCCACGGCGGGAAGGCGCCGCCGTGCTCCTCCAGCAGATGCGCGACGGCCCGTTCCACGCTGCCGATGACGCTGCGGTGCACCATGACCGGGCGGTGCCGGGCGCCGTCCGGGCCGGTGTAGCGCAGCCCGAAGCGCTCCGGCTGGTGGAAGTCGATCTGCACGGTGGACAGGGTGGACTCGCGGCCCGCCGGGTCGGTGATCTGCACGTCGATCTTCGGGCCGTAGAAGGCCGCCTCGCCCTCCACGGCCGCGTACGCCACGCCGGACGCGGCCAGCACCTCGCGCAGCAGGGCGGTGGCCCGCCGCCACAGGGCCGGGTCGGCCACGTACTTCCCGCCGCCGCCCGGCAGCGACAGCCGGTGGCGGGACGCGCGGATGCCCAGGTCGGCGTAGGCGCGGGAGATCAGGGCGAGGGCCCCGGCGGCCTCCTCGACGGCCTGGTCCGGGGTGCAGAAGATGTGCGCGTCGTTGAGCTGGATGGCCCGCACCCGGGTCAGTCCGCCGAGCACGCCGGACCGCTCCGAGCGGTACATGCCGCCCAGCTCGGCCATCCTCAGCGGCAGTTCGCGGTGGCTGCGGGCGCGGGAGCGGAAGATCAGGGCGTGGTGCGGGCACAGGCTGGGGCGCAGCAGAATCTGCTCCCCGCCCAGCTCCATCGGCGGGTACATGTCGTCGCGGTAGTGGTCCCAGTGCCCGGAGAGCTCGTACAGCTCGCGTTTGCCGAGCACGGGCGAGTACACGTGCCGGTAGCCGGCCGCGCGTTCCGCCTCACGGACGTACTCCTCCAGGGTGTGCCGTACGACGGCGCCGTCGGGGAGCCAGTAGGGCAGGCCCGCGCCCATCAGCGGGTCGGTGTCGAACAGGCCGAGTTCACGGCCGAGGCGTCGGTGGTCGCGCACGGCGTCCTCCTCGGGGTCGGGAGGCGAGCACCACGCGCGGCGAAGCCCCGGGGCACTCGCCCCGGGGCTTCGTCAGTGGTCAGCTGTCAGCGCGCCGGGGCGGTCTCCGGCGTCGTCGTGCGGGACACGTGGGCACGCTGCATACGACGGACGGTAGCAACGGGCGGGCGGCGGGCGCACGCGCTTTTTCGCGGCGGCGGCGCGGGGCGTGCGGACCGCTCACCCGGACGGCTCGCCGCGCTGGTGGGGGGCCTGTGCCGGTGGTGCCGTAGGAGCATGTCCGCCACCACCGCCCGTGCACCCGGCCCAGGAGGCATACCCGATGACCCGTGCCGCGGCCCGCGCCCGCACCCTCCTCGCCTCCGGCCTGTCGGTCACCGCCCTGCTGATCACGGCGGCCTGCGTGGCCTACGACCGGGACGTGCCGCGCGCGCTGCCCCAGGGCGTGTCCGAGCCGCCCGCCGCGACGTCGGCCTCCCCGTCGGCGACGGCGTCCCCCTCCGCGGTGACCGGGCGGTCCTCGCCCGTGCTGAACGACGAGCAGCTGAGAGCCGCGCTGATCACCGAGGGCGACCTGGGCCCGCCGTGGGCTGCCGCCCAGGGGCCCGCGCTGTGGCGGGACGGCACGCTGAAGGCGACCGCGGACGACGGCGACTGCCGGCGGCTGCTGGAGGTCCTCTACACGGAGGAGCCGTTCGGCGTCCCGGCGGGGCCGCGCGCCTCGGTCGCCCTGGACGACACCGCCGAGGGCGCCCAGCTGCGCGAGCAGGTCGGCGCGCACCGGCCGGAAGACGTGGAGCGGGCGCTGACCTGGCTGGGCACGCTGCCCGGGGAGTGCGGGAGGTTCCGGGCGGCGACCGCGCGGTCCGGCACGCA
>MUNG01000503.1 GCA_002154585.1 Streptomyces pseudogriseolus
CCCGCACCGCCCGCACCGCCGGAGGCCCCGGAGCCGCCGCTGCCGCCCCCGCCGGGCGCCACCGGCGGACGCCGATGCCCTCGTCCGGGGTGGGGGCGGGGGGCTCCGGCGCCCCGGTGGCGCCCGGCGGGGGCGGCAGCGGCGGCTCCGGGGCCTCCGGCGGTGCGGGCGGTGCGGGCGGCTCGGGTGGTGCCAAGGCCGTCGCGCTGACCGTCGCCGGGGCCGTGCTGGTGGCCGCCGTCGTCGCCGGGGCGGTGGCGCTCACCCGCGACGGCGAGGATCCGGACACCCGTACCGCCACCAGCCCGACCGTCACGGCGCCCACGACGGAAGCCACGCAGCCGTCGCCCTCGCCGTCCACGTCCGAGCCGGCGCCGGAGGACGAGGGCGTGGTCGTGGACGAGCTGAACGGCGTCACCTTCCCGCTCCTCGACGGCTGGGTCCGGCCGCGGCACGTGGTCGAGGAGGACGCCGTCATGACCACCGACGGCACCCACGACTGCCCCGGCGAGGGCTCCCTCTGCCGCGGCGGCCTCGTCATCTCCCGTACGGTGACCGCCACCGACGAGTCCTCGCCCCGCGCGCTCGCCGAGGCGGACGTCCCCGACGCCGCCGAGGAGGCCTTCGACGAGGACACCCTCGGCCGCCGGCCCTACGGCGGCATGACCTCCCACCAGGTCGTCAGGGCGGGCCCGGTCGCGGTCGCGGGCCGCGCCGGATACCTGGTGCGCTGGCGGGTGACCACCGCCAAGGGCCCCGGCGGCTACGTCCAGTCCCTCGTCTTCCCGTCCAGCGTCGGCACCGAGTCCCCGGTCCTCGTCCGGTTCGTCTTCGAGGCGGGCCCGGACGGACCGCCCGTGGCCGACATGGACCGCATCGCCAAAGGCATCCGTTCCACCGCCGACGCGGCGTCCGGCGGCGGGGTCGGCAGCAGCATCGGCCCGACCGGCTGAGCCTGGCCGTGCCGCCGCGGGCGGCTACAGGAAGGTGTGCCCCTCACCCCGGTACGTCGGGACGGCCGCCGTCACCGCGTCCCCCTCCACCAGGTGCAGCGTGTCGAACCGCTCGCACAGCTCGCCCGCCTTGGCGTGCCGGAACCACACCTTGTCGCCGATCAGCAGATCGTCCGCGGCCGGCCCCAGCAGCGGCGTCTGCACCTCGCCCGCGCCCTCCTGCGGGTCGTAGCGCAGCCCCTGGGGCAGATACGGCACCGGCAGCCGGTCCGCGCCGGGCGCACCGGACGCCGGGTAGCCGCCGCCCAGCACCGTGACCACGCCGACCCCGGGCCGCCGTACCACCGGCAGGGCGAACAGCGCGGCCGGACGCCCCCGGAACGACGTGTAGTTGTCGAACAGCCGCGGCACGTACAGCCCCGAACCGGCCGCGATCTCGGTCACCGCGTCCTCGGCCGCCGTGTGCTGCACACTGCCCGTGCCGCCGCCGTTGACGAACTCCAGGTCCGGCACGACCTCCCGCACCGCCCGCACCACCGCGGCCCGCCGCTCGGCCAGTTCGCGGCGCGCCGCGGCCTGCATCAGCCGCACCGCGCGGGACCGCAGCGGGTGCCCCGCCACCGCGTCCCCGACCCCGGCCACATGCCCCTCGTACGCCATGATCCCGACCACCTCGAACCCCGGCCGGCGGGCCACCGCGCGGGCCACCTCGGCGACCTCGGCGGGGGAGTGCAGCGGGGAGCGGCGGGCGCCGATCCGCACCCGCCCGCCGAGCAGCCTGAGCGAGGTGTCCAACTCCAGGCACACCCGCACCACTTCACCGCCGCCGGCCCGTGCCGCGTCGATCAGGTCCAGCTGCGCCGGATCGTCGATCATCACGGTGACGGCGCCGGCGAGCTTCGGATCGGCGGCGAGCTCGGCGTACCCGGCGCGGTCGGCGGACGGATAGGCGAGCAGGACGTCGTCGAAACCGGAGCGGGCCAGCCACAGCGACTCGGCGAGCGTGAACGACATGATCCCCGCGAAACCCTCGCGGGCCAGGACCCGTTCGAGCAGCGCACGGCAGCGCACGGACTTGCTGGCGACCCGGATCGGCTTGCCTCCGGCACGGCGGACCAGATCGTCCGCGTTGGCGTCGAAGGCGTCCAGATCCACGATCGCGACGGGGGCGTCGAGCTGGGCTGTGGCCCGGTCGTAACGGGCCCGGTCGGCGGCGCGCGCAGTCATGAGCGCAGCCTGCCAGACCGGATTACCGCAGGGTAGGGGGACGTTCCGGGCAGATGCCGCGGGCCTGCGGACCGGTTCCCGTTCGGCGTGCCGCACGCCGTAGAGTGACGCGCACGCACGGCGGTACGTGGCCGGCCCGGACCCCGGGCGGATGACACGCGGGCCGTGCGGGTATCTGTGCCCGGGACGCGTCCGCGCCGGGCCACCTGGCAGCGACACGCCGGCCGCGGACGCGAGGACCGGCCCGGGCACGAGGAAACGGGGGGTGCATGAGCACGGAAGCGCGCCGCGCCTCCCTCCCCCCGC
>MUNG01000504.1 GCA_002154585.1 Streptomyces pseudogriseolus
CGGCCCCCGCCCCGGAATTCCCTGCGGACCCCGGCCTGATCGCCCTCCACGACCTGGCCGGCCGCCCCCGCGGCACCGGCTTCGTGGCCGACCGGCACGGCACCGTGATCACCAGCCACGAGGCCGTCGACGCCCTGCCCCGCCTCGTCCTGCACGGCGCGCAGGGCCGCCACAGCATCGTGACCGCCGACGCCGTCACCCCCCTGCCCGCCCTCGGCCTGGCCCTGGTGCGCGGCGGCGACCTCGGCGTCGCGCCACTCCCGGTCACGTCGCGGGACACCGTGGCGACCGGCGCGTACGTGCGGATCCCCGCCGGCGGCTGGCGCGAGGCGCGGATCCTGGGCACGACCACGGTCACGTACACCGCCACCGACCGCGCCCACCAGGTCCCCGGCGCCCTGGAGCTGGCCGTCGGCACCGCCGGCCGGGACGCGCTGCGGCTCGGCGGCGGAGCGGCCGGCGGCCCCGTGCTGGACCCCGCCACCGGCACCGTCGTCGGCGTCCTCGGCACCGCGCTGCGCACCGCCGCCTCCGACGTCGGCTTCGCCGTCCCCCTGCGCCCCACCGTCCCCGCCCTCGCCGCGCTGCTCATGGAGAACGCGGCCACGGTCCCCGCGTACGGGACCGACCTCAACCTCGCGGGACTGGTCGGGCTCACCACCGCTTCGGTGGCTCGCCACGGCCCGCGGGGGACCGTGGAGCCGGTCGAGCCCGTCGAGAGAACCGGCCCCCGCGCCGAGCTGTACGCCTTCGAGCGGGGCGAGACCCCCGTGCTCGGCCTCGTCGGGCCGCCCGGCAGCGGCCGCAGCACCGAACTCGCCGCCCTCGCCGCCCGTCGCCACCGCGAGGGCCTGCCCACCCTGTGGCTGCGCGGGGCCGACCTGCGCGAGGACGACGCCTCGGTCGCCGACGCCGCCCGCCGCGCCCTGGAGCGGGCCGCCGCCGACGTGACCGCGAGCCTGCCGTTCCCGCCGCAGGACCCCGGCGACCTCGCGCCCGAGCGTCTCGCCGCGCTCGCCCGCACCGCCGGCCGCCCCCTGCTGCTCCTCCTCGACGACCCCGAGCAGGCGCCGCCCGGCCTGCACCGGCGCCGCGCCGCCTGGACCGAGCAGACCGCGCGCTGGCTGCGCGCCACGGGCACCCGCCTCGTGGTGTCCTGCGGCGCCGAGCACTGGGAGGAGACCGGCCGGTCCTATGCCCTCCGGCACCCCGCCGGCACCGGTCCCGGCGGCCTCCCGCCGTGCGTGGTCCTCGGCGACCTCACCGCCGACGAGGCCCGCGAGGCCCGCGGCCGGTACGGCATCCCCGAGGGCGCCGTCACCGACGCCGACGCGGCCCACCCGCTGACCCTGCGGCTGCTCGCCGAGGTCCGCTCCGGCGTCGCCGCGGCGCCGCCCGACGGTCCCGTCGACCGCGACGACGTGTTCGCCGCCCACCTGGACCTGACCTGCCTGCGGATCGCCCAGCGCCTCGCCGGAGGGCTCGGCGCCCGCGGCACGGCCGTACGCAGGCTGGCCGCCCGGGCCGCCGGGAAGGCGCACGAGGCGGCCCGCCGCTGCCTCGGCACGGAGGACGGGGCGCTGGACCGCGCGTCGTTCGAGGAACTGTTCCCCGCGGCGGGCGCCGGCACCGCCTTGGAGGCGCCCGGCCCTACGGTTTCGGGTGGTTCGGCCGTCGGGCGGGCGGACGCCGCGTCGGACGGGGTCGGTGGCGTGGCTTCGGGTGGTCGGGTCGTCGGTCGGGCGGACGCCGTGCCGGAGGGGCCCGGTGGTGTGGCACCGCGTGGCGCTGTCTCGGGATGGGCGGACGCCGTGCCGGAGGGGCCCGGGGGCACAGCCCTCGGATGGGCGGACGCCGTGCTCGCCGAAGGGCTGCTCGTCCCGGCCGGGGACGGGTACCGGTTCGGGCACGAGGAGCTCGCCGACTGGCTCCAGGGCGCCCACCTCGACCTGGACGGCGCCCTGCACACCCTGGTGCACGCCCCCGCCCCCGCCGACGGCACCGGTGGTGACACCGACCCCGTGCCGCGCCACCGCATCGGCCCCGTCGTCGAGGCCCTGCTGTGTCTCGCACGCTGGCACGGCCCCGCCCGGCTCGCGTCCCGCCTGGCGGACCTGACGCACGCCCTGGACGCCGACCCCGGCTCCTGGTGGGCCTCCCGCCTGCTCACCGGCGCCCTCACCCGCGTCCCCGACACCGGCCCGTACACGGACGTGTTGCGGCTGCTCGCCGACCGCGTGGTGGCCTGGCGGGAGCAGCGGCGGACCGTCCCGCCCGAGCTGGGCCCCGCCTTCTGGACCCGGCTGCGGCTGCCCGTGGAGGCCCGCTGCGCCCTGCTGCGCCGCCTGGTGCTCGCCGACGGACCCCCGTGCGAGAGCGGCCCCCGCTTCCTCGACGCCGTCGCCGGACTGCTCACCGCCGACCCCGCGACCGTCCTGCCGTACCTGATCCGCTGGTTCGACGACGAGCGGCCCCTGCCGGCCACCCCGCACGCCACCGTGGCGACCGCCGCGCAGGCCCTGCTGCACACCCACCGCCACGCCGCGCCCGACGCGCTGACCGAGGCGCTCGCCGACAGCCCGAACCGGCGCGCCGACGAACTCCTCGCCGTGCTCGCCGAGGAGGAGCCGAGCGCCCTGTGCCGTGCCGTCGACCGCTGGGCCGAGGACCCGCGCCCCGCGCGCCGGGCCGCGGCCGTCACCCACGGCCTGCGGGTCGCGCCGTACGCCCGTGACCTCGGCGACCGTACCCTGCTGCGGTACGCCGCCCTCGCCGTCCTGGTGCGCACCGCCGACCGCGCGCTGCACGGCGGCGCCCTCGCCCTCCTGGTCCGCGACCCGGACAGCAGGGGCCGCCACCTCGCGCGCGCCCTGGAGCGCTTCGCGGCCGGCGACCCGGGCTTCCCGCCGGACGCGCTCTCCGACGCCCTGACGACCCACCCGGAACCCGTCCTCGACGCCTTCCGCACCCGGCTCACCCAGGGCACCGACCCGGACGACACCTTCCGCGCCCTCGCCGACGCCACCACGCCCGCCCTGGCCCGGCCGGTCGCCGCCCTCGTCCGGGACGCGGCGGCCCTGCGGCCCGAGCTGACCGGCTGCGTGTCCGGGTACGCCGACCGCCGCCTCGAGTACGGCCCCGCCGCCCGCGCGGTGCTGCGCCTGCTCCTCACCGACCTGCTCGACGACGGCCCGCGCCCCATGCGGTCGGCCCTCGCCGGTGTCCTCGCCGCGCCCGGCACCTCCGCCTCCCGTCCCCTGCGCCGCGGCCTGCTCGACACGCTGCTCGCCCAGGAGACCGACCCCGGGGTACTGGACGCGGTGCTGTGCGCCGCCGCCCGCACCACCGGACCCGAGCTGCGGGTGCTCGTCCACCGCACGGCACTGCTGCTGGTCCGCACCCCCGAGGGCGCCGTACGCCTCGACCGCACCCTCGCCGAGCTGGTCCGCCGGGTACCGGGCCTCGCGGCGGCCGTGGCCGGCTGGCTCGCGGACGCCCCGCACGTGTGGGGACCGCTCGTCGGACCCGCCACCCGGGCGGTGATCGACGAGCTGACGGGCGCGGCCGTCCCCGTCTGAGGCCACCCGGCGCGTGCACGTCGTCACACAGCCCCCATGCCGATGCGAGCCGGACGCACCCGGCATGGCACTCTTAGAGCTGCGCAGAGAAGTCCACGGACTCGGGTTCGTCCGACAAGGTTTCGACAAGGAGCAGTCACAGTGCAGCGCTGGCGTGGCTTGGAGGACATCCCCCACGACTGGGGGCGCAGCGTCGTCACCATCGGCTCCTACGACGGAGTGCACCGCGGCCACCAGCTGATCATCCGGCACGCCGTGGACCGCGCCCGCGCGCTCGGCGTCCCCGCGGTCGTCGTCACCTTCGACCCGCACCCCAGCGAGGTGGTCCGCCCCGGCAGCCACCCGCCGCTGCTCGCCCCGCACCACCGGCGCGCGGAACTCATGGCCGAGCTGGGCGTGGACGCGGTGCTGGTCCTGCCGTTCACCACCGAGTTCTCGAAGCTGTCGCCGGCCGACTTCGTGGTCAAGGTGCTGGTCGACAAACTGCACGCGAAGGCTGTCGTCGAGGGCCCCAACTTCCGCTTCGGCCACAAGGCCGCGGGCACCGTGGCGTTCCTCGCCGAGCAGGGCGAGGTGTACGACTTCGAGGTCGAGGTCGTCGACCTGTACGTGTCCGGGGAGGCGGGCGGCGGCGAGCCGTTCTCCTCCACCCTCACCCGCCGGCTGGTCGCCGAGGGCCAGGTCGAGGGCGCCGCCGAGATCCTCGGCCGCCCGCACCGCGTGGAGGGCATCGTCGTCCGCGGCGCCCAGCGCGGCCGCGACCTCGGCTTCCCCACGGCCAACGTCGAGACGCTCCCGCACACCGCGATCCCCGCCGACGGGGTGTACGCGGGCTGGCTGCACGCGCAGGGCGAGGCGATGCCCGCGGCGATCTCCGTCGGCACCAACCCGCAGTTCGACGGCACCGAGCGGACCGTCGAGGCGTACGCCGTCGACCGCGTCGGCCTCGACCTGTACGGGCTGCATGTCGCCGTGGACTTCCTGGCGTTCGTGCGCGGCCAGGCGAAGTTCGACACGCTGGACGACCTGCTGGTGCAGATGGCGCGGGACGTCGAGCGGTGCAAGGAGCTGGTCGCGGCCGCCGAGCAGAAGGCGGCCGAGGAGGACGAGGGCGCCGGGCAGGACAAGGACGCCTGACGGGCCTGAGCTTGCCCCCCGGGGGTCAGCGTGCCGCCGTCGCCCAGTGGCACGCCACCCCCGCGGTGCCGTCGCCGGGCAGGATCCCCGGGTCCCGGGTCCGGCACGCCCGCGCCACCCCGGCCCGTTCCGCCTCCCCGCTCGCCAGCACCTGGCAGCGCGCGTGGAAACGGCAGCCGGACGGGACGCGGGACGGGTCCGGCGGTTCGCCGGTGAGGACCACGGGGTCGCCCGGAGCGTCCGGGAGCACCGACAGCAGCGCCCGCGTGTAGGGGTGCCGGGGAGCGGTCAGCACCTGCTCCACCGGCCCGGTCTCCACGATCCGGCCCAGATACATCACCGCCACCCGGTCGGCGATGTTCCAGGCCAGCCCCAGATCGTGCGTGACGACCAGCGCGGACAGGCCCAGTTCGTCGCGCAGGCGCAGCAGCAGCGCCAGGATCTCGCCGCGTACGGACGCGTCCAGGGAGGCCACCGGCTCGTCGGCGACGAGGAGTTCGGGCTCCAGCACCAGCGCGCCCGCGATCACCACCCGCTGGCGCTGACCGCCGGACAGCTCGTGCGGACGGCGCAGGAAGAAGCGCTCCGGCGGCCGCAGCCCGGCCCGTGACAACGCCTCGGCCACCGCCGCCTGTTCGTCGCCGCGGTGCCGGTGGACGCGCAGTCCCTCGGCCACGGCGTCGTACACGGTGTGCCGGGGGTTGAGCGAGCCGCTCGGGTCCTGGAGTACCAGCTGCACCCGCTTGCGGTACGCCTTCAGGGAGCGGCCGGAGTACTCCAGGGGCCGCCCGTCGAAGGTGACGCTCCCGGCGGTCGGCCTGACCAGGCCGAGCAGGGCGCGGGCCAGCGTGGTCTTGCCGCACCCGGACTCACCGACGAGGGCGACGATCTCGCCGGGCCGGATGGCGAGGTCGACCCCGTCCACGGCCCGGGCGTCGGGTGCGC
>MUNG01000505.1 GCA_002154585.1 Streptomyces pseudogriseolus
AGCACGGTCGGCACGCCGACGCCCGGGGTGGTGCCGCAGCCCGCGAGCACCACGTTGTCCACGCCGCGCACCAGGTTGCGGGGCCGGAAGGGCCCGGTCTGGGCGAAGGTGTGGGACACGGAGAAGGGGCTGCCCGCGGCGTGGCCCTGGGCCGCCCAGTCCAGCGGGGTCACCAGCATCTCCTCCTGGACGCTGTCCGCGAACCCGTCCAGGCCGCGCCGTTCCAGCTCGGCGACGAGGCTGTCGCGGTAGCGGGGGCCGAGGTCCCGCCAGGCGGCGGCGGAGGGGCCGACGTCGGTGTTGGGGCAGGGCGCCAGCACGTAGTGGAGGTGGCGGCCCGGCGGCGCCAGGGAGGGGTCGTGCGTGGTCGGACGGGTGATCAGCAGGGAGGGGTCGCTCATCAGCGACCCCGTGCGGGTCAGTTCGTCGAAGGTGCGCTCCCACGCGGCGCCGAACGACAGGGTGTGGTGGGCGAGTCCGGGCCAGGTGCGGTCGGTGCCCGCGTGCAGGATCACCGCGGAGGGGGAGTGCCGCAGGCGCACCGGGCGCCGGGGGGTCCGGCCCATCAGGCGGTGCGCGGCGGGCAGTTCGCAGGTCAGGACGACCGCGTCGCACGGGATGCGCTCACCCGAGGCGAGGCGGACCGCCCGCACCCGCCCGGAGACGCTCTCCAGCGCACTGACCTCCGCCGACCAGCGCAGCTCGGCACCGGCGTCCGCCGCCGCGTCGGCCATCGCGCGGGGCAGGGCGTGCATCCCGCCCTTGGGGAACCAGACGCCGGCCACGGTGTCCATGTAGGAAATCACCGCGTAGGCCGCGAGCGCCCGGGCCGGGGCGACCCCCGCGTACAGCGCCTGGAAGGAGAAGACCCGCTGCAGCCGCGGGTCGTTCAGGAAGCGGCCGATGCGGGCGTCCAGCCGGCCGAAGCCGCCGAGGGCCGCCAGCCGGGCCAGGTCGGGGTGCGCGAGCTGGAAGGGCGAGTCGAAGTTGGTGTCGATGAAGCGGCGCATCTGGGCCCGGTACAACTGCTCCAGCCACGCGCGCAGCCTGCGGTAGCCCGCCGCCTCGGCGGGCCCGGCGAAGCGGCGCACCTCGGCCTCCATGGCGTCGCCGTCGGTGTGCACGTCCAGCGAGGTGCCGTCGGCGAAGCCGGCCCGGTAGGCGGGGTGCAGGGGCGTCAGTTCGACGCGCCGGTACAGGCTGTCGCCGACGGCGGCGAAGGCCTCCTCGGCCAGGTCGGGCATGGTCAGCACGGTGGGCCCGGTGTCCACCTGGTAGCCGCCGAGCCGCACCTGCCCGGCCCGGCCGCCGGGCCCGGGGTCCCGTTCGACGAGTGTGACCCGGCGGCCCGCGCCCAGCAGGTGCAGCGCGCAGGCCAGGCCGGACAGCCCGGCGCCCACGACGACGACGTGGTCCGTCGGTCCCGGCACGGTCTTCATACCAGCTCCTCCGCCGGGCGCGGGGCGACGCCCGCTGCCCGCTCGACCAATACGGTGAACTCCTGCTGCACCCGCGCGCCGGCGCCGGTGGCCTCGAAGTGCCGCAGGGCGGCGGCCGCCAGTTCGGTGATCCTGGCCTCCACCTCGGCCCGCGCCCCGGTCCGTTCCAGCGCCGCCCGCATCCGCTCCACGGTCTGCGGGGACCGCGCGTCCGGGCCCGCGGCGAGCACGGCGGCGGCCTCGTGGTCGCCGGTGGTCCCGGCGAGCCGCACGGCCGTGGCCAGCAGGTGGGTGAGCTTGCGCGTCCGCAGGTCGTCGTCGGCGGGTTTCCCGGTCAGCAGCGGGTCGCCGAACGCGCCGAGGACGTCGTCGCGCAGCTGGAACGCCAGCCCGGCGCACCGCCCGGCGGCCCGCAGCGCGTCCACGGTGTGCGGGTCGGCTCCCGCCAGCGTGGCGCCCAGCGCCAGGGGCCGGGCGACCGTGTACAGGGCGCTCTTCAGTTCGGCGATGGCCAGGGCCTCCTCGCCACTGGACGATCCGCTCGCCTGGGCCTTCAGGTCCCGGTACTGGCCGGCGACCATCTCGGTGCGCATGGCCCGCCATTCGCCGTGCAGCCGGGCGCCGTGCGGCGAGGCGAGCGCCGTCTCCGTCAGCAGGTCGTCCGCCCAGGCCAGTGCCAGGTCGCCGGCCAGCACGGCCGCCGACGAGCCGAACGACTCGGCCGAGCCGGACATCCGCGCCGCCCGGTGCCCGCGGGCGAAGTCCACGTGCAGGGCCGGCGCCCCCCGGCGCAGCGGGGAGCCGTCCATCACGTCGTCGTGGATGAGGGCGCACGCCTGGAGCAGTTCCAGGGCGGCCCCGGTGCGCAGGACCGGGCCGGTGTCACCCGATCCCCCCGCGGCCCGCCAGCCGCACCACACGAACGCCGTGCGCAGCCGTTTGCCGCCACGCAGGGAGAACGCGGCGACGCGCTCGGCCAGGTCGCGTGCGGCCACGGCGTCGGTCTGACGGGCGTGGCGCAGCCGCGCCTCGAGCACCTGCCCGAGCACGGCCTCCACGGCCCGGGTGGCCCCGGGGGCGGTGAGCGGGGCGTCGTCCGGTGCCCCCGGTCCGGCCACGGTCGGCCGCGGTCCAAGCATGCGCAACCCCTTCTCGCATCCGGTCATTCGCACATCAGTGCTTCCGCCGAGAGTGGTGTTCCGGATGCACACCGACGCGACGTCGCCACGCGTCCGTGCGCAGTCCGCTCATGGGTACCCGGTTCATCGCTGACGACCGTGCGCCTCGCGGAAACGGGCCAGTCCCTCGCCGGGGCCGATGACCGGTTCGGGGTAACGCAGCGCGGCCCGCCGGTCGTCCGGGAGCCGCCAGGGCTCGTGCACCGCGCCGCCCTCGACGCCGGCCAGCTCGGGCACCCAGCGCCGTACATAGGTCCCGTCCGGGTCGTAACGCCTGCTATGCAGGACGGGGTTGAGGACGCGGTGGCGGCGGGAGTCGGTGCCGGTGCCGGCGACCCACTGCCAGTTCATCTGGTTGTTGACGATGTCACCGTCGACCAGGTGCCACAGGAAGTGCCGGGCGCCGACGCGCCAGTCGACGTACAGCGTCCTGGTCAGGAAACTCGCCGTCACCAGCCGCGCCCGGTTGTGCATCCAGCCCTTGTGGCGCAGCTGGCGCATGCCGGCGTCCACCATCGGACAGCCCGTACGGCCCTCCCGCCAGGCGGTGATGTCCTCGGCCGCCTCGTCCTCGCCGCGCTGGGCACGGCAGGCGCACATCTCAACAGTAGGCCGCGGACCATTGGTCGCCGCGGCTGCGGTAGTCCTGCCGGGACGCCTCGGGCCGCACCGCGAGGAGCTGGTGATGGAAGTCGCGCCGGCACAGCCGGCGCACGAACGCCTCGGACCCGGCGCCACCCACCGTGCGGACCCGGTGGACGAGTTCCGCCGGGGACAGTGCGCCGAAGTGCAGGTAGGGGGGTAGCCGTGACGTGGCGTCACCGGCCAGGTGACCGTGCGAGTCGGCTTAGCCGGCGAGGTCCGTGCGCGCCCAGCCGGCGAACCGCTCGCGGCCCGCCGTCTCCCCGCCGGCCGCCAGGCCCGGCGACCCGTCCGCGGGCCGCCCGCGGGACGGCGGCTCCTCGCCGGTCGCGGCGGCGGGCATGCGGACCGCGTCCGGCGCGGGCAGGGGCTCGCGCAGCCGCTCCCGGGACCAGCGGCGGTAGCAGGCCGTGAACACGGCGAAGTGGTCGGAGCCGTTATGGGTGACCCGCCCGGGGGGCGAGGGCGGTGATGACGTCGTCGTGCACGTGCAGCGCGACGACCGCTCGTGACACGACGAAGCCCGCTCTGTGATCAGCACGAGGTAGGGCTTTCGCCGTTGCCGGGTTCAGACATATCCGTCCCGCAGTCTCTCCTCACGAGGCCTGATCACCCGCAGCCGGGTCGACCGCCGCGAGGTCCACCGAACGGGTCACCCACCCACGCACGCCGCCTCTGCGCCACGGTCACCGGTGCCTCTGTGCGTGCAGCTCCTCCCACACCCGTTTCCCCCACGGCAGCGGCTCGCTTCCCCATTGCTCCGCCAGCGACGCGGAGCCGGGCCGCGCCGGGGCGTTCGATCACCACCCGGATCGGGAGCTCGGCCAACGGCCGCAGGCACGGCGGGTAATGGGGGAGCGTCCACAGGTCACGCGCGATCGCCACGGCGAAGGCGTGGTGCTGCATCCATGACGGCGCCACACGTCGCAGGGACTCCAGGATCTTCACCGCCCCGGCCGCATCCCCGGTGTCCGCGTGGGCTCGGGCTATGTCCAGCAGCAGTCACGTGCGCCACGAGGGAGGCGGGTCCTCGCTGAGCCGCATTCCCTTCGCCAGAGCCAGGGCGCTGCGTCTTGCCCAGGTCTTCGTCAGCCACGCGGCCACGGTTCGCTGAATCCGGGCGCCGACCGCAGCGGCAGGAACGGTGCCCCGGTCCGCCGTCGGGTACGGGCGCCCGTACC
>MUNG01000506.1:0-123 GCA_002154585.1 Streptomyces pseudogriseolus
GGGATCTCGGCGGGGCGCGGGCGGACGGGGGCGAACCCGGCGAGCAGCTCGTCGCGCACCTCCTCGACGTGCGCGGAGTGGGAGGCGTACTCCATGGGGACGCGGCGGGCGCGGACCCCGGCC
>MUNG01000506.1:158-8957 GCA_002154585.1 Streptomyces pseudogriseolus
GCGGCGGCGATCTCGCCCTGGCTCTGTCCGGCCACCGCGGCGGGGCGCACCCCGCAGGCCATCCACAGCCGGGCGAGGGCGACGCACACCACGAACATGGCGGACTGGACCACGTCGAGGCGCTCCAGCGGCGGGGCTCCGGGGGCGCGGCGCAGCACGTCGAGGACGGAGTAGTCGGTGAGCGCCTCGACCGCGGCGGCGGCCTCGTCGAAGAATCGGCGGAACCGCGGGTCGGCCGCGTGGAGTTCGACGGCCATGCCTTCCCACTGCGGGCCGTGCCCGGGGAAGAGGAAGACCGGGTCGCCGTCGGTGTCGGCGACGCCGCGCACGACGGCCGGGTCGGGTGTGCCCTCGGCGAGGGAGGTCAGACCGCGCAGGAGCCGGTCCAGGTCGTCGGCGACGACGACGGCCCGGTGTTCCAGGGCGGGCCGGGTGGCGGCCAGGGACCAGGCCAGGTCGGCGGGGCGGGGCGTGCCGTCCGGGGCGGACCGCAGATGGGCGGCGAGGCGGGCGGCCTGCGCGCGCAGGGCGGCGGCGGTGCGTCCGGAGACGGGGAAGGCGCGGGCGCGGGGGGTGTCGTCGGCCGTCGTCTCCGGCTTGTCGTCGGCGGACGGTTCGGGGGCCTGTTCGAGGATGACGTGGGCGTTGGTGCCGCTGACGCCGAAGGAGGAGACGGCGGCCCGGCGCGGCCGGTCGGCGGCGGGCCAGTCGCGGGCCTCGGTGAGCAGTTCGACGTGTCCGGCGCTCCAGTCGACGTGCCGGCTGGGCCGGCCGACGTGCAGGGTGGCCGGCAGCCGCCCGGCGCGCAGCGCGAGGATGGTCTTGATGACGCCGGCGACGCCTGCGGCGGCCTGGGTGTGGCCGATGTTGGACTTCACCGAGCCGAGCAGCAGCGGCCGCTCGGCGGGCCGGTCCTGCCCGTACGTGGCGAGGAGGGCCTGCGCCTCGATGGGGTCGCCGAGGGTGGTGCCGGTGCCGTGCGCCTCGACGGCGTCGACGTCGGCCGGGGCGAGCCCGGCGGAGCGCAGGGCCTGCCAGATGACGCGTTCCTGGGACGGGCCGTTGGGGGCGGTGAGCCCGTTGGAGGCGCCGTCCTGGTTGACGGCGGAGCCGCGCAGCACGGCGAGCACGGGGTGGCCGTTGCGGCGGGCGTCCGACAGCCGTTCGACGACGAGGACGCCGGCGCCCTCGCCCCAGGCGGTGCCGTCGGCGTCGTCGGAGAACGCCTTGCAGCGCCCGTCCGGTGCCAGTCCGCGCTGGCGGCTGAACTCCAGGAAGACCGTGGGCGTCGACATGACGGTGACGCCGCCGGCCAGGGCCAGGTCACACTCCCCCGCGCGCAGTGCCTGCGCGGCGAGGTGCAGGGTGACCAGGGAGGAGGAGCAGGCGGTGTCGACGGAGACGGCCGGGCCTTCCAGACCGAGGGTGTAGGAGATGCGGCCGGACAGGACGCTGGGCGAGTTGCCGACGCCGTCGTCGCCGGCGTTGTCGGAGTGCGCCAGCAGCGTGGGGTAGTCCTGGAGGTTGGTGCCGGCGAACACGCCGGTGCGGCTGCCGCGCAGGGAGAGCGGGTCGACGCCGGCGCGTTCCAGGGCCTCCCAGCAGATCTCCAGGAGCAGCCGCTGCTGGGGGTCGGTGCCGACGGCCTCGCGCGGGGAGATGCCGAAGAAGGAGGCGTCGAAGTCGGCGACGCGGTCGATGAACCCGCCGGTGCGGGCGTAACTGCGTCCCGGCGTGCCCGGTTCCGGGTCGTAGAGCGCCTCGGTGTCCCAGCCGCGGTCGCGCGGCCAGTCGGTCATGGCGTCGGTGCCGTCCTCCAGCAGCCGCCACAGGTCGTCGGGGCCGGACACGCCGCCGGGGAAGCGGCAGCCCATCGCGACGATCGCGACCGGTTCGTTGTCCCGGGCCTCGGCCGCCGCCAGGCGCTGTCGCGTCTGGTGGAGATCGGCCGTGACCTTCTTCAGGTAGCCGAGGAGCTTGTCCTCATCGCTCATGCGTTCCTCACCCGTTCCGCAGGTCCCGTGGCCGTCTCCGTCAGGAGATGCCGAGGTCGTTCTCGATGAAGTCGAAGAGTTCGTCCGCCGCGGCGGACTCCAGGCGGCCGGCGATGTCGCCGTCGCCGGTCGCGGTGGCCGGCGCGGCGCCGGCCGTGCCGCCGCCGAGGCGTCCGAGCAGCGACTGGAGGCGCGCGCCGATGCGGTCGCGCCGTGCGTCGTCGGCCGCCAGTGTGGACAGGGCCGCCTCCAGGCGGTCGAGTTCGGCGAGGACGGCGCCGCCCCCGTCGGTGTCCTCGGTGAGCCGCCCGCGCAGGTAGCCGGCGAGGGCGGTGGCGTCGGGGTGGTCGAACAGCAGCGTGGCCGGCAGGGCGAGACCGGTGGCCGCGCCGATGCGGTTGCGCAGTTCGACCGCCGTCAGTGAGTCGAAGCCGAGGGCGTTGAACGCCTGGGCGGCGCCGACGCGGTCGGTGGAGGCGTGGCCGAGGACGGCGGCGGCCTCGGTGCGCACCAGTGTGATCAGGGTGCGGTCCCGTTCGGCGGGGGTCTGTCCGGCCAGCCGGGCGCGCAGGTCCTGTCCGGCGTCGGCGGCCGCGCCGCGCGGGCCGGTGTCCGACAGCTCGCGCACCTCGGGCAGTTCGGCGAGGAGCGGGCTGGGCCGGGAGGTGGTGAAGCCGGGGGCGAAGCGGGCCCAGTCGATGTCGGCGACGGTGAGCACGGCGTCGGTGCGTGCGGTGGCCCGGCCGAGCGCCTCCACGGCCCGGTCGGGGTCGAGGGGCTGGATGCCGCCTCGGCGCATCCGGTTCTCGGTGCCGGCGTCTCGGGTCGCCATGCCGCCGCCGGCCCAGGGTCCCCAGGCGAGGGAGGTGGCCGCCAGTCCGGCGGCGCGGCGCTGTTCGGCGAGGGCGTCGAGGTAGGCGTTGGCGGCGGCGTAGTTGGCCTGGCCGATGGTGCCGAGGGTGCCGGAGACCGACGAGTACAGGACGAACGCGGTCAGGTCGCGGTCGCGGGTGAGGTCGTGGAGGTTGCGGGCGGCGGCGAGCTTGGGCCGCAGCACGGTCTCCAGGGCGTCGGCGTCCATGGCGTCGAGGAGCTGGTCGTCGAGGACGCCTGCGGTGTGCACGACCGCGTCGACGGGGTGTTCGGCCAGCAGGGCGGCGAGCGCGTCCCGGTCGGCGGCGTCGCAGGCGGCGAGGACGAGTTCGGCGCCGGTGCCGTCCAGGGCCTCCTTCAGGCGGGCGGCGTCCGGCGATCCGGCGCCGGAGCGGCTGACGGCGACGATCCTGGTGGCGCCCCGTTCGGCGAGCCAGGCGGCGGTGCGCAGGCCGAGCGCCCCGGTCGCGCCGGTGAGCAGGACGGTACCCGTCCAGTCGGCCGGCGTCCCGGCGGGCGCGTCGGCGGGCACGTGCTCGAGGCGGCGCAGGAAGGTGCCGTCGGGGCGGACGGCGG
Source organism: Streptomyces pseudogriseolus (assembly GCA_002154585.1). Taxonomy (GTDB): domain Bacteria; phylum Actinomycetota; class Actinomycetes; order Streptomycetales; family Streptomycetaceae; genus Streptomyces; species Streptomyces pseudogriseolus. Next base: position 3,602 of record MUNG01000506.1, read on the forward strand.
TCTGGTCCTCCCCGGTGCCGCCGGCCAGGACCGCGCACAGCCGGCGGGCCACGTCGGGGGCGACGGCGGCGAGGGTGCCGGCGGGCAGGTCGACCAGGCCGCCCCACAGCTGCGGGTGTTCGAGGGCCGCGGTGCGGCCCAGGCCCCAGACGGCGGCCTGTTCGGGTGCGGCGGGCGCCTCGTGGCCGAGGACGCCGGCCGCGCCGGCGGTGACGGCCCACAGGCGGGTGGTGTCCGGGCCGGTGGCGCGGTCGGCGAGGGCCTGGACGAGGGCGGTGGTCGCGGCGAGCCCGGCCGGGACGGCGCCGTGGCCGGGCAGCGGGCGGGTGTCGGCGGCCAGCAGGGAGAGCACCCCGGCGAGGGCCGGGCCGTCCTCGCGGGCGGTGTCGTAGGCGGCGGCGAGACCGGCGCGGTCGGCGCGGGCGCAGTCCACGGGCAGCACGCGGACGCGGGCGCCGTGCGCGGTCAGGGCCTCGGCGACCGAGGACGCCCAGGGGCCGCCGTCCAGGTCCTCGGGGACGGCGAGCAGCCAGGTGCCGGTGAGGGCGGCGGTGGCGCCGTCGGCGGCGGGCCGCCAGGTCACGCGGTGTTCCCAGCGCCGCTCCTCGCGCTGCCTGCGGTCCGTGCCGCGCCAGGCGGCGAGGGCGGGCAGGACGGTGCTGAGCGGGGCGTCCGTGTCGACGTCGAGCCGTTCGGCCAGGGCCGCCGGGTCGGCGGCCTCGACCAGCTCCCAGAAGGCGCCGTCCGCGGTGGGGGCGGCGGGCCGCGCCGAGGTCTCCAGCCAGTAGCGCTCGCGCTGGAAGGCGTACGTCGGCAGGGCGACGGGCCGGGCGTCGGCGGGGGCCGGAGGCAGGTCCGCGCGGCCGTGCGTGTGCAGGGCGGCGGCGGCCAGCAGGGCGGCGCGCGGCTCGGGCAGGTCGCGGTGGAGCAGGGACACGGCGGTGACGGCGTCGGGGTCGCCGGCGCCGTCCCGGACGAGGGGGGTGAGGGTGGTGTCGGGGCCGAGTTCCAGGCAGAAGGTGACGCCCTCGTCCCGCAGGGTTCGCACCCCGTCGGCGAAGCGCACGGCCTCACGGACGTGCCGCACCCAGTAGTCGGGGGTGCGCAGGTCCTCCCCGGTGCCCAGGGCGCCGGTCAGGTTGGACACCACGGGGACGGCCGGCGGGGCGTAGCGCACGCGCTCGGCCACCTTTCGGAAGTCCTCCAGCATGGCGTCCATCAGCGGCGAGTGGAAGGCGTGGGAGACGCGGAGGCGCCGGGTGCGGCGGCCGCGCGCGGTGAACTCCCCGGCGACCGCGGCCACGTCGTCCTCGGCGCCGGAGACGACGACGGAGGCGGGGCCGTTGACGGCGGCGACGGCGATCCGGTCGGCGCGGTCCTCCAGGTACGGCAGCACCTCCGCCTCGGTGGCCTCGATCGCGGTCATGGCGCCGCCCTCGGGCAGGGCCTGCATGAGCCGGCCGCGGGCGGCGACCAGGGCGCAGGCGTCGGCGAGGTCGAGGACGCCTGCGGCGTGCGCGGCGGTGAGTTCGCCGACGGAGTGTCCGGCCAGCACGTCGGGCCGGACGCCCCAGGACGACGTGAGGGCGTGGGCGGCGGTGCCGAAGGCGAACAGGGCGGCCTGGGTCCATGCGGTGCGGTCCAGGAGCTCCGCGTGCGCGCTGCCCTCGGCGGCGAAGACCACCTCGCGCAGGGGCGGTCCGTCCAGGTGCCGGTCGAGCTCGGCGCAGACGGCGTCGAAGGTGTCGGCGAACACCGGGTGGGCGGCGTACAGGTCGCGTCCCATGCCGGGGCGCTGGGCGCCCTGCCCGCTGAACAGGACGGCGAGACGGCCGCCGTCGGCATGGCCGGTGACGACGTGGCCGGCCTGGTCGCCGGTGGCCAGGGCGGTGAGCCCGGCGAGAAGTTCCTCGTGGTCCTCGGCCACGACGACGGCCCGGTGGGCGAGCGCGGGCCGGGCGGTGGCCAGGGTGTGCGCGAGGTCGCGCGGGTCGTGGCCGGCGGTGAGCAGGTGGGTGCGCAGCCGGGCCGCCTGGGCGCGCAGCGCGTCGGGAGTGTGCCCGGAGACGGGGTACGCGCGCGGGGTGCCGGCCGCGGCCTCCCGCTCGGGAGCGGGAGTGGGGGCGGGGGGCTCCTCCAGGACGACGTGGGCGTTGCTGCCGCTGATGCCGAAGGAGGAGACGCCGGCCCGGCGGGGGCGTCCGTCCGGGGCGGACCACGGGCGGGACTCGGTGAGCAGCCGCACGGCGCCGGCGGACCAGTCGATGTGCGGGGACGGCTCGTCGACGTGCAGGGTGCGGGGCAGTTCGCCGTGGTGCATCGCCATGACCATCTTGATGACGCCGGCGGCGCCCGCGGCGGCCTGGGTGTGGCCGAAGTTGGACTTGGCGGAGCCGAGCCACAGCGGGCGGTCGTCGGGCCGGTCCTGGCCGTAGGTGGCGATGAGGGCCTGCGCCTCGATGGGGTCGCCGAGGGTGGTGCCGGTGCCGTGCGCCTCGACGGCGTCCACGTCGGCCGGGGCGAGCCCGGCCGAGTCCAGGGCGGCGCGGATGACGCGCTGCTGCGAGGGCCCGCTGGGCGCGGTCAGGCCGTTGGAGGCGCCGTCCTGGTTGGTGGCGGAGCCGCGGACCACGGCGAGCACCGGGTGTCCGTTGCGCCGGGCGTCCGAGAGGCGCTCCAGCAGCAGCATGCCGACGCCCTCGGAGAAGCTGGTGCCGTCGGCGGAGGCGGCGAACGCCTTGCAGCGTCCGTCGGCGGCCAGGCCGTTCTGCGCGGTGAACTCGGTGTACGTGCCGGGGGTGGCCATGACGGTGACGCCGCCGGCCAGCGCCATCGCGCACTCGCCCTGCCGGAGCGCGTGGGCGGCGAGGTGCAGGGCGACCAGGGCGGAGGAGCAGGCGGTGTCGACCGTCATCGTCGGCCCCTCCAGGCCGAAGGTGTAGGCGACGCGGCCCGAGATGACGCTGCCGGACACGCCGAGGCCGATGTAGCCCTCCATGCCCTCGGGGATGTCGGCGAGGCCGGAGGCGTAGCCGGAGCCCATCGCGCCGACGTACACGCCGGTGCGGCCGCCGCGCTGAGCCAGCGGGTCGAGCCCGGCGCGCTCGAAGACCTCCCAGGAGGTCTCCAGGAGGAGCCGCTGCTGCGGGTCCATGGCGAGGGCCTCGCGCGGGGAGATGCCGAACAGGGCGGCGTCGAAGTGGGTGGCGTCGTGCAGGAATCCGGCCTGGAGGCCGGGCAGTCGGTCCAGGTCCCAGCCGCGGTCGGCGGGGAAGGCGCCGATGGCGTCGCCGCCCTCGGAGACGAACCGCCACAGCTCCTCGGGGGAGGTGACGCCGCCGGGGTAGCGGCAGGCCATGGAGACGATGACGACGGGGTCGTCGTCGTCCGCGGCGACGGCGGCGGTGCGGGCCGTCTCGGTGCCGCCGGCGAGTTCGCCGCGCAGGTGGCGGGCGAGGGCGCTGGGCCGGGGGTGGTCGAAGACCAGGGTGGCGGGGAGCCTGAGCCCGGTCTCGGCGTTCAGCCGGTTGCGCAGGTCGACGGAGGTGAGGGAGTCGAACCCGAGGTCTTTGAAGGACTGTTCGCCGTCCACGGCGCCGGCCGAGCCGTGGCCGAGGGCGACGGCGGCGTGGCGGCGCACCACGTCGAGCAGGAGGCGCTCCTGCTCGGTCTCGGTGAGGGCGGCCAGGCGCCGGCCGAGTTCGGACGAGCCGGCGTCCGCGGCGCGGGCGGTGCGGCGGGCCGGCGTGGGGACGAGTCCGTGCAGCAGGGCGGGCAGCCGGCCGGCGGTGGCCGCGGCGCGCAGCACGGCCGGCTCGGTGCGCAGCGGGGCGAGCAGGGCCTCGTCCGCCGCGAGCGCCTCGTCCAGCAGCCGCAGGGCCTGGGCGGGGTCCAGGGCGGGCAGTCCGGAGGCGGCGATGCGGCGTACGGCGTCGGCGTCGAGGCCGCCGGTCATGCCGCCGTCGTGGTCCCACAGGGTCCAGGCGAGGGAGACGGCGGGCAGCCCCTGGGCGCGGCGGTGGTGGGCCAGGGCGTCCAGGACGGTGTTGGCGGCGGCGTAGTTGGCCTGTCCGGCGCCGCCGAGGAGGCCGGCGGCGGAGGAGAACAGCACGAAGGCGGTGAGGTCCGCGTCGCGGGTGGCGTGGTGCAGGGCGAGCGCGGAGTCGGCCTTGGCGCGCAGGACGGTGGCGAGTCGGTCGGGGGTGAGGGAGCCCAGGACGCCGTCGTCGAGGACGCCGGCGGTGTGCACGACCGCGCGCAGCGGGTGCTCGGCGGGGACGGCGGCCAGGGCGGCGGCGAGGGCTTCGGAATCGGCCGCGTCGCAGGCCTCGACGCGTACGGCGGCGCCGTGGGCGGTGAGTTCGGCGGTGAGGTCGGGCGCGCCGGGGGCGTCGGGGCCGCTGCGGGAGAGCAGCAGCAGGGAGCGCACGCCGTGCGTGGTGACCAGGTGGCGGGCGACGAGCGCGCCGAGCGCGCCGGTGCCGCCGGTGACCAGGACGGTGCCGTCGGGGTCCCAGGCGGCGGGCCGGTCGGCGCCGCTCAGGGCGGCGCGCGTCAGCGACGGGACGAGCAGCCGGCCCTCGCGCAGGGCGAGTTGCGGGGCGCCGGAGGCGATGGAGGCGTCCAGGGCGGCGCGGGAGGCGTCGGTGTCGTCGAGGTCGGCGAGGACGATGCGGCCGGGGTTCTCGGTCTGGGCGGAGCGTACGAGGCCCCAGACGGCCGCGGCGGGCAGGTCGGGTACGTCCTCCTCGCCGCCGGTGGCGACGGCGCCGCGGGTGACGACGACCACGGGGGTGTCCCCGGTGGGGTCGTCGGCGAGCCGGGTCCGCAGGGCGTCCAGGGCGCGGGCGGCGACCGAGGCGGGCGTCTCGCCGGGCTCGGAGCTGAAGGTCAGGACGGCGGGGGTGCTCCCGTGGTCCTCGGGCCGGTCGGCGGCGGGCGTCCGCGGCAGGTCGGCGGGGGTCCAGCGCACCGTGTACAGGGCGCCGTCGGCGGGACGGGCGGGGCCCGTGGCGCCGTCGGACAGCGGGCGGCTGACGAGGGAGTCGACGGTGGCGACGGGCTGTCCCGTGCCGTCCGCGACGTGCAGGGTGACCGCGCCGCCGGCGTTCCGTTCGAGCCGGACGCGCAGGGTGGTGGCGCCGACGGCGTGCAGGGTGACGCCGCCGAAGGCGAAGGGCAGGCCCACTCCCCCGCCCCGGCCGTCCTGGCCGCCGTCCTCGTCCGTGCCGGTGAGCTGGGCGTGGAGGGCGGCGTCGAGGAGGGCGGGGTGCAGTCCGAAGCGGGCCGCGTCGCGGTGCTCGTCCTCGGGCAGGGACACCTCGGCATAGCGGACGTCGCCGTCGCGCCAGGCGGC
>MUNG01000507.1 GCA_002154585.1 Streptomyces pseudogriseolus
GGACGGGAGGGAAAAACCCGTTGGGACGGGAGGGAAGGGGCGGTCAGGCCACTGTGACCAGCTCCCTCTCCGTGTCGTTCAGCCGCCGTCCCCCGTCCTCCGTGACGGTCACGATGTCCTCGATGCGCACCCCGAACCGCCCCGGCANNACGGAGAAGCACATGCCGGGGACGAGCGGCTGCTCCTCGCCCTCGATCATGTACGGCGGCTCGTGGGTGGTGACGCCGATGCCGTGCCCGGTGCGGTGGATGAAGTACTCGCCGTACCCGGCGTCGGCGATGACCGCGCGGGCCGCCCGGTCGACGTCCTGGCAGGCGGCGCCCGGCCGCACCGCTTGGAACCCCGCCTCCTGCGCCTCGCGCACCAGGTCGTGCACCCGGCGCTCCTCGTCGGTGGGCTCGCCCACGTGCACGGTACGGGAGGTGTCGGAGCCGTAGCCGTCCTTCAGTCCGCCGAAGTCGAGGACGACCATGTCGCCCCGCTCGATACGGCGGTCGCCGGCCTCGTGGTGCGGGTTGGCGCCGTTGGGCCCGGAGGCGACGATGGTGAAGTCGACCTGGGAGTGGCCGAACCGGCGCAGCAGCCCGGCGAGGTCGGCGGCCACCTCGGACTCCGGGCGGCCGGAGAAGCGCACCTGCCTGATCTCCTCGAACGCGGCGTCCGCGGCGGCGCCTGCCGCGGCGAGCCGCTCCAGTTCCGCGGCGTCCTTCACGGCGCGCAGCATCGGCAGCGCCTCGGTGAGGGCGACGTACGAGGTGTCGGGGAGCGTGCGCTGGAGGGCCAGGAGGTGCAGCGCCCAGGCGTTGTCGCTGACGCCGAACCGCCCCCGGGCGTCCAGGAGGGCGGCGGTGAGGGCGTAGGGGTCCTTGCCGTCGGTCCAGTCGCGCAGGGTGAGGGCGGGCGCGCCGGTGGCCCGCCCGGCGTCCGGGGCCTCCAGGGCGGGGACGACGAGCTCGGGTGGCCGGCCGGGGGCGAGGACCAGCAGGGTGAGCCGCTCGGTGTCGGCGGGCGGCGTGTACCCGGTGAGCCACACCATGTCCGGGCCCGGGGCGACGAGCAGCCCGGCGAGTCCGGCGTCGGCGGCCTGCCGGGCGGCCCGCTCCATGCGGGCCGCGTAGTCGTCGGCGGTGAAGGGCACGGGCGCGGTGCCGGTCATCCGGGTGCCTCCCAGGGCGGACGTCGGTTACGGGCAGCATCCTGCCCGCCGAACGGGTGCGGCGCGAGCCGGTTGCCGGGGTTGGCCCCGGAGTCACCCTCTCCGGCGACGGAATCTGCCGCTCCGCCACGCCCCGACGCGCCCGGACGCCCCTCCCGACCCGCGT
>MUNG01000508.1 GCA_002154585.1 Streptomyces pseudogriseolus
GCCGCCTGGCGCGACGGCGACACCGTGTACGCGGAGATCGCCCCTGAGGCCGGCGAACACCTCCAGGGCACCGACCGGTTCCGCGTCCACCCCGCCCTCCTCGACGCCGCCCTGCACACCGTGGCCCTCACCGTCGCCGACGGCACGGACACCGTGGTCCCGTTCACCTTCCAGGACGTCGCCGCGCACACCGACGGACCCGCCGCGCTGCGGGTACGGCTCGTCCCGGCCGGCGAGCACACCCACCAGGTGACGCTCCTCGACGGCACCGGAGCCCCGGTCGCGGAGATCGGCGCGCTGACCCTGCGCGCCGTGGACACCGCGTCCCTGCCGGCCGCCACCGGCAACGCCGGCGCGCTGCACACCCTCCGCTGGATCCCGGCCCCCGTCGGAACCGCCACCGCCCCCGTGCACCTCGTGGGTCCGGCGGCCGAGTTCGACGCCCTGCCGGGTCTCGCGGGAGCCGTGCGGCACGCCGACCCGGCCGCGCTGGCGACGACCCTGGCCACCGGGTCCACGGAGACAGACGCCGCCGAACCCGCCGTCCCGCGTGCCGTGCTGGCCGTCGTGCCGGCGGCCGACGCGGACGCGGACCCCGCCACCGCCGCCCGGCAGACCGCAGGGCACGCGCTGCGGCTGGTGACCGAGTGGCTGGCCGAGGACGCCCTCGCCGCTTCCCGGCTGGTCCTGCTGACCCGCCACGCGGTCGCCACCGGACCCGGCGACGCGGCCCTCACCGACCCCGCGCAGGCCGCCGTGTGGGGCCTGGTGCGCGCGGCACGGGCCGAGAACCCCGGCCGCTTCGCGCTCGTCGACCACGACGGCACCGCCGCCTCCCTGGCGCTGCTGCCCGCCGTCCTGGCCGGCGAGGGCAGCGAGACCGCGCTGCGGGACGGGGCCGCCCTCGCGCCCCGGCTGACCCGCGCCACACCCGCCGCCGACGCGCCCGACGCGGTCGGCGACGGCACGGTGCTCGTCACCGGCGCGGGCGGCGTCCTCGGCCGGCAGGTCGCCCGCCACCTGGTCACCGCGCACGGCGCCCGCTCGCTGGTGCTGGCCGGACGGCGCGGCCCCGCCGCCGAGGGCATGGCCGAACTGTGCGAGGAACTGCGCGGCCACGGCGCCCACGTCACCGTCGCCGCCTGCGACGTCGCCGACCGGGACGCCCTGACCGCCCTGCTCGCGCACGTCCCCGAGGACCGGCCGCTGACCGCGGTCGTGCACACCGCCGGTGTCCTCGACGACGGCATCGTGCAGTCGCTCACCCCCGCACGCCTCGACACCGTGCTGCGCGCCAAGGCCGACGCGGCCTGCCTGCTGGCGGAACTCACCGCCGGCACCGGCGCCGCGCTCGTCCTGTTCTCCTCCCTCTCCGGCACCTTCGGCGGGGCCGGGCAGGCCAACTACTCGGCCGCCAACGCCTTCCTCGACGCGTTCGCCGTCCGGGAGACCGCCGCCGGGCGCCGTGTGCAGTCCCTCGCCTGGGGACTGTGGGCGGAACGCAGCGGCATGACCGGCGCCCTGGCCGAGACCGACCTGCGCCGCATCGCCCGCGGCGGCCTGCGCCCCCTGGCCACCGCCGACGCGCTCGCCCTGCTGGACACGGCGCTGCGCAGCACGGACGCCTGGTTCGCCCCGGCCGGTCTGGACACCGGCGCGCTGCGCGGCCCCGACGGCTCGGTGCCCGAGGTGCTCCGCGACCTCGTTCCCGCGTACGCCCGGCGCACGGCCCGTACGGCTCCCGCCGCACAGGCCGCCGCGCCCACCGCGGACGGCCTGCGCGAACGCCTCGCCGGACTCGACGCCGGCGCCCGCCACAGCGCCGTACTGGACGCCGTGCTCACCCAGGCGGCCCTGGTCATCGGCCACGACACGCCCGACTCCCTCGACCCCGAACGGGGCTTCCTGGACAGCGGGTTCGACTCCCTGACCGCCGTCGAACTGCGCAACCGGCTCAGCGCCCTCGCGGGCGTACGGCTGCCGGCGACGCTCCTGTTCGACCACCCCACCCCCGAACGGCTCGCCGCGCATCTGCTGGAGCGGATCGCCCCGGCCGGCCCGCCCGCCGGCTCCCCGGTCCTCGACCGGCTGGAGCAGCTGGAGGCCGAGTTCGCCGACGCGCCGGCGGACCCCGCCCTGCGCGACGGGCTGCGCAGGCGGCTGCGCGGCCTCCTGGACCGGCTCGACGGCGTCCCC
>MUNG01000509.1:0-221 GCA_002154585.1 Streptomyces pseudogriseolus
CGCGCAACGCCTCGAAGGCGGCCTGCGGGTCGGAGGCCCTGCGGGTGTGGACGGCGACCGCCCGCCCCTTCTCCTCGATCCACGTGCCCTGCCACGCCCCGACCCGGTCCAGCAGCCCGGGCAGCTCCGCGCGGGCGGCGGCGACGCCGGGGTGCGGGGCGGGTGCGGTGACGGAACTTGTGACCGCTTCCCAGCGCTCGGCGCCGTAGTGGCCGAGCACC
>MUNG01000509.1:315-516 GCA_002154585.1 Streptomyces pseudogriseolus
CCGTCGAAGTCGAGGCCGATCAGGGCCTTGCCCGGGCGGGCCAGGAGGGCGTCCAGGCCGTCACGCCCGGCCTGCGTGGTGGGCGTCGGCAGGGCGCCGGGGTCCGTGGATTCCGTATGACTGGCCATAGCCTCAACCTATCCACGCACCCGGGCTGTCACGCCTGGACGTGCCCAGTTCGCCGCCGACTGCGGGCAGTCG